>PXCI01000312.1 GCA_003566675.1 Clostridia bacterium
GGGGGATATGTCGCCGATCGCGGCGCGGACCTCGTTCACCGCCTCTACAACATCATCGCCGGGAAGCAGCCTCCGGTCGACGGAAATCCTAGCATAATCCGGTAAGGTGTGCGGAGCAACCGGCGAGTATACCACCTGGTAGGGAACCGCGTGCTGCCCTCCAAGGTTCGGGTGAGTCTTGCTGAACTGCATCGCGCGGATCCGATTGATGACTTCGTTGGCCCCGTCGATGGCGCTGTGCCCCAGCCAGGGCGTGCTCGAATGAGCGGCCTTCCCCCGCACGTGCACATAAACGTCGACGCGGCCCCGGTTAGCCACGGTGATGTTCATACCCGTTCCAGTGAGAAGGATCCCGTACCTGGGCTTTGGATTGAGGTGTGCGATGATCGCCTCGGAACAGTGGTGACTGCTTCGCCCCTCATTATTTATCGCAAAATACAACGTGCCCTCGAGGGGCGCCTCCGACTCCACGAAGGCCTTGAGCACTGTAATCATCGCCGCCTGGTGGACTTTATTCTGGCTGACGCCCTGTCCGAAAATCGCCGGCTCATGCGACGCGTGGGGCGCTCCGCCCTCCGGAGAGTCCCCCTCGCGTTCGTCGCCTTCAAGTTCGGGGACACATGCAATTCTGGCGATGAAGGGATCCCTCATCAGGTTCTGGTGCTGGGTCGGCGTGTACGCCTGGATCAGAAGGGACTCGCCCGAGATTCCCGATCCCATCTTCACCACCACCTGGTTCAGAGGCATCTCCAATATATTGTAAATGCCGGCGTCTTCCATGATGGGTCGCAGAACGTCCTGAACATATTCCACCAGCTTAGGATGATCGGCATCGATCAGGGTGTCCGGTCCGAGGGGGACCTCCGTGGGAATCTCAATGATCTCCCTGAGAACGTCAACGAAAAACTCCCGGTCCAAAGCACCCTGTACTTCTGCAAACAGATCAGCATTCATCTTAACCGTCTCCCTTCAAATGGGCTCATCATGTCCCGCAGCCGTATCCCTCATCGCCGCCGTCATCACCCCCGGGCGAGGCGAATCAATCGACACACCGACAGTTAGCCCTCTCCTCCATCACATTCGTGCCGTGCGTCAACACCGCCACAGCTACCTCCGAAGCGTCGGATCGCTTTCGGAACATCCTGGCAATGTTCCCATCTACTGCCTCAGTATCCCTACAACACAGAGGTCCTATGCCGACCCCCTCCGTTAGCCATAGTTCGGGCGTCTTCAAAGGGACTACGCGCACCTACCTCCTCGCTGTCCCGGCCACGCTATGTATGCTACGTCGTCTCGAAGGAACGCCTTTTCTGCTTGCAGAGGCGCTGGATTAGACGCCGCATGGACAGTGCCGCCGTGGAGATCCCGATCATGCCCTCGGCCCAATGGCCGACCATGTGGAAATCGGCCAGGCCGGGCAGAGTGCGGCTCAAGCCTCCAATCATCGCCTTCACACCGCCCTTCGGCACCGGCCAGGGCTGCATCCCGTGGCCAGGCCAGCGATCCCGGCCCCGATGATGATGTCCTTTGACGCATCGGTCTCAACTACCTTTCGGGATCACCATGTGCAGACTGTCTTCGCACCCGGGGAAACCCGGGCACATGGAGAAAATCGACGGTATAAGATCGCCTCCTGTGCCCTCGGTATCGGGCATTGCGACGGGTTCTGGGCATCAACGAAAAGATCCACACGGTCTGCGGAAGCCTCTGTGAGAGACCACCCGACGGCACTGGGAGGCTGCCGCCCATGACGCTTCCCCAAAACAACAAACCAGTGTGAGGGTCGGAGCGAGACCTTCGCTCCGACCCTCAAAGACAACGGGGAAACCCCCAGTATTTCGATCACATGAGCCGGGCCCTCGCATAGGTCCGGTACGCCTTCACGATCTCCACCTTGGCCGTATCTCCGACAAACCGCCCCCCCGCCTCAACGTCAATGACATAACCTTCGACCCTGGCAATCCCATCCTTGGCATTGGACACGTGGGGTTCCTCGATCTTGAGCTCCAGGACATCGCCCTCCTTGACCGGAAGGGCCTGCCGCTCCACGTCCTCCCGATTGCCCATCGCCACGATCTTCATCTCCTCGGGGTGGCACGACTCGGCACCCCGAACGTAGACGCTGCGGCCCGTCTGTTCCTCTAGTTTCTTCAAATTGCTCCCACCTGCCCCGATCACAAGCGCCGCAACAGACGGATGAACTTCGATCAGAAGAGCCTGGGCCGAAGACTGCAGCAGCGCCTTGCGGATCTCCGAACGCACCTTGCCGCCCATGGTGTGTTCCGAAACCACCTGGCCTGATCCCTCGCAGTAAGGGCATGGCTTCAGAAGTATGTCTCCCAGGCTCTCCTTAACCTTCTTCCTGGTCATCTCCACCAGGCCCAATTGAGTGATGCCCAGCACCGTGGCCTTCGTCTTGTCCCGGCTCAACGCATTCTCCAGGACCTCCACAACCTTCTCCCGGTTCTTCGGAGCATCCATATCAATGAAGTCAATGATGATGATCCCACCGATGTCCCGGATCCGAAGCTGCCGGGCGATCTCCTCGGCTGCCTCAAGATTGGTCTTGACCACCGTGGTCTGCAGATCTGCGGACCCCACGTACCGTCCTGTGTTCAAATCGATGGAGGTGAGGGCCTCGGTCCGATCGAACACGAGATATCCGCCACAATCCAGCCAAACCCGTCGCGAAATGGCCCTTTCGATCTCCTCGTTGATCCCGCGCTTGTCAAAAAGCTGCCCCTTCTCGCGATACAACTTGACCACTCTCTTGCGCCGAGGTGCCAGTACATCTAGGAGACCGAGAATCTTCTCATACTCTGCCCGGTCATCGACCAGTAAAGAGCTCACGTTCGCGTCCAGGCAGTCCCTCAGGACGCGGTAGCTCAAGCCCATATCCTGGTAAAGAAGGGACGGAGCCCTGGCATTTCGACTCTTCTGCTGGATTTCCCTCCACTGCTTCACCAGGAAGTTGTAATCGTCGCTGATTTCTTTCGTTCCCTTTCCCTCCGCCACCGTTCGCACAATCAGGCCGGTGCCCGGGTCACGGATCGATTGGGCGATCTGTTTCAGGCGAGAACGCTCCTTCTCGTCGGTGATCCGCCGGGACACGCCGACATAATCCACTACCGGCATCAACACCAGATAGCGACCGGGAAGTGTCACGCTCCGGGTGACCCTCGCCCCTTTGCTGCCGATCGGCTCCTTGACGATCTGGACCATCACCCGCTGTCCCCGGTGGACCAACTTGCTGATGGTAGCCCTCTTAACATTGTCTGGAAGCTCGTCCTCCTCCTCGCTTCGCACCGGGTATGCATCATCGACGTAAAGAAAGGCATTTCGCTCCAGGCCCACATCAACGAAGCACGCCTCCATACCCGGGAGGACATTCTCCACCCTACCCATGTAGACATTACCAGCGATCCGCTCACTCGTGGGGCGCTCAATATAGAATTCCACGAGCTGCAGCGCTTCCGTTATTGCCACACGCACTTCGTCCTGGTCAACACTGACCAGGATTTCCTTCTTCATAGTTTCCATCTCCCACAAAAAAGTGATCTCGTGCCCATGAACCACTTAGAGGTCCCAGGGCTCAATTCTGTTTCCATCCTCAAGCCGGTACATGTCCAACCGATGCATCCGTACCGGTAGATCTTCCCTGCCTGGACCTGCCAGGGATGCCAGGGCCCCCAGTAACTCCTGCGGCCTGACGTTATGCTGCCCTCCCAGGGCCATGTCCGCGGAGAGTTGAATCCCTCCGCCGTCTGCACAAAACATGCTCACGTCGTATACGTGGGGCCTTATGTCGACCATGCGGTCGGATTTCTTGTGCCGTTTTCTCAGCACGACCACTTCATCCCGGTCGAGGAAGGAACGGACCGCCTCCGCCAACGGATCCATCCGATCCGTCTCCAGGTGATAACGGTACTGGGAAGTATTGATCACGGATGTCAGGCTGGGGCCCTCCGGCGGAACCGGGCGAGCCTCACGCACACAAAAACCCCCTGGAAAAGCATCGTTCATCCCTCTCTGCACCCGCCCCGCACACACGCTTCCATCGGTCATCAGATCCACAAACTCTGCCTCACTCGAAAGGCCCACCGGGCGGGCAGCCGCAAAAGAGACCAGGAGGTGCGGATTGAACCCCTCGCTGTATCTCACCGGCAAGGCCGCCCTTGTCACGGTCCTGGCCACAACACGTAGAAACTCCAGGTGGGACACCCAGCGGACCCGGGGTTCAATCACCAGTTTACAGCGTATGCGCTCAGACACCGGTATCACCGGGGCATCGGGAATCGTCATCGTCGAGGGGTGAGGAAGCGATTCCAAGTCCCTCACACACACCACAACCCGGGCAGCCCGTCCACCGACAATCGCCGGTGACCTGCCCCCGGTATGCCCTCGCCCGTTCCCGCTGCAAAAACTCCTTCGTCACCCCTGCGTCCAGATGATCCCAGGGCAGGGGCTCGTCCTCACTCCGGGTGCGCCCGGCGTACCGATGCGCATCCACGCCCACTGCCTCCAGGCCAGCAAACCAGGTCTGTGGATCAAAGAATTCGGACCAGCCATCAAATCTGCATCCCGCCTCCCACACCCTCTGCACCGCTCCGGCCAACCGGCGGTCACCGCGAGAAAACACACCCTCAATCAGGCTCATCTCGGGTTCGTGCCAGCTGAATTTGACTCCCCTACGCGGTAGCTCGTCCCGCAGCAGCTGGATCCGCCGCTGAAACTCCTCCACGGACAGCTGGGGTTCCCACTGAAAGGGGGTGTGTGGTTTCGGAATGAAGCAGGCGACGCTCAGGTTGATGCGCAGGCTCCGCTTTGACTCAGAAAAGGTGCGGTAGATCTCTCGGGCGGTCTGCACCAGGGTCACAATGCCCCGAACGTCTTCATCGGTCTCAGTGGGAAGACCGATCATGAAGTACAGCTTCACCGTGTCACATCCTGAGGCGAAGGCGGCCTCCAGTGAATTCACATAATTCTCCTCCGAGACTCCCTTATTGATCACGTCCCGCAGGCGCTGAGTTCCCGCCTCGGGGGCGAGGGTGATCCCGGTCTGGCGGACCTCTCGGACCTTCTCTGCCATCTTCACCGAGAACTCATCAATCCGCAGGGAGGGAAGTGAAACGCTGGTGCGGGTCTCTTCAAATCGACCCGTCAGCTCGTCCATAACCTTCTCGATCTCGGAGTAATCCGTCGTCGACAGGGAAGACAGGGACACCTCAGAGTATCCCGTGTTCTCCACCATCTCATAACAGAGGTCCACGACCTTCTCCGGCGACCTCTCCCGGACCGGACGGTAAACCATACCGGCCATGCAAAACCTGCATCCCCGGGTGCAGCCCCTGAACAGCTCCATGACCGCCCGGTCATGGACCATCTCGGCAAAGGGAACCACAGGCCGGGTGGGGAAGGTCACCTCTCCCAGGTCCCGAATCACCCGCTTCAGGATCCTCGGAGCCCACTCACGCAGGGGCTCAAGGGAGACAAATTCACCCCGATCATTGTAGTGTGGGCGATAAAAACCCGGCACATAGACCCCGTCCAGGCCAGCCACCCGCTCCAGGACCCCCTCTCGTCCCCCAGGGCGCCCCTCTGCAGCCCAACCGGCATAACTGTCGACGAGCTCCGGGGCAATCTCCTCACCGTCACCGAGAACCACAAAATCGAAAAAGGCCGCCATAGGCTCGACGTTGAAGGCGCACGGGCCTCCCGCCACAACAAAGGGATCGGTTTCTCCCCGGTCCTCGGAACGCAGGGGGATTGAAGACAGGGAGAGGAGATTCAGGACATTGGTGTAGGTCATCTCGTACTGCAGGGTAATGCCAAAAACATCAAAATCCCTGATCGGGCGGCGACTCTCCAGGGAGAACAGGGGGATGTTCCCCCCTCTCAACAATCGCTCCATGTCCGCGGCCGGGCTGAACACCCGCTCAGCCAAGCAGTTCGGATGCTCGTTGAGGATCCCATACAGGATCTGCGTTCCCAGGTGAGACATCCCCACCTCGTACAGATCGGGATACGCAAGGGCAAACCTGACCTGGGTCTCATCCCAGTCCTTTTTCACCGCGTGCAACTCGCCTCCCATGTACCTGCTGGGGCGGTCCACCTGCGGCAGAAGATTGTCAACGCATTGCGCCAGATCCAATATCTCGCTCCTTTCGGACCGGCTTGTCCCCCCCAATCATTATATAGAATCCCTCGCATAGACAGAAACCTTCAATCATGCAGCGGCTGGGAGACCTGTCCAGCCATCAACCCAGCAATTTCCTCAGGGGCTCATCTGCTTCACCGGCGCTGACGGCCCGGCGCAGGTCGTCCTCGGTGACCTTTCCCATAATCTTAAGATTTCGATCGAGGACCCAGATCACCGCGTACCCGTAGCTGCCCAGACGCTGGCTCACATTCACCACGGTCTCCTCGCCGTACGCGCTCAGATGCTCAATGGGCGGAGGCACCTCGCGCCTACGCCCCGGCCTGCGCCGGTACAGATTCCCTAGGGGAACAACCGGAGCATCCCTCTTCTCGGCGACAGCAGTCACAAATAGTATGACACCAACGAGACACAATGCCCAGAGATAGAGTCCAAATGCAATACCCAGGTACGCAGCCACCGCAACGAGGAGTACGCCCCAACAGATCCCCCAATCCGCCATGATCCGGCTGGCCCGGGCAACCCCCAACCCCTCACTCAGGTAGCTCCGGAGCATCCGTCCTCCGTCGAGGGGAAGGGCGGGAATCAAGTTGAACAGGGCCAGGGCGAGATTGACAGCCAGGAAGAAATCCCATAGATAACCCTCTCCCCAACCTGCGGACCCCAGCAACAGTCCAAGGCCGAGGAGCATGAAGTTGTTCAGGGGCCCGGCCAGGGCAACAGGAGCCTCCACGTCGGGCCGTCCCGATGTGCCGCTTATCTGCATCCTGGCACCAAAGGGAAGGATCTGAATGCCCGTAAGGGCCAGACCGTATCCCCTCAGGGCGATGTAGTGTGCCATCTCGTGGGTGAACAGGGCACCGCCAAGAATGACCGCCTCCCAACCGCGGCCAGACAGGACCGCCCAGACAAGCAAAAGTAAAACGGAGGAGTGAACGGAGAGCCGGGTGCCTCCGAGATAGAAGGTGCACTCAGCCCGGGGCAGAGATCTCACTTGTCTTCCTCTCGCAACATCTGCGGTTCTGGATCCACCGCTCTTCCGTCAACATGAATCTCGAAATGCAGGTGGGGACCCGTCGTTCTACCAGAGCTTCCGGAAAGGGCGATCACCTCTCCCCCCTGGACCGAGTCACCCTCGCTGATCCTAGCTTCCATCAGGTGAGCGTACAGTGTGGCAAAATCCCCCGGGTGCTGTAATTTCACCGCCAACCCGTATAAATCATCCTCCCACACCTTCAGCACCGTACCCGCAGCCGACGCCAGCACTGGAGTGCCCTCCTCTGCTTCAAGATCTACCCCCGTATGAAAAACCTGTTCCCCGGTCTCGGGATCCTCGCGCCAGCCAAAACCGGAAACGATCGCACCTTCAACCGGCGGCAAAAACCCCGTCGGCGTCACATTATCCCCAGCTGGCAAAAGCCAGACCGGAATCGATGCGTCCCTCAGCACCTGTACATTCTCAACTCGCTCCCATAGCTGGGCGAACAGATGCCCCCAATCTGTCTCCTCGGTGAGAGCCCGGAAGACAAGGGCTCGGCCACCCTCCATAATAGCCAGGGGTGCCCAACGCGCTATGAGAACCACCATAAGTAGCAGAAGGGAGTAAGCCACCTGGCGAGCCAGCTTGCTCTGGGCAAGGGATTCCATGCGACCGAGGGACGACCTCCCCCTGCCGGCCCGAGTAGATAGACGTCGCAGGGCTCCCTCCCTCTGTGACACTCCTTGACTGGGTAAGCGTCTCATGGGCGCCTGTCCTCTCCTGATGTTCGACTGCACATAAATTATACTTGTGCACCCTCCCCTTTATGCAGAATGGGGAGCGGAACCGATCAGAAAAGGATCTTATGACGGCGCATGCCCACGTTCAATACGAGGCCCACACAGATCAGGTCGGAAACGAGGGCGCTGCCACCGTAACTGACAAAGGGCAGGGGCAAACCAGTGATGGGCATGATCCCCACCGTCATCCCGACGTTGACGACCACCCGGAACAGAAGCATGGCCACCACGCCACCGACGAGGACCGCCCCATAGCGATCCCCTGCTCCAGCTGCCGCGGACAACATGCGCAGAAACATCACCAAAAAGGCACAAAGAAGGACTGCCACACCCACAAATCCCACCTGCTCACCCAGGGCAGAGAAAATGAAATCCGTGTGTTGCTCCGGGAGGAAATGGAGTTGGGCACCGGCCCCCCTGAAAAGACCGTTGCCGGTCAGCCGACCCGACCCAATGGCAATGATCGACTGTTTGAGATGGTAGCCTGCTCCCGTGGGATCCGCCGTCGGATCTGCAAAAGCAATCAGCCGGTTGACCATGTACGGCTTGAGAAAGGGGATCTCCACCCCATACCTCAGGTAGGCCACCAGGGTGGACATAATCCCGGCGGCGGCAACGCCCGTGACCAATAGCAGTTTCCAGGGATTGAATCCGGCCAGGTAGAGCTCCCCCAGGAGCACAGCGCTGAACACCATGGCGGTGCCAAGGTCGGGTTGAGCGAGAACGAGCATTGCGGGCACTCCCACATGCACCACGGACCACGCGAAGTCCCCCCAGGTATACTCATCTTCACGCCTCCTGGCCGGAGCCGTCACCTGGTTTGCTAAGGTAATGATGATGAGAATCCTCACCACTTCTGCAGGCTGAAACCTCAGGGAACCCAGGAGCAACCACCGTGTGGCGCCTCCTGCCGCGGTGCCATACTGCAGCACCGCACCGAGAAGCACCAACGATATGACATAGAAAACGCGAGACAGGCTGCGCAGGTACCGATAATCAACTGACAGGGCGAGGATCATCGCTGCCAGCCCCAACACGGCGAAAATCCCCTGCCGGCGCACGAAGGATGAAGCCATGACCGTGCTCCAACCCTCCGCAGTAGACCCAGCTATCATGATCAATCCCAGGGCGGTAATGACCATCACGGCCATGATCAACACCCAGTCCACATGTCGCCACAGCCTACTACCTTGCAAAGGACCTGTCTCCTCTCATCGCTGGACGCGGTCTCGCCTCATTCCGATCACAGGAATGCTTGCCACCAGTGACCGCCTCTGCCCGTCGTGGTTGCCAAACTCGACCGTGATCCCAGCCTCATCAATGTCAATGTAGCTGGATATAACTCTTATGAGATCATCTTTCAGCGGTTCCAGTATGCCGGTGGGAATTCTCATCCTGTCGTGGCTGAGAACCAGCTGCAGTCGCTCCTTGGCTACCTGCTTACTAGACTTCCGCCTGCCAAATAGTCTGTCCAGAAAACCCATGGCGCCCCCCCTTCAACGCTGGCGCAGACCAAATAACTGACCGAGCCACCCGAAAACTGACCGGTTCGAGTCCAGATCCAAGAATGGGACGTCCTCGCCGGTAATCCTACGGGCGATGTTCTTGAAGGCCCGGCCCGCCTGGGAACCCGCATTCCCCACTACGGGCTCCCCCCGGTTTGTGCTGATAACAATAGAATCATCTTCGGGAACCACGCCCAGCAAACCGATGGCGAGAATATCGATCATGTCTTCGATGTCCATCATGTCACCGCTTCGAACCATTCCGGGGCGAAACCGGTTGATGATCAGCTGGGGGCGGGGCATGTCCTCCGCCTCCAACAGCCCTATGATTCGGTCCGCATCCCGAACAGCAGCTACCTCCGGAGTCGTAACAATAAAGGCCCGGTCTGCACCTGCCACCGCATTGCGGAAACCCTGTTCGATCCCAGCCGGCGAATCGACCAGTATGTAGTCCAGATACTCTGCGCCCCCCGCCTCCACAGCCAGATTCGTCTCCTTCAGCTGGTCACAGATCTTTCGCATCTGTTCGGGGTTCACCGCGGACTTGTCCCGCGTCTGGGCGGCGGGAAGAAGATGGAGCCCCGCAGTCCGCTTGTCCCTTATCAAGGCCTGCTTCAGTCGACAGAAGCCGTCCACCACGTCCACCAGATCGTAGACGATCCGATTCTCCAGACCCAGCACAACGTCCAGATTGCGCAGACCGATGTCGGCATCAACCAAGGCCACCCGGTATCCCAGGCTGGCCAGGGCCGTTCCTATGTTGGCCGTAGCCGTTGTCTTACCCACGCCACCCTTACCCGACGTAATCACCAGTGTCTCTCCCAATACTCTACCTGGTGCGACATATGCGTGAAGCATCAACACACAGTCCAGGCAGCGCCCCCGGCGCTGCCGGCCCCTCACCAGGATTCATCACCCTCCTTTGCCCCAGATTTGACATTTGCGTCAACGGGATAATGGGCCTGATAAAAATCACTCTCGCGCAGCTTCCCCATGCACACCACTGTTGTACTCTTCAACTACTATAACACCATCCTGCAATCGGGCCACTTCCGGAAGATCTGATTCCTGTCCTCCTCCAGGAGCCCGGGTGATTCGATCACCGATCCGCAGCTGAATCGGCTCCAGTCGGAACGCGACCACTACCGCAGCCGGATCGCCCCCCGCACCAGCGTGAACGACCCCTCGTAGGCGGCCCATCACGAACACATCTCCGCTGGCCACCACCTCGGCTCCGGGGTTGATGTCGCCGACAATGACCACATTGCCGTTGTGGCGGATGTGCTGACCCGAATGCAGCGTTCTCCGGACCAGCCTGGCACGATCCGACCCGCGGCCCCGACCCTCCCGGGTCTCGGCCGGCTCGTGCACCACCTGCATCAGGTCAAACCCTCCGATCGCGCTCAGCCGTCTCTCCAATACCACCAGCTGCTCTGTGGTGAGGACACGGCTACCCACATCAACGACGGCCTCCGACCCCCGGAAAAATCCCCTGGCGGCGGCCAGCTTACTCTCGAGCTCCTCGAGCAAGATTTCATAGGTAGGCCCCTCCGCCAAGTTGATATAGAGCCCGTTCCTGCTCCCCTTGAAAGTGACCATGTTACCGTCCATGTCGGAACCCCCCTCGAATGATGTGGAGAACACTTCGCCGTAATTGGCGAATATCCTCCTCCACCAGCGATTGTGGGGTCCCTAGGCCAATATACTACTCCTTACTACTAATTTCCCCTTATTCCTACATCAGTCTCCGAAGGTATCGGATTATGTCACCTGATGTCATCTGGAAGACTGGGAAAGCCAAAATACTCATCCATAATGACCCGGGCAACCGGTGCCCCCGCCAGGGAGCCTCCACCGGCGTGGTAAATGATCACTGCCACTGCGATCTCCGGATCCTGCGCCGGCGCATAGGCGACAAATAGGCCATGACTCTGCCGCGGGCTGGCGGGGGTGCCGATCTCGGCAGTACCGGTCTTGCCAGCCACAGATATGACCCGATCCTCCCCGGGAAGCTCCTTCGGATAGTCGAAGAATCGCCAGTAACCAGTTCCACCGGGGAACATGGCCCCCTCCATACCTTTCTGTACAAGGCGGATATTTGCATCCGATGCAGGGAGCGTAGCAAGCACATTTGGCGATGCCTCCCAGACCAACTCTCCATCATCCCCCATCACGCGATCCACGACGTAAGGCCGGTAACGGGTACCCCCGCTGGCAATGGTGGCCGTGTACACTGCCAGCTGCAGGGGAGTGTAGGCGTGAAACCCCTGTCCGATGGCGGCCATCAACGTCTCTCCAGGGTACCAGGGCTCACCCAGGGTTTCTTGCTTCCACATTCGGTCAGGAAGGATCCCGCCGCTCTCTTCACCGGGGGGAAGTCCCAGTAGGCCCGTCGCCTCACCAAACCCAAAGGCTCGGGCGATTTCGACGATGCTATCAATCCCCGCCTGGAGTCCCGCCTGGTAGAAGTAGACGTTGCAGCTCTCGGCTATGGCCTTGTACAGGTCGACAACGCCGTGGACCCTCCAGCAACCGTAGCTCTGGCCAAAGATATCCAGGGCCCCTTTACACGTGTGAGTGGCAGCTGGGTTGAGGCCCTCCTCCAGGGCCGCCAGAGCCGTGACCATCTTGAAGGTCGATCCCGACGGCGTGATCTGGGCCACGGCCCGATTTAGAAGAGGCTGTCCCGCCCGGAGATCGTTCAACTCCTGCCACTGCATCGCCCACTGCTCGGCACCCTCGGTCCCCGGCAGGTGAAGGGGTGCGGTGGCAAAGTCGTTAAGATCGAAAGAGGGGTGTGAAGCCATGGCTAACAGGGCGCCAGTTCGCACATCAATGACCACTGCAGAAGCCGACGTGGCATCGGGATAGGTCCTCGAGGGGTTCGCGGGGTCGGCTGGGAGCATGATCCCTTCATCCCACAGACCCACATATCGCCCCAGCGCGGGGTCATAGGGAACGGGATCGTATCCCTCCTGCATCCTCTCGGTCACCACCTCCAGAGCCCTCTCGGCAACCAGCTGCAGCCCGCTGTCAAGGGTCAGGTAGACGTCATCACCCGGTCGAGGAACGTATCCTATCACGCTTTCCACTAACCGGCCAAAGGCATCCACCTCGATCCTCATCTCACCCACCCGGCCCTGCAGGTAGAACTCCATGCTTCGCTCCACGCCCGTCTTTCCCACAACATCCCTGTTGTCGTAGGTCCGGTCGGACCTTTCACCGAAGGTTCTCAGCTCATGCTCATTGATCTTCAGCACGTAACCGAGAAGGTGGGCAGCCAGGTCTTCGTTAGGATAAAGCCTGACCGGCCGTGCCTCAACCCGGATCCCGGGAAGAAGGTACCGGTTTTCCATCAATGCCGTGTACTCACTGGGCGACAGGTCGATCCTCAGATCAACGGGGGCATAGGGCCTGAGACGGGTCTGGTCGCCTATTGCACCCAGGATGCTCTCAACGGGCACCCCGATCAGGTCGGATAACAGGCCCAGCTGCGCTTCCGTGAGCGGATCACTGGAAGGCAGGTACTGCGCCACGAAGGCCGGCCTGTTGGAAGCAAGTACCAGTCCATCAGAAGAAAGGATTTTACCCCTTGGCGCGGGAATGCTGAGCACCCTCAGTCGCTGCTGAAGGGAGGCCAACAGCAGATCATCTCCATCGAGGATCTGAAGCTGAGCTGCACGGCCCAGAAGAACAAGTATGAGGATGATGATCAGAGCACCAAAATAGCGAACCCTTCCCCGCAAAAAAGCCACCCCCTATGAGTCTTCCCAGTGTGTGAACCGCATCACCGCCGCAGCTACGTAGTACACCGGGACCATGACAGACCCGCTGTACAGGGCCGAGACGACGGCGATCGACATAGCCCCGAGGATGTCCCTGGGGACTGCAGGCAACCACATCACGCCCCGGACCAGCTCGATTACCAGGGCCAGGCCGAGGGTCATGGCCACCGAAATAGCGACACTGGGACGCAAAAAAGCCCTGAGAACCCTCCGGGTAACCAGAGCCGCACCTACCAGCAACATCACGTTCAGACCGATGAACCTTCCCCCGGTAAGATCAAGCACTAACCCACCGGCAGCTGCTATTACGAGGGCACGTCCCATCTTGGACTCAAAAATCGAGGCCGCGAGCACCCATATCAATACCAGGTCCGGACGACCTCCACCGGGCCCAAAACCCGGCACCAGGGTCATCTGCACTAGCAGTGCCATCAGTATTGCACCCAGGTGCGCCGACCAGGACAAGGAACTTCCATCCTTCCATCATTGCTCGTAGGCTTCCTCGTCTACAGTCCCGGGCCACCTCAAGGTCTGCCCCTCGGGCAACCTGATTATCATTACCTCGTGCAGGTGATTCAGATCCGCTGCAGGTCGAACCCAGACCTCCCGGAGAAGGCCCATTTCCTCCATGGTCACCCTCACCACTTCTCCCACGGGGATTCCGGCAGGAATGGCCTCGCCCAAGCCTGATGTCACGATGATGTCACCTTCATAAACCTCAACTGCCGGGTCGAAGAAACTGACTCTCAGAAGCCCTCCCTGGGCAATCTGTCCCACGGCCGCACCCGCGTCGCCGCTGGCCAGGGATTCCACTCCCAGTCCGCTTTCGGGACTGGTGATGAGCATCACCCTGGCTGTGTTGGTAGTAACGAAAACCACCCGACCAACGAGACCGGAAGGCGTGACGATCACGTCTCCGATACGGACGCCGTCCCCCTGTCCCCGGTCCAGCGTTAGCTGCCGGGTCCAATTGGAGGGATGACGGGCCAATACCCGGGCGATCCCCACTTCCACCTGCAGGATCTCCGCCAGAAGGAGCAGTTCCCTCAGCCGACGGTTCTCCTGCTCCAGAAGGGCTCGTTGGATTTCGAGGGCATCCAGCTCGGCCACCTGCTCCCGCAATACCTCGTTTTCATGTACGATGATGCGGAAGCGAATCAGGTCACCCATCCACCCACCGGTTCTCCTGGACACCTCGGTCAGGATCGCCTCCATGGGGGAAAGGAGTTCGTTCCACAGATGCTCCAACGTCCCCGGGGGGCGATCGGGGGCCCGGGTCAGGACCATCACAACTACCAGGCATAGACTGATCAGCAGGCTCCCAACAAAACGCCGGTCTCGCCAGAAACGCATTACTGCTCTCCGCCCCGTTTCTCTCTTTACATTTTGATTTCAACCCTCACCCAGTATCAGGCCGGGCAACGTACTCACATGCCGATGTCAGGTGCCGATGGGCTAGGACAGCCTCTTGGGAACCATCAGTATCCGCTTCAACACGTCCAGCTCATCAAGGACCTTACCTGTTCCCCGAACGACGCACAGGAGAGGCTCCTCCGACAAATACACCGGCATACCCGTCTCGTTGCTGACGAGCTGCTCAAAGCCCAGCAGCATCGCTCCTCCACCCGTCAACACGATGCCGCGGTCCATAATATCTGATGCCAGCTCCGGAGGCGTACGCTCGAGGGTCACACGGATGGCGTCCAAAATATTGGAAACCGGCTCTGATAGAGCCTCCCTCACCTCCTCCGCGGTCAATTCAACGGTCTGGGGAAGCCCACTGACCAGGTCGCGCCCGCGAACATCGAAGTTCTCCTCCTGTTCGCTAGCAACCGCACTGCCGATCTCCATCTTGACCTGTTCGGCCGTTCTCTCTCCGATGAGTAGATTGTATCTTCTCTTGACGTAGTTGACGATGGACTCGTCCATCTCATCGCCGGCTATGCGTATAGACTGATGGGTCACGATCCCACCCAGCGAGATAATCGCAACCTCGGTGGTACCGCCACCAATGTCAACTACCATGTTCCCAGTCGGCTCATGCACGGGCAGCCCAGCTCCTATGGCCGCCGCCATCGGCTCTTCGATCAGGTAGGCTTCCCGGGCCCCGGCCTGGAGGGTCGCGTCAATGACAGCTCGCTTTTCCACCTCGGTGACGCCGGAGGGGACCGCAACGACGACCCTGGGGCGGATAATCGGTTTCCGCCGCGTAGCCTTCCCGATAAAGTAGCGGAGCATGGTCTGCGTTATGTCGAAGTCGGCGATCACCCCGTCCTTCATAGGCCGCGTGGCGACGATGTTGCCCGGGGTCCGTCCGATCATGCGCTTGGCATCATTTCCCACAGCCAGGGGCTCAGTGTCCTCTCCCCTGCGCATGGCAACAACTGAAGGCTCGTGCAGCACAATGCCCCGGCCGCGAACGTAGACCAGGGTATTGGCTGTACCCAGATCGATTCCCATATCGCGTGAAAGCTGATTATAGATAAAGCTAAACACTCATCAATTCTCCTTCCAGGCACCGAACATCAGGACTGCATGTCCCATATACGTCCCTGTTCCCTCAGACTCACATAGCAGTTATCACCGATGATAAGGTGATCCAGAACGTCGATCCCCATCAACGCTCCGGCACTGATAATCCGCTCGGTAACCTCAATGTCCTCTCTGCTGGGAGTGGGATCACCACTGGGGTGATTGTGAGCAAGGATGACCGCCGCGGCACTGCGCCTGACACATACTTTGAAAATCTCCCTCGGATGTACCACGGACGAGTTCAGACCTCCCACGGACACCACTTCGATTCCCAATACCCGGTTCTTCGTGTTCAACAGCACGATCTTGAAATACTCCCTGTCCAGATACCGCATGTCCTCGGTGAGAACCCGGGCCACATCTTCGGGGCCGTTGACCTCCGATCTCCGGGGGACCTCGGCCGCCACTCGACGCCCCAGTTCCACCGCGGCAACCAGGGCTGACGCCTTTGCCCGCCCTACACCAGGAATGCCACAGAGTTCCTCCACGCTGGTATCCAGCAGGTTCCTCAAAACCGCATCGCCTCCGCCTCTCTGGCCGAGGGATACCAACACCTGTTGGGCCAGATCCAGCACACTCTCTCCCCTTTGCGGATTACCCGTGCCCATCAGTAAGGCCAGAATCTCGGCATCGGTGAGAGCTCCAGCACCTCGCTGGAGGAGCCGTTCCCTGGGACGTTCCCGGGGCGGAAGCTCCTTTATTGTCAGACCTTTTCGTTCCACGTCCCTTCCCCATTTTCAGGTCGGTTCACCCTGATCATAACATGAAGTGCCATATAGAATAACCCAGATGGGCAAAGAGCCTGTCCAAGACATGAATGGGAAATCCAACTACGCAAGAATGGGATCCCCTAATCTTCTCGACAAGCAATCCACCCCTGCCCTGTATGGCATAGGAGCCGGCCTTGTCCCAGCACTCTCCGGTGGCGATGTAGGCTTCAACCACCTCTGGGGACAAGGACTTCATCTTGACCTCAGTCTGACAGACCTCGGCAACCTCGCAGCCCCGCCTGGCATCAACGACAACCACTGCCGTCATCACGGTGTGCAGGCTCCCGGACAGGCGCCGAAGCATCCTCCTGGCATCCTCTTCATCGCGGGGCTTGCCGAGGACACAGCTGCCGTCGACCACCACGGTGTCGGCCCCGATCACGAGGCCTCTCCCTTCCCGGTTGCTGACCTTTCGGGCCTTGGCGCGGGCCAGGACCAGAGCTCCATCTGCTGGAGTGAGCTCGGCACCGTGGACCACGGCCTCCTCGTCAATCCCCGGCGGAATGCACTCAAAGGGGAGGCCCAGATCTTCTAGAATCTGTTTCCTCCTCGGCGACGTAGAAGCCAGGATGAGCCCCGGCACTCCCTGGCGCCTCAGCGCAGGCGAAGCACTCACTTCCTCCAAAGGAGGACGCCGACTCCAGCCCCAACAGCCCCCAGGACGGAGAGGTGAAGATTCATGCCCACAGTGAAATCCAGCGTGTTCAGAAACGTCAACGTCACCGGGGAGAACCCCAGCGTTGCACTCTCAGACAGGACCGGAACCTGGGATGAGATCACCTCCCCAACAATATTTCCCACGAAGGCGCCAATAATCACCATCAGGCCGAGGGTCAGATAGCTACGGGTTCTGTTTTCTCTTCGCACGTCAGTCCCCCTTATTGCTAGTCTCACACGAATCCCTGGTTCTATCCCCCATCAATGCCCATTTCTGCAAGGGCATGCAGCAGCTCGATGAAGGTCTCCCTGGACTCGCGGGATTCGACACCCCTCTGTAGAGCATCGAGATGGGGAGCAACATACTCCTCCATCAGTATCTTGAATTCGTCTGGAACTGCGCCATCTCCTGCCTTGACCTGTCCCCAAAGTTCTGCCACTGCCTCAGCTCGAGCGGATATGTCCCCTTCGTCG
The DNA here is from genome assembly GCA_003566675.1 of Clostridia bacterium. Classification (GTDB taxonomy): domain Bacteria; phylum Bacillota; class Sulfobacillia; order SLMV01; family SLMV01; genus PWUC01. The sequence continues at coordinate 17,660 of PXCI01000312.1, forward strand.
GACAGTGCCGCCTCCGCAAGCAGAAGGCCACCGAGGGCTGTCACAAGATCCTGGAGGCCATCACCTATTTCGGATGAGACCGTCAGCTGCCTGCTGAAGCTCGGTACCACCCAGGAGGCCGCTAGGGACTCCGTGCCCCTGGAATCAAGGGCATTGGCGAGCCGATCTGCCTCCACCTCCGAGCTGGTGACGGTCACGATCACCCGGTGCATGCCGTCAGCCGATTGCTTCACGACAGCGGGATATCCCATGCTGTGCAGCTCATCTCTTCTCGTCTCTGCGTTGACCCTAGCTCCAAAAGCACCCGCCTGCACCCGATACAGGGGCATGGACTCTCCCGCAACCAACATGGTCTGCGTAGGTTCATCGTCAGGCTCGAGCTCCTCTGGGCTGGGAGTCTCCCTCGCAGGTCCCCTAAGCCCACTGAGTAGATACTGTCCCCCAAAATACCCTGCTGCCAGAGATAGACCGCCTAGAAGCACAAACACAACGACCAGTGACAAAATTGAAGTAGACCGATCCCTTCGCGGATGGTGTCGCGCCATGAACAGTTCACCCTTTCTCCACCCTCAGGAATGGACCCCAATGCGATCCAACACATCTCCCTCTTGGCTTTTCACAGTCACCCATCTCACCGTGAACAGGTCCCGGGCAAAGCGTACCACGGCCGTCGGTCTAGTGGTCATCATGATGACCATGTCCGCGGGACCGGGATCACGGAGATCAACCGTTATAACAACCTCTGACTTATCCTTCGCCGAGCCGAATTCAACCGTGTGAACGCCGATCTCATAACCTCCCGTTGGACACATCCCCCGAGACAACACCACGTCCGTATGGACATCCGTCTGCCGAATCCTGATCTGCACCGAATCCGGATCCTCTTCTGATGCCGGTCGATTCAACCCCAATTCTCGTTTGGAGATGCCGGCCGCATCGGGCGACAGTACCGAGTAAACAGGATTCCTGGCCATTGAACCCCCTCCCGCCCCGTATAAGCATATGCAGGTCCACTTCAATTATTATCCATCATCAGGATCAACATCTCTCAGCCTGAAACTCCCTAGGAACGGATTTCTCTGAGACGTCTTTCCAGATGTGAGATCTCGCTCTCGAGATCCACCAAACGCACCCGTTCCTTCTGAACAACCTCTTCTGGAGCCCGGTCAACAAAGTTCTGGTTGCCTAGTTTTCCCTTGCTGCGCTCCGCCAGGTCGGTCGCTTCCTTCAGCTTCTTCTGCAGGCGGGCAACCTCACGCTCCAGGTCAATCACCCCTCGCAGGGGCAGAAAGACCCGCACATCACCGGCCACACCCGCCAGGGCCTGTCTCGGCTGCGCTCCATCCTCGGGCATCAGCTTCATCTCGTGCACCCCCGCCAGGTGTCTCATGTACTGCTGTGCCCCCTGCAGTCGCTTCCGGGGCCCCTCGGGAGCCAGTACTTCAATCGAAACCTGCTGAGAAGGCGGCAGGTTCACTTCCGACCGAAGGTTTCTGACACACCGGATCACGTCCATGAGAGCGACCATTTCATCGCGAGCCTCCGGGTCGCAGAGGAACTCCTCTGCTGCAGGCCACCGGGCCACGATGAGCGCATCTCCCCTATGGGGCAGCGCCTGCCACATCTCCTCCGTCACAAAGGGCATGAAGGGGTGAAGGAGACGGAAAATGGCCTCAAGCCCGATCCACAAGACCCCCTGGGCCACCTGTCGAGAGCTCCCATCATCACCGTTCAACCGTGTCTTGGCGAGTTCGATGTACCAATCACAGTACTCACTCCAGGAAAAATCGTAGATCTCCCTTAAAGCCTCGCCCAACTGGTATCTATCGAAGTGGTCGCTGACCGCTTCAGCCGTCTCGTTGAGCCGATGGAGCAGCCACCGATCCTCCAACTCCAACGAATCCTCCATCTCCGCCGCGGACGTCGGAGTGAACTCGTCGTCGAGATTCATAGCCACAAACCGGGTCGCATTCCACAGCTTGTTGGCGAAATTCCGCCCAGCCTCCACCCGGTCCCAGTGAAATCGCAGGTCGTTGCCCGGTGTATTGCCGAACAACAGGCAGAAGCGCAATGCATCGGCCCCGTACTGATCCACCACTTCCAGGGGGTCCACCCCATTGCCCAGCGACTTGCTCATCTTGCGACCCTCTGAGTCGAGAACCAGGCCGTGGATGAGAACCTCGTCAAAGGGTATATCGCCCGTGAACTCCAGCGAGGCAAAGATCATCCGCGCCACCCAGAAGAAGATGATATCCCATCCCGTGACCAGAACATCCCCGGGGAAGAAGTGACCCATTTCCTCCGTCTCCTCGGGCCAACCCTGGGTACTGAAGGGCCACAGCGCCGAGCTGAACCAGGTATCCAGGACATCGGGGTCCCTCGTGAGATCATCACTTCCGCAATCGGTGCATCGCCGGGGATCTTCCCTGGCAACGATGATCTCATCACACGCGTTGCAGTACCACGCCGGAATCTGATGCCCCCACCACAACTGCCGCGAAATGCACCAGTCTCTAATATTGTCCATCCAGTTCAAGTATACCCGAGAAAACCGTTCCGGAACGAAATTGACCCGACCATCTCGAACCGCTTCCACCGCGGGACGGGCCAGGGGCTCCATGTGCACAAACCACTGCGTAGACACCAGGGGCTCAACCACACTGTCGCAGCGGTAACAAGTGCCCACCGCATGGTGGTGAGACTCGATCTTCTCGAGGATCCCCAGCTCCTCCAGGTCCGCGATGACTCTTCGACGGGCCTCCTCACGATCGAGACCGGCGTACGGCTCTCCTGCGGCCTCCGTCATCCGGCCATCCTCGCCAATGACCTGGATCACCTCAAGGCCGGCCCGCTCACCCATCTCGAAGTCATTGGGGTCGTGGCCCGGGGTCACCTTCACCAGTCCGGAACCAAACTCGGGATCCACCAGCGCATCGGCGATCACGGGAACCTCACGATTGACCAGTGGGATGACCGCGGTCTTGCCCACCAGGTCTCGAAAACGCTCGTCATCGGGGTGCGCAGCCACAGCGGTATCTCCGAGGATGGTCTCGGGCCGGGTGGTGGCCACGGTGAAGGATCCACCCTCCTTCACCCGGTAACGCACATGGTACAGGTGTCCTTCGCGATCGGCATGTTCCACTTCAATGTCGCTGAGGGCCGTGGTGCAATCGGTACACCAGTTGATCAGGTAATCGCCCCGATAGATCAATCCCTTCTCATACAAGCGGACAAACACCTCTCGGACCGCCCTGGACAACCCCTCATCGAGGGTGAAGCGGGTTCGGTCCCAATCGGGCGACGCCCCCAATCTCTCCAGCTGCCCGATAATGTTGGACTCCTTTTTTCCCTTCCATGTCCACGTCTCAGAAACGAATTTCTCGCGCCCCAGCTGGTGCCGGTCCAGGCCTTTCTCCCTCAGACTCAGCTCCACCATGCGCTGGGTAGCGATGCCCGCATGGTCGGTTCCGGGCTGCCACAACGCATTCATCCCCTCCATGCGATGCTTCCGTATGAGAACATCCTGCAGTGTGTTGTTCAGCGCGTGGCCAACGTGCAGAATATCGGTCACATTGGGAGGAGGCATCATGATGGTGTAGGGCTTCTGATCCGGGTCCACCTCTACCCGCAAAAACCCTCCCCCGCGCCAGAAATCGTAGATTCGTCCCTCAACTCCCTTGGGATCGTACCGTGGTGGGAGTTTCCAACCTTCCTTTTCACCTGACAACACAAGTCCCCCTTTCAGTCCACGCAACAGCAAACCCCCCTCCACCTAAGGGCGAAGGGGGGCATGAACTCGCGGTACCACCTTAGTTCCCCGGAAGAGCCCGGGGCACTCTATGACCTTTAACGGAGGTCAACCGTACCAGCCTACTGTCATTTCAGCTGATCCGCTCCGGGACGACCTTCAGCCTGGGACAGACCTGGAGACCTCGCAGCCGATGAGTCTCCATCTCTGGGGGCGCCACAAGCCTACTCCTTCCCTTCACAGCAACCTACAGATTCTGTTTCCCTTAAGTTTAGATTCTGGGTGTACCGAAGTCAAGGCACATTGACACAGCATCGGCCCTTACTACGCCCCACAGATCACCGTTGATGGGAACGGCGTACCGGTCGGAGGATCGGAGACGCTCTGCACCTCGGGACGCCTCAGGAACCATTCACCGCAGCTTTCAGGGCCACATTGATCTCCACATCACCAATCTCAGTCTCGAGGGACATCACGAGCCGGTGAAAATCCAGTGTAGATATGTACACTCCCCGTCCCGTGACCACGGTGGGCGGGGCAATACGGCACACATATCCCTCTCGCTCCAACTCCGACGTAGCCAGCCCGGTGATCAGGTTCCCCATCTCGGCAACGGTGCTCTCCGCCAACCCATCAAAAATGGGAACCGGCTCATCCAGCATCTTGCTGACAATCGCACGGGATGTTGCCTCAGAGAAACCATAGAACACTGCTCCCCTGACATCTCCTGTGACCCCCAGAGCCACCGTCACCTGCTTGGAGGTGGTGCCGGACTTCTGCAATGACACGGTTCCACGCTTTACCTGCAGACCTGTTTCCATTTCGATCACACGACAGGCCCCAGATACAAAAGGATTTATGAACTTCACATTCAGGGACATGACATCTCCTCTCTCGGCCTGACTCATCTAATACCAAAAATGGGACCCTACTCTCCAAGCCGAGCTGTTCAGCCTGAAATGGGATTTGCGCCCCTCCAACGAAGAGAAATCCACCTCTTCGTAGGGCCGCAAAGAGCCCACAAAGAACACACCTGGCTTCCACGGTAAAATAAATCGAGACGCGTTGCGACACACGATCAGGGCAAAGTCCCCCGATACCTGATCTTGAACAGATCCTCCGCACGATAGTTCGCCGCGCCTCGCACATCGTCTCGAACCCTCTACACTACTTTATCGGAATCTCGGTCAAACAGTTGAACTGCTGTCAAATATCAAGACCATGAACCCGGCAGACGCTGAAAATGCGCTCGCAGGGTTCTCGTGCCTCTTTCCCGAGAGGATTAAAGTCGAACATCCCGCGACTTTCTGCCCTTTGTCGCACATGATGCATTGTCTATAGGTTCTACCAACCAATACAAATCATTGTAATATCCATGACACCTGGCGGAGTTGGAAGGAGTTGAAACGGATGAGTGATCTGAGGCGTATGCTCAAACAAGACATGCGGTCGCGGCTCATGTTTATGATTGCAGTGGCAATCATCATCGGAATGACCTCTGCAGCAGCGATTCCCATCATTCAGGCAACACTAGGACGCACAAGGGACGTCCACGATGAAGGCATCACCGGCAGAAATCTCAGCTACCTCGACGTAATGCAAAGCGATCCAGAAACCATGGACCACAGGACAGTGAACAACCCGTTGCATCCTTTGCCAGTAGCGCTTCACGCGAGCTTAGCCACACAGTGAAATCGCAGGTTGATCCAAATCTGCGCCTCAGTTGGGATACTCCATCAAGAATATGTCACTGTCTCCCAGACGATGATCTCGGAGTATCCCGGTCTTGACAAACCCGACCTTCTCATAACATCGTACAGCGGGCTCATTTTCCGTCAGAACGCGTAGGTATATTGACCGGAAGCCCCTCTCCTTCAAGGTCGTAGTAACCAGCTCCAGGGCTTCAGGACCGTACCCCTGGCCCCGATCGTCCCCAGACCCGATGCACATCTTGATCTCCGCTCGCCCCCAGGTGACATTCATGTCTGCCACCTCTATGTAGCCTATGGTCCGATCGTCACAATTTCTGAGAATCATGTATATCTCCCGGCGTTCGCTGCTGCTAGTCCACACAGCGGTGGTCTCCTCATCCTTTCCCACCATCTTGAATCTAACGTCAGGATCCTGAAGCCACGCCTCAATGTAGTCAAGGTCTCCCTGCTCCGCCCTGCATAATCTAACACGATAATCCAATCGTCCTCCACCTCCTACAACAGTCACTAATTCTCACTCGAGCTCTATAAACCTTTTGAGAATTAGATCCATTGCTGAGGTTCTCGAGGAACATGCATCCGTGGTGAACACAAGTAGCAGAAACAGGTTGCGGATCATGCTCATTGAGACGAACAGACTGATTCCTCGCGCCATCTCGCAACCGAAACGGAACAATACCAGGGGTTTATGACTCCATTCAGATCGCATTGCCATCCTCATTGGAGTTCGGCAATGGCGACGGAAGGCATAGATGGAAACAGATCTATCTTCGGGGCTACGGCAGGGATCTATCTTCAGTCGCTGCAGATTCTAGACTACGTACTAAGTGAACCCCATGAACCTGCGATCGACGTCAAACAATGCTGGGTTTGCCACACCAGCGGAAAAGAGGCCAGGATGCTCCGGACAGAAGGGCAATAACTGTCTGGGAGCGCACACTAAACTAATGCGCAATGCTGGAGCGTCAGAACAACACGGAGACATCCCATGCATTATCCCTGGGGACGTACGGGAGACGGCGGTAGAGACAGAAGAGCCGGAATGGATCCGCCGGCGATAATCGCCGACACCATCCACGCCCAGGTCCACGATCCGGCATAGGTGATGATCCATCCCATGAGAGGTGGCAGCATCATGGCCACGGTCCAGGTGACCAGTGACAGGAGCGCCAGGGCCCTCCCAGCGTCCTTCTGAGGCACATACTCGACCGCCAGTGTCGTCGCTACGGGCCGCGAGCTCATGATGCTCGCTCCTGCCCCAACCGCAATCACCGCGGGAATCAATGCCCCAGCCTCCCTGGGGAGCAGGGCAAGAGCAGCAAAGGCCACGGTCGCAATGACACCCATGATGAGGGCGACACGAATTCTCCTGCCGCCGAAAAACCTGTCGCTGATGACCCCCCACAGGGGCCTGCCGATCATCGCCACAACCTGGGCCAGCGCCAGGACCCCTCCCGCCATCGACGGCTTCAATCCAACAACTTCTGTCAAATGCAGGATAAAGAAGGACAGAAAAGCGAAATTGCCCGCCATAAAGCTGCCCCAGACGATGAGACACCTGCTGAAACCTGGGTTGCGCAAAAGAACGAACAGGCGACCGCGGTGAGCCTGTCGATCCATCGGCAAATCCCCCTGCGCGGCGAGACTCCTACAGACCCACCACCCCACCGGCAGAAGGAGCACCGCTGTCAGTTGGAGGCCGGAGCGCCAGCCCATCACTGTGATCAGGCCGGGCAGAAGCGCTGACGTTGCAACACTGGACAGTGAAGGGCCCACGTGCACAATCCCAACGGCAGTGGTCTGATCCGGCTCTGGGACCGCAAGCATGGTCGCCTTCGTGGAGGCAATATCGGAGAAAGGCCGAAAGGAGCCGGCGAGGAAGAACACCACGAAGAGGCTGTAAAAACCACCTGCCAGAGACAGCGCCATGAACGAAAGGACGGCGACGAAGACACTGGCCATCAGAACCGTCCTGGATCCGCGCGCATCCACAAAATGTCCCGCAGACACCGAGAGGACGAGGGATCCGGCCCCCATGGATGCGCTGAGGAGCCCAATATGGACCTCGGTGAGGACAAATCGCTCGATCAGAAACGGGGTGAGGGGGCTAAATCCCATCGTCAGGAGCTCCGGTATAGCCCCCGCGATCAGGAAAGCGAGTATCAACCTCAGCTTCAAAGCGTTGAGCGACACGGCATCTCCTCACACAGATGCAGTCACCCCGGGACCGTCTTCAGCAAACTCCCCACGGCGGGCGCACCCCACGCAGAGTATGCACATTTACACGGCTCGATTCGATCCCAGGATGGGCAAACCGGGCCCCGAAGGCGGTCTCCGGGGCCCCTCAGGCTCGGGTCTATGGCGAGAAGAGCTAGGCAGTGACTTCCTCTTCCTCATGGCCATCACCCACGGTGATAATCAGGGGATCGGATCCCTTTATCACCGAATCCTTCGTGATGATGATCTTCCGAACGTCATTGCGAGACGGAACATCGAACATCACGTCCAACATCAAATCCTCAATGATGGACCTCAAGCCCCTCGCGCCCGTTTTACGCTTCATGGCCTTGGCCGCAATGGCAACCAGCGCATCATCGTGGAACTCCAGATCAATGTGGTCCATCTCGAAGAACTTCTTGAACTGTCTGGCCAGAGCGTTCTTCGGCCGAACCAGGATATCCGCAAGTTCCTTCTCTTCCAGGCGTCCCAGGGTCGCAAGCACCGGAAGCCGGCCCACAAACTCCGGAATCAGACCGTACCTGATCAGGTCTTCAGGGAGTACGTGTCGCAGAATCTCACC
>PXCI01000315.1 GCA_003566675.1 Clostridia bacterium
CTCGCGGATTTCGGGATGGAGCCCATCGCCAATGCGAAGACGAATGTGGGTCTTGGACGATTGAGGAGGTAGATGATATTGGCTGATGAGAGGTATGGGGCTGAGGACCCGGGCAGATACTCTTCGTCATGGTACGGCATTGCATCCTTTGCGCGCAGGCCCGTGGTCAGGCCCGGGGAGGACTGGGAGGCCGACGCCGTGATTCTCGGGGTTCCCTATGATCAGGGTGCGGGTTTTCGTCCCGGGACCCGTTTTGGGCCCCAGGCGATCCGGGAGGCCTCGGGCAGGGTCGGGCCCCCGAGGGATGGACGGGGCTATTGGAACGTTGCAACGGGGGAGAGAATCCTCGAGGATTTCAACATGGTGGATGCGGGCGATGTGGAGGCAGTTGGGCTGGCCCATTCCCTGACGTTTCTCAGGCTGCAGAATGCCCTTCGGGATATCATGGGGCGTGGGGCCGTTCCCGTGATTCTGGGGGGAGACCACTCCATTACGGCCCCCGCCTTTGCCGAGGTAGGGGAGGGAGGTCCGGGTTCACCCCTGTTCAGAAACCTCATTGACAGGGGCCTGATTGAAGAGGGCGGCCAGCTTGACCTGGTCCATCTTGATGCCCACATGGACTATCATTATGGAAGGAACGGCCAGCTGCACGGGCATGGCAGTCCCATCCGTCGAATATCGGAACAGTCCTGGGCCGGACAGATCGTCTCGCTGGGGATCCGTGGGCTGCGTGTGTCGGAGGAGGACTTTGATGAGGCCGAGAAGCGGGGTAATGTCGTGATTCCGTGCGCCCAGATCCATGATCGGGGTGTGCAGAGCACCCTCGAGAGGATTCCTTCCCTGGGAGCGACCTACCTGACGATTGACATCGATGTTCTTGACCCATCGGTCGCCCCGGGGACCGGAACGCCCGAGGTGGATGGCCTGCTGCACAGGCAGCTGGTCCAACTCCTCAGGGGTATTGCGGACAGGAGCGAGATTGTGTGCGTTGACCTGGTGGAGGTCAATCCCCTCTTTGACCCGGCAGACCTGACGGCAATGATGGCGGCCCAGATTGTGGTTGAGACGCTGGGCATGATGTTTTCGGGGCTGAGGAAATGACAGCAGAAGTCGCCTGGTCGGGCTGAGGATCATTGGGTCGCCTTCTACTTGTTTGACACGAGCTGACGGAGCTCTACGTGGCTGTATTTGGGTCTCCAGAAGGTAGTGTGGACCGCAAGTACATGCACCGTGCAGTTATAATGTGCCGGGATTGGGCCAGGGTTTTATGCATGCACCCATGATCAACCCACCCTACCGCACGATTCTTCGTTCCCTGTCGCCCGCGATCTGCCATCCCAGGAAGACGAGGAGGCCAACAGCGGCTCCCCAGGCCACTACGGCGACAAAGAGATTGTCTGAGTTTCTCGCTCCCACCCCTGTGAGGGCCCAGATGATCACCAGGGCAAAGGCCCTGTCGTTGCGTAGATCAACAGCGAGGAGCGCCAGGACGGCAGCGATCAGTACCATGATCGCGGCCCAGACGGGCGGACTGATCCCCCATCCCGTCCAACCAGCTGCGTAGAGTGTGACACTGACATTCACGATGGTGGCCACGGAGATCCATCCCAGGTAGATGCTGAATGGAAGCTTCAGAAGCCAGAAGGCCAGAAGGGATCTCCAGCGGTCGCTGTAGTTGACATTCGCATAGATGAACATCAGGGTAGCCAGCAGAGCCAACATGATGGTCAGGGCGAGGCTCATGTTCTCCCAGTGCCAGGCGAAAAGCCATGCCGAGTTCAGAAGGCAGGAGAGTGCAAAGAGGTAGTGGAAGCCGTTCAGGCGTGGATCCTCGGGCCGAAGGAAGGTGTATGCAAGAAATCCTGCAAGGAGTAGGTAGATGAGTCCCCAGATGGCGAAGACATATCCCGATGGGGTTATGAGGACGGGATAGAGCTCGGAGATCTCACCGGTTGTTCGGCCGTTGAGGGGCAGTAGAGAAGCCATGGCATTCACAAGGATCATCAGCCCAAAGGCTACGAGGTTCACATATCTTTCGGCTCTCGTCATGTTTGCCTCCAATCAAAGGCGGAAGAGGGACGTAGCTTGATGATCTCCATTCGTTTTCCCAGGGAGCGCGATCGCTACTGGCCTGCAATCCCCCTTGGATCGAAGATCGCCACCTGATGGAGATGTTTGCGCTACCCTGTCAATGTCGGGTTGCTATCTCACCCGCTACCTCGCCACATACTACCATTATTCGTCACATAGTGCGTGCAGTCCTTCGATAGTGATTGATCAATATACATCAGCGGTTGACGCAGTGTTACATGTACTCCGTGGCCGCAGATGGCCGCACCCCGGTGGACCGAGAAGTGGGGTCCATGGGCCCCAGCTCCTACGTGATCTGCCCAGGATGCTCGATTCCCACGGTTAGCGTACGTGCTGGTGTTAGGCTATCTTCGTGGGACCCTGATATGAAAGGGACATTGTCCGGAAGCACGAGAAGTCGGCATCGGTGATCGAAATGATGACGCAAGAATCGGCTGGAAGTTGGTGTTGCAAGGAGCGGACAGGAAACACCGGGCATGTATGTGAAGCAGTGCTGAAGCAAGCACCAGTCGAACAGGCTTTTGAGAAGAGACGGCCATCTCCATGGAGATGGCCGTCTACCCTACCTTTAGCTGTGGAACATCCACTTGGTGTTCAGTACAGGTACGACAAGGGAATGAAGTGTGCTCAGCCAGTTCCCTATCGCTGCGTTCGCAGGCGGTTAGGTCTTTCCAGGCATCCTATGGGCGAACCACAGTGCAGCCAGGTAGACCAGAGCTCCCACAGCCAGGGTGAAACGGAAACCAAACTGCAGGGATAACACCACGGCCAGAACCGACCCCAGGACGGAGGTGAGGCCGTTGACCGCCCATAGGGTGGATACCTCCCGTGGTCTCCCGGCAGGCACGAGGCTCAAACCGGTGGGGAAAGGTATGCCCAGGAGGAAACCCACCGGCAGTGCAAAGACCACGGTGAGCACGATCCGTGTCGCCAGGGGTTGGAGCAGGAACTGGTTCATCACGCCAGGTAGGGCAAGCTGGTAGACGAGTGCTACTATTGCCACCGCCGGCAGAGCCAGTTGCAGGCGGCGTTCTGGATCAGGGATGAGCCTGCTACTGAATAAGCTGCCCAATCCCCCGCCGAAGAGAATGGCGAAAAGGGTCAGGGAGATGGCCAGGGTTGGCCGGCCCAAGAAGAACCCCAGCTGTTGAAGGAGTGGGATCTCCACCAGCATGAACCCGACTCCCAGGGCGGTGAAGTATCCGGAATAAGGATAAAAGGGCAGTCTTGCTTGAGGCCATCGCCTTCGCAGCCAGGCGAAGGCCGCAACAATGACGCCCGAGACCACGAGCAGCAGGATCAGCACGTACTTTGGAATGCTGCGGTCGAAGTTGTAGAAGAAGGGACGATTATCGGTAGCCGGCTGTATGTTGGTCTGGCTATGAGAAATGTATTCCTCCAGTGTGATCTGTCCCCCTTCCATCAATACGAGGGCATCTGTCTCCGCCACATGGGGAATGTGAATAGGGGGTAGGTTGCGTTCAAGGGCCTGGCTCAAGAGGGCCTCGGACGCTGCGCTGGTGAAGGGGGTGTTTCGCACCACGAGTAAGGGTTTATGAATGTGATTGGTGTGGCCGGGGGTCCCATTGATGAAGGCGAGATGCTGCGTTGCTTGCTCCATGGGCACACCCCTCTCTTTCAGTGCCTGCAGCGCCGTGGTAACTGCTTTGAGTAAATCTCGGCCGTCGTGGAGGACAAAGACCAGCTGTCCATCGTCCCGCAGTACGTCGAGGTAATCGTGAAATGCTTCCGTGGTGAAGATGTAGTTTTCCACCAGGGAGTACCCGATTGGCTCCGCAGCCAGGGTCATGACGAGGGACAGGTAGATCAGATCGTACTCGTCCTGGGTGCGACGGACAAAGCTGCGCCCGTCATCGACAATAATCTCTACCCCGGGGAGATCAAAAATTCCGCCATTGAACGAGGAGAATTCGCGAACTGCCTCCACGATCCCGGGATTCACCTCGACAGCGGTTATTCGCTCGCTCTCACCCAGGAGGCCGAACAGTATGTCCTTGCCGCCACCGGGACCGATTACGAGAACGTCACCGGTAGAGATGTCAGCGAAGGGCAGGTAACCTGCTTCCCTTTTCAGGAAATCGATCTCCGAAAGGTCACCATCGAAACGATACATGGATGTGGCGGCTGCCCCATCGGTGAAAATGGTCATCAGATTGGATTCGAAGGCTCCGGCCCTGACCACATCGGTCCGGGCCATGCTGCTCCAGCGAGTGAACACGACCTCCCCCTGCCGGTCCGGATCGGTCAGGTAAGCAAACATCGGCTTTGGCGAACCCATGCTCATGAGGGTTAGTTCTGCCTGGGGGTAGGAGATGACGACCACGGCGACAAATAGTAGTCCTATCATGAGCGCCAGTGGCAGGCGATACGAGAACCTCTTCCTTTTGAATCTTTTGAAGAAAACCAATCCCACAGTAGCTGCGCTGATCATCAAGCCGACCAGGGAAGTGGTGGCGAGGGGACCCCAGGAGGCCAAAAGGGGAACGACGGCCAGGCTTCCGAGCGAGGCTCCAGATAGATCGGCGAAATAGAATTGGTGTACCCAGCCTTGTTGCCTGCCCCAGGCGAAGACCAGCGAGAGGACCGTTCCACCCAGTATGAAGGGCAACACGGCTAGGCCGTAAAGAACGAAGTAAGAATAGGGAACCCACAGCAACAGGGCGGAAGTTGATGGTAGGGCCGCTGCCAGGGCCAGGAGCAGTTTCATGATCAGTCCCAGTTCCACGTTGCCGTCCTGGCCAGTGACCAGGTGGCTGCCCAGGATCCCCCCCAGACCGAGCCCCAGAATAGCTGTGGATATGGCTAAAAAGACGAAATGATACCAGACTACGAGGGAGAATATGCGGGTCAGACTTATCTCGAAGACCAGGAGGGACATTGACACCATGAAAATGAGGAACCAGACGAGGTTCCGGAGTTTGCTGGTACCTGCTGCTTCTTGCATAGGCCGCCCTTTCTAACGAAACACCTATCTGAGCACCAGATCGGTGCATAGTGGCAAGTGTGAGAATGTCGGTATGTGCTCCCGGCCGTTTGCGCCGGGCCAGTTTTCATTGTCCTCTTGGTTCGCATCCCTCATAGAGAGGAAGACGGTGCCTCGCCAGCTTCCATAGATACCCTATACCCGTATCAGGTATATATGTCATTGTAGCAATTCTCAGGAGGAAAACAGTTAAGAAAGAATGAAGATATTCGTCAGGAGGAGGGAAAGTTGCCATTTGTGTTGTCGGCAGTCCTTGGTGAATGACTTTGATGGCTAAGCGCATGTGTATCCCAGACGTACTTGCGTTGTGCAAGGGGCCCTCTCGGCATTTCTCAGTGATACGGACAGGTCGCTGGCTGGTTCGGATGCGTACATGAATTCCCACATACGGCTCTCCCTTCAAGCATTCAGGGCCGCACATTAAACCTATTGGCTGTACCCACGCCTGGCCTATGTTTCTACGTGGGCGAGATGGTGGCGGCTGACACCTGCCTGGAAATTCGCACCGGGCAACAGGTATTGTGTGCCTGGAGAACGAAGGAGCGAAAGAGGACAGAACAGTATCAGCCCGATGAGCAGCCTTGTGCTGCTCCGGGCAACTCACTTATAACTCGTTTCGAGAGGAGAGATTTCATTTGCTGGACAAAATCGAACACGTAGGTGTCCGCGTGGAAGACCTGGAGCAGTCTATCGCTTTTTATACCGACATCCTCGGGCTGTCGTTGGTCAGACGGGAGAGCAACCCGGACAGCGGTCTGGAAATTGGGTTCATCAAAGTGGGGGAGAGCGAATTAGAACTGTTGCAGTTTGCCGATGTAGACAGACCATCGCCTGAAGGTGTGTTCGCTCACCTGGCCTTCACCGTTGAAGATTTGGACGGCGTTGTCGCTCGGTTGCGGGAGAAAGATGTTGAGATGATCAGCGATGTTCCTCGAGAGGTGTTTGATGGCCAGGTCAGGGTGTTCTTCTTTAAGGGGCCGGACGGTGAAACCCTGGAATTGTGGGAAAGCCAGTGACCGACCCAGCCGGCCAGACGATCCCTGGGACCGGTTGGGTTTCGGCGGGTGTCCGTTCGATTTGCTTCCTGTCATGCGGAGTGGTAAATCTTTGTGCAAGAGGGACTCGAATGGGATGGGATGTGCCGTCCTCTCGGTGACGACATCTACAGAAGACGAGCATGCGAACGGGCTGAGGCACAGTCACCCCATTAACTCTGGTGGAGCGGAAACTCTCGGGGTGACTCTCTGCTCAGGGCTTGTCTGCAGAGGGGAGCCGGTGTGCCTCACGAGTCGCTTCCTTCATGTTGGTGCCCGGGGTGAGGATTTACGTGGACAAAGACCTCCAGGACATGGGGTGCGTTCTCGATTTCTGAGCGCAGCTGGTATGCGAGTTCGTGGGCGGCATGTAGTGTCAGGGCGGAGTCGACGCTGATCTCAAGGTCAATGACCAGTTCTCCCCCGTATTGGCGCATTCTCACATCGTCCACATGTTCAATCTGTGGTATCGCCCTTGCCGCTTCCTCCACGCGACGGACCTCCTCAGGGAATTCGTCGGGGCGGCGATCCATTAGAATGTCTATGGCCGACCGGAGGATCCCCCAGGAGGTGCTGAGAACCAGGAAGGAGACAGCGACGGCCGCTATGGGGTCCAGCACGAACCACCCCTGGTTGGCACCTACGATTCCGACGAGGGCTGCAACGGAAGACAGGGCATCGGAGCGGTGATGCCAGGCATCGGCGATTAGCAGGTCACTCCGCGTCCTGCGTCCTGCGCTGCGTGTGTAGCGAAACAGGATCTCCTTGGCGGCGATCGAGACCATTGCGGTCGCAGCCGCATTGGGACCTGGCGCGATGGTCATGCCTGCGAAGACCCGGAGTGATGCCCCCCGGAGCAGCCACAGGGCCGTAGCTAAGAGGCTCAGCGACAGAAATGTCGTGGCCAGGGCCTCGGCCTTTCCGTGACCGTAGGGGTGCTGGGGATCAGGAGGTCTCCGACCGAGGTGTAGCCCGGCCAACACCACGAGGGTTGAAAGGGCGTCCGAGGCGGAGTGCACGGCGTCAGCGATGAGGGCACTGCTCTGGGTCGTCAGGCCAACCCCGGCCTTGACGACCGATAGGGCCAGGTTCACGGACAATGAAATGAGTGAGACTCGGATCCCCATGCGATAGCGGTCGTCAGGCATGCTTGAGGCACCTCCCTTCCCCGGTATTATATCCAGTAAGCCTCGTGGGGTCTGCCTGTGCAAACACGAGATGCAGCAATCGGCCCAACCTGGAGGAACGACCCGTGGCAAGTGGCCTTTCCGGTCACCTGTTTTGGCGGTCCTATTTCCTCCAAAGTGACTGCCGTTTCCCCGCTCACAATATGGACGAGAATTCGTTTGACAGCTTTCATAGCCTAGTCTACGCTGAAGTGGTGGATTAGTGCGAGCTAAAGGGGAGGGATGGTTCGGGATGAGGGCCTTTGAGAAGAGGATCCTGATTGGCACGTTCATGGTCATCGTGGGCGTTTTCCTGCCCTGGCACTCCATTCGGTTTCAGATCTACCATGTGCCTGGAGCGCTAGGCAATCTCATCGACCAGATGACCTTCGGTACGGTTCCAGGCTATCTGACGGTACCTGGCCTCGCGACGCTGATCGTTGCCCTTGTCGCTGCGATTCTGGTCCTGGTGCCTCGAAGGTCCGAGAACGAATCTCGCGTCATGACGGCGGTTGAGTTCTGCGTGGCCCTCATGACGGCCCTTTTCGTGGTGGGCGGATTCCTTCCCCTCTTCACGACAGCGGGCCCGGCTCCACACATTGGTTTACTGGTATCGGTCATCGGGTGTGGGCTCGCTGTGCATGGGGTCCGATCAGGTCGTGGCGAAAACACACCGGGGTGACCGATGGCGGCCCGCTGCAGGCGTCTCTTCCTGCATGGGCACATTGATGCTCATAGAGTATTCCTGGGAGGTGGTCGCGTTGGATGCCAGAACACTGACTCGCTTGGCCCTGCTTATCGCAGTGGGGGCGGTACTGCATTGGTTGGAGGGAGCCGTGCCCGCGCCGATTCCCATACCGGGGGCTAAGCTTGGCCTGGCCAATATGGTTACCCTGTATGCGACCGCTCTCTGGGGGCTTTCCGGGGGGCTGTATGTTGCTGGAGGGCGATCTGTTCTGGGTTCTCTGATTGGTGGAACCTTTGGCACGGTCGGCTTTGCCATGAGTTTTTCGGGGGCCGTCGTTGCTGCGATCGTCATGTGGTTGATGTTCAAACTCCCCGTTGGGCCCGTCGGTGTCAGCATTATGGGGGCTTTCGCTCATAACATGATGCAGCTCGTTGTATTTGCTCTGATCACACGATACATGGGTGTCTTTTTCTACGCTCCCTACCTGATCATGCTGGCCCTGCCTGCAGGTATGATCACGGGCCTCGTGGCCATCTTCTTTCTCAGGCGCAGCGGTCACATCGCCGCTGCCACCGCACGTTGACCTCCGATCTTGATCCCATCCCATGGTAGATAGTCTCCGCAGCCTGTGGGGATGCGGTCGGTTCATTCCAAGGCGTCTTCTCTGATGTCACCTGGTCCTCACTCACCGGTGCGGGGGGTAGATTGACACCCATCCATGCGCTACACTTAGATGTGGGAGATTGAGAAGGAATTCACAAGCTGATGTCGAAAGCTTTATCGACGGAAGACTCGTGGAGCGAAGAGTCAATGCCGGGGGGTCATTTTTGAGCGACGACGGATCAGACTATCACAAGAGTCTCATTGTTCTCGTCATCGCTATGTTCAGCATGGCAACGGGCGTGGGCTTCATCGTACCCCTTCTGCCCGTGTATGCAGAGACGATGGGGGCCAGTGGAGTCTGGATTGGCCTGATCTTTGCCGCCAACCCCTTCTTTCGCGCCATGCTCATGGTGGTGTTCGGTTCTCTGTCTGACAGTAAGGGCAAAAAGAACATCATTTTGGGCGGCCTGCTCGGATACATGATCGTGGCACTGGGCTTCGTCGTAGCAACGCTTCCCATCCACCTTTTCCTTCTTCGCATGGTGCAGGGCCTGTTCTCGGCCATGATTAGCCCCGTGGCCCGGGCCTACGCCGGGGAACTGAGTCCTGCCAATGCTGAGGGCAAAGTGATGGGCACGCTTAACACCGGTTTTTTTGCCGGCTTTGCCGGGGGGCCGATCATGGGAGGGCTCCTCGCGGACAGTTTCGGTTTCAACGTACCTTTTTACGCGATGGCGATTCTGTCGGGAGTATCGATATTGCTGGTCGTCATCTGGCTCCCGGAGCAGAAGTCGCAGACGCTTTCTGTGGATCAGCGCCCGGTTGAGATGATCATAGACTCCCTGCGCTTGTTCCGCAGCGACACGGTTAAGGGCATTGTCTCCCTTCGAAGTGCGGTGGGAATGGGACACGGGATTTTCTCCTCGCTCCTGCCCCTCTTCGCCCAACTGGCACTGGGTCTGTCCAGTGCCCAGGTTGGAGCGATTGTCACGATTCGCTCCCTGACCGGTGCCGTGTTGCAGCGTAAGTGCGGCGAATTTGCAGATCGATACAACCGAAAGTGGCTGGCGCTTGCCGGTTCACTTCTCGCACCTGTTGCTTTTCTCCTGGTGCCCCTGGCTCGAGGCCAGGGACACATGATGATCCTGTCGGTCATTATTGGCGTGGGGTTCGGGATCTCTGTGCCCGCCTCTGAAGCCATAGCGGTGGAACAGGGTCGCAAGTACGGCATGGGCAAGATGATTGGACTTGTTGAGATGACGCGCAGCTTCGCGATGGCCATCGGATCGATTGCTGGGGGCATTGCCCTGGACAGCCTGGGAACGGACTACGCCTTTGTTGCCGCTGCAGGTTTGAGTGTTTCAGGGGTCTTCATCGCAATGTGGTTTCTCCGGGTTTACACGGGAACCCCGGCAGGGGCTTTCGTCGAACAGGACCAGGCGGCCAACGGGTGATAGATCCTGGTGGCCTTGCTCAGGGATGGTGGAGGGGCCCAGGTGGTAGAAGGGCCCAGCATTCTGTATCGTGTCGTCAGACTCACAGTAGAGCGTACCATTTACGTGGACAGGCGCAGTGCCTTTGTCGTTCCGGCAGGAATTGCGGTGGAAGGTGAGGTCACTACCATGTACCGCCAGAGGATCAAAGCGCAATCGTCCTCCGTTGAATCCAAGGATCTCCGAGCATTTCTGGCCCACAGGATTCTCTGTCAATCGGGTGCAGCGATGTCCCGCGAACAGGCGCTGGCCGTGGCTGCTGATGCCGTTTTGTACCTTCAAGGGCAGGAGGGCGGGGCCGATCTCGGGAGTATCAATTTCTCTTTAATCCAGGGACGGGACTATAATGCCAAAAGAAATGTTGATGACCAGCCTGAAAGGATGTGCCGCCTACAACTCATTGCCGCCGATGACGTAGAGGTGCTCCGAGAGTCTGGCAACGTCGCGATGCTCACTGCCAGGATGGCGCGCGTCATGGAGGATGCCTGCAGCCAGGATGCTGTGTTCGACGGAAGGCGACTGGCCCTGTTGTTCCCGTTGAGCCTGAGGGCCCTCAGGGAGAGGCTGAAGCGTTTATGGCGCATGGGTGCGGACCTTGCCCTGGCAGGCGCGTCACGGGCGTACCGGGAGCAGTGGAGGGCTGCTCGTGGTGTCCTTGCCGTGCAGTGCTATCTCACGGGTGTTCCCCTGTATCATATTCGCAGAAACTTGGTGTTCAGTCAGCATCTATGGCGGCAGTGGTGGTCAGCCTTCCTGGAGGTATTGGACCGACAGACCGAGGACGTGGATGTCTTGATGCAAGATCTGGTCCAGCCGAGATGCTTGATTCAGGGCTGGTTGAACCTGGCCCAGAATTTGCCCAGCACAGGGATCGTACGGGAGCGTCTGAATCATGCAGTGACACCGGCATCGAGGTGCCCGGAGGACCTGGCCGGACCCGATGCCTTTCTGCGGTGCCTGAGGGAGACCCATCAATACAGCCGGAGCGCGGCCGAGAGGTTGCTGGCAGACCTGAACACTCTGGCGGACCAGTGTGGGCCAGGGGGACGGGCCGATGGGCAGATCCTGTATTTTGGGGTCTGCAGCAGCGTACCCCCGGCTCGACCCCTCACAGAGGCGCGGCTGCGTCCTGTGTATCTCGATTATGTGGAGTCGGGCGACCGGTCCCTCGTTGATGTTCAGAGTCCTGCGAAATTGAGAACAAAACGGATCAAACGGATTGTGACCGGGGCCTACGAGCAGGGCGCACCCCTGTCCGTTCCCGATGTGGCCTATGTCATGGGATTATCGACGGATGCTGTATCGAGGGTCCTGAAACAACACAAGGATGTGCTGCTCCTTACCCGGGGCAGGGTTGCCGATACGGAACCCATGCTGGAGTGTGCCGAGGATATTGTCCAGATGTTCTTCTCGGGCTGCACGATGATGCAGATCAGGCAGCACACGGGCCGAAGCCGCGATCTGGTAGAGAGACACCTCAATCACTTTGCCAGGGTGGCATCCTGTGTTGACAAGGGGATGTCGCCAGCGGAAATCGGGTTGGCCCTGGAGCTTTCCCCACGAATGGTTGAGAGGTGTGTCAGTCTGTATAAGAGCTTCAGGGGACCTGAATTCTCCGTATACAGACGCAAGCTCAGGGTGATGGCCGGTGGCGAGGAGGACATCAAGGACATCATGGTCGACTCATCCCAGTCCCGGAAGTAGAGGCCGGAGGCGGGATGGGTAGTGGGTTCTCCATGTGGGATCCAGGCCCCGAGTGGGGCCGTGTTTGCGGGGTATGAGCCCCCTTTTACTGTAGTGCAGGTCTGCCAGAAGGCGGCGACGAGGCGTATTTTGCTTTCGTGAGACGTTCAGCGAGTCCGTGCATTTTCTGTCCGTCTCCACCGATTGCTGCAGAGCCTGGTGAAGTCGAGGACGTCATCTACCGGATGATGGCATCGAGGTCATCAACGTCGCTATCGCCCGAGGATACCATCTCCAGCACCATGCGATTTGGCACGCACACGGAGCGGTGGCCCGGTCTCGTGAGCCAGCCGGTGGTGACGCAGATCTGGTCGGGGCAATCGGCCTCGAAAACCCGAGCCCGGTACCCGGACACCTCGACGACCAGCGTGGCCTCCGCTCCTTCCACGACGTGGGTTTCCTCAGCAGGCAGAGCAATTTCCAGAATAATCTCATTTCCCCCCCCGGCGGCCAGGGATCTTAGCAACACGTATGCTGGGCCTGCAGCAGTATCGCTCGCTGTCGGCCAGAAAACCAGGGTACTTGCAGCTGCAAGCCCGATGACGAGCAGGATGATCACGATGTCACCTCGACACAGATGGCTTATCAGCTGCCTTGCTAGCGAGCGCATTGGCTACGTACCCCCTTCATTACTCCTGAATTGTCACGCGACTGTCCATGCCGGAAGTGGACATGATCTCCCCGTCAGAGGTCACCAGGATTGCCTCCACGTCGGGCATCTCCTCCACCCGGTCCAGGGCATCGGTGGGTTCGAGTACAAACAGACCCGTTGACAGTGCATCTGCCACAACACTGTCCGAGGTGACGATGGTGATGGTCTGCATTGTCTGGGCAGGCCAGCCCGTGCGGGGATCGAGGATGTGTGAGAATCGCTGACCATCGACCTCAAAATACCTCTGGGTGTCACCGCTGGTGCTGAGGGCCTCTCCAGCGTAGAGCTCAACGACCGCGTACACCTTGTCTCTTTGCCGGGGATCGAGGAGTCCGACCCGCCAGGCACGTCCTCCGGGTCCGTCTCCCAGGGCCTCTATGCTGCTCTGACCTGCACTGATCAGGGCACTGGTGACGCCTTGATCCGCGAGAAACTCTACAGCCAGCCGGCCGGCATATCCCTTAGCCAGGGCTTCGAGATCCAATTTCATGCCGTCAGAGATGGTCACAGTGCTGTCGGCCTTGTTGATCTCAATCCGGTCATGGCCCACCAATTCCAGGGCGCGTTCGATTTCATCATCGTCGGGTATGCGGCGGTCATCGGCGTAGAAGCCCCACGCCTCGACCACCGGTCCGATGGTCGGATCGAGGGACCCTTCCGTCAATTCCGAGACCTCCAGGGCTATTTCTAGCAGCTCAAAGATCTCCGGCGAGACCGTGATTGGTTGGCCCCCTCCGCTGTTGACGGCGCTGATGTCACTTTCAGGGTGGTATACGCTGACCACGTTCCCGGCGTCCTCCATGACTTTCAGGCTCTGCTCAATCGCTGATTCGATGTCCAGGTCTGAATCCCATTCATGGGCACGAACCGTGACCAACGTACCCAGCAAGAAGGTTTCTTCAATTATTGGTTCAGGCTCGTCATTACTATTACCTGCACCGGGCGCATTGCTGCACCCTGCAAGGATCAGCGCAAACCCCAGAAAGGACAATAGGCTGATCAGGACGAAACGATGGGAGATTTCTTTTCTTCTCAATGTGTTTGGTTTACGCATGTTCCTTACACCTCACTTTCAAGTTCGCAGGTCGATCGCTCACGTGCTTCATCGCCGGGACTCCACATCTTAGTGTACCGTCATCGTAGCATTATTTCATCTGGAGTTCTCTTGCAGAGATGGGAATCCGCCATCCCTCTCCATGCTTGTCGGGTCACATTCGTACAAAGAAGCCTGTATCGAGAGCAGCCGGCCCGTAAGGAGTCGTATTTTTCCAAGTATGGATCGGTTTCGGCGACCCAAACCCATCAGGGTTGTTCTTCACGAGCCTCATGCTACAATAGTTAAGGAAGATAATCAAGATACATAACCGCTAAACTCCTTATGCATTGGTCAAGGAGAGGTCCTGAAGGTATTTTTGGTGGACAGATGCTGAGACACTTTGCCCTTCATGTGCACGCTTCAACACGTACAGGAGGGGACGTTTCTCGTCATCGTCCGGCAGATGTGTCCCGTTCCGGAAACCATCGCTGTCCAGCCGATCGTTACGCCTGTGCAGGACAGGCCTGGCTTCAGGGTCATCTTGTCTTTGATCGGGGAGAAATGATCCAACATGCGGAACCCTAATCCTGGGCAGGAAGAAGGAACACTGACGTACTAGATAGAAGAAATCTGTCGGGGTGTGATGTTTCGTGGTGACCATTAACCCGGGGTGCCGACCGATCGAGTGCCCAGTACCTCTGCAGGTACGTCCTCGATCACCTCAAGGCCGGTAGGCTCGGGGAGGGGAGTGAGACATGCGTGGGGTCGCTCAGAGCAGTGATCGATCGAGTTGAAGGGGGTCTGGCCGTACTGCTGGTCGGAGAGGATGAGGTTCAGCTGGATCTGCCTTTGACTTGCCTGCCGGCTGGGGTTCAAGAGGGAAGCATCCTCACGGTCAACTTCGAGGAGGACCGGGTAGAAACCCTCGATGTGAGGGAAAAGATGCAGCGCAGAATTGACAGGCTCAGGCGCAGAGGCAAGGAGTGAGAGATCATCGGGGTGCCGTAAAAGGAGAGATTCCCGGGATCTGCATGGGGTGAGACTGGGCAGGTTCTCCCCATCGTACGGTGTTATGACACGACAGGTGCGGCCTTTGAGTGAGGAGCACCTAGCGGGGTGGTGTTGGCCCATCTCGGATCAGCTGGGATGGGAATACGAACTCTATGCCTCGTTCCTTCAGAACCGGGATCATTGCTCCCAGGGCATCTGCCGTCACCGTGCCGCCCTCAATTCCCACGTGTCCGATTCCCACAGCATAACCCTTCTCGAGGGCGATGTCTCCCAGTTTCTCCAGCTGGGCCTCGATGTGAGCGCGATCCTGGATACCGTCCAGGAAGACGTCCCGGACAAGATGGGGAACACCCATTTCATCTGCGACCTCTCCAACGACAGAATGTGGTGTCGTTTTACTGTCAATGAAGAACAGGTTCTGCTGGGCTGCAACCTGGAGGACCGCCCTCATTACCCTCCGGTCCTGGGTGGCCCGCGAGCCCATGTGGTTATTGAGCCCCACGGCCTGGGGCATCTGTGCCAGACCCTCCCGGATTCGGTCCTCGATCTCTGTATTGCTGAGGTCCGTGGTGATTCCTCGCGCACCCAGCCAGCTGGGATCGCCGTGCTCTGGTTCCATCGGCACGTGCATGAGGACCTCAAGACCCGCATCGTGGATCATATGCGCCTCTTCCTCTGTGTAGGGTAGAAAGGGCATTACCGCAGTGGCCAGGGGGATGCCCAACGCCATCATTGCTTTCGTTCCATCTGCGTGATTGCCGAAGTCATCGATGATCAGTACGATCTTTCCCCGCGGTGCTTCCGTGGAGACCAGTCCCGCCAGGTAGGGATAGGCCATGACGCCCAAAGCTATACAGCCTACCAACATCATTTTGATCAGTTTGGCCCTTATGATGATGTGCCACATAGGATCTCCCCTCGCTCATTCGTATGCCACGGGAGATCTGTGGCAGTACAATGGTGCAGGTTGCGGGTGAGGTTGAAAGCCGTTGGAGACGGGGTGGGCCCAGGGCAGCCGCCATGGGGTGCCCTGGGGTGATGGGTGCCTCTGTTTGCCTACTTGTAAGCCGGTATAGCGAGGAGCTCGTCCACGGTAACAAAGACATAGCCCTGTTCTGTCAGTGTTTCAATCAGCTCGGGCAGAACTTCCACGGTTGCGGCCATGCTCTGGCCCTCGCCGCCAGCGGAGTGAAACAGGAGGATGGCTTCTTCCTCCACGTCCGGGAGCGTATTTCTCAGGATCTGGTCCACGTCCTCGGTCTCCCAGTCCCTGGAGTCGACGGACCAGTTTATGACGTGGTAGCCCATGCCTCGGAGCTGGACCAGGTTCATCTCAGAGATCGCTCCGAACGGGGGACGCATCATCGCGGTCTGCAGCCCCGTGATCTGGTGTAGAATCTCCTCTGTCCTGGTAATCTCCGAATGTACTCGTTCTTCTGTCAACGTCCTGAGATCCGGATGCGACCAGGAATGGTTGGCGATGATGTGGCCGTTGGTGACCATCTCCCTCACAATCTCCGGGTATCTTTCGGCCCTCGAACCCATCAGGAAGAAGGTGGCCGGCACACGATGCTCTTCCAGGATCTGCAATACCTGGGGCGTGTAGGTGTCATCGGGGCCGTCGTCAAAGGTCAGAGCAATCCTATTTGTGTCTCCCGATCCCTTCCGGAAGAAGAAATCAAACATCCCGGCCAGTTCATAGGCGGACTTGAGTTCCAGTTCCTCGCCATCGATAGGCGAGGGAATGATCAGTGCCTGCCCTTCGACAAGGTCACCCCAGTCGAGCAAGTCGTTTTCCTCGGCGATCAGGTATGCAGGGACGCTGAATTCCCGCGAGATACTCAGCAGTGTATCCCCGGGTCGGACCCTGTAGCTCTGGTCCGGTTCCATGGGATCCGTTGCACCTCCAGATTCCCTGGAGGTGTCGTTTGGCACCGTTCTTTCGTCGGTGTTAAAAAACGAGTCCCTCACATGGGTTGCCAGCGCCGACTCGGATACACTGGGCAGTTGAAGCACCAGCGTCACAAGTAGGAATATCGATAGGGTGATGAGTGCGGTCTTCATCAAGAAGCGTCCCACGGCTTCCAGCCCCTTTCCAGCGATTTGTGCATGTGTATACAGTCGTAGGCTATCTTACCGGCGTGTCAGATGCACTGGTACTGTGTAGCAGTGTCATTGGGGGAGGTTGTGTACAGGTGTAAGCCCCTTTGAACTGCTGGACATCGTTGACGCGCCCGTCCCTCGGACCGTGTTCGGGTCTTACCTGTTTCTTATTGTTGATGATCGGCAGCGCTGAGAAGGTGATGGCAGGAATCGGGAAGTACCTGACGAACTATGCGCTTGGATGGGCCGCTTCTCCTCGGTACAAGGTTCCTGCAAGAAGAGGCTTTTCCGGGCGGGAGATAAACCTCTGAGACGAGAAACGGGAGTCCAACACGTACCCGTGATCTTTTTCCTTACCTGGACCGCAGCATGTGGAGGCCATTTTCGCAGGACCAGAATGTTGCATGAGTCACATCTTGTGAAGTCAGGAAAGGGGATCGGACAATGACCGAATGCGTAGACGGGAAGAACCTGCTCATACAGGGCGGGATCGTCATAACCATGGATCCTGACAGGAGAATTCTGCAAGAGGGTTTTGTAGCCATTGAAGGGGGCCGCATCGTCGAGGTGGGTTCGGGGCGAGCTGGCGATCGGTGGTCGAATTTTGAGCGCGTTGATGCCTCGGAGGGAGTTGTACTTCCGGGCCTGGTCAACGCCCACGCACACCTGGACCAGACCCTGTTCCGTGGTCTTTTCGATGACATGGTGGCTGCAGAACGCTGGGAGCCCATGGTTCGTTTTGCCGAACGGCAAACCAGGGAGCGGGCATACGCGGGAGCAAGGCAGAGTCTGCTGGAGTTGACTCGGGCTGGGGTCACCACCACGACAGAGAGCTACTGGGTTCACAGTCATCCCGGGTCGATGAACGGGATCTGCCAGGCCGTGAGAGAGTCTCATCTCCGCGGTGTTCTTGCCCGGGCCCTCAATGACCTGCCCACGACACCCTCTCGTTTTGTCGAGGAGTGGGAGGATGTATCTGTCGAGATTGATGAACTCAATGAGCGGTGGGGTTCGGACCGACTCACGGTGATCCCGGAACTGATCAGTTTCATGAGGGCCCAGCGAGATACTGCCGCCAAGGTTGAGGACTTCGCGCGGCAGAGGGATACGCTCTGGGCCTGTCACATCGCAACAGGAGACATCCAGGCCACGGTGAACCGAACCGGCAAAGGTCTTACCTACTATCTCGAAGACCTGGGGGTTCTGAAGGATAACCTGTTGGCGGCACACTGCAACGTGCTGTATCCGGGTGAGCCCCAGCGTATGGCAGACGCCGGTGTGCGCCTCGCCCATGCCCCCGTGGCCCAGCTGTGGCAGGGTTCGCCCGTTGCCGATCTGATGGCGATCCTGGCTGCCGGCGGCAAGGTGGGGTTGGGCGTGGACGGTCCCCTGACCAATAACAGCCAGAGCATGTTTGAAACGATGAAGTTCTGCATCTTTGCCCAGCAGCAGAACTACCGCCATCAGCTGGTGGCGAATGCGGATCTGGCCCTGGAGCTGGCCACGGTTCGCTCGGCCGAGGCCCTCGACCTGGCTGACGAGGTTGGCTCGCTGGAAACTGGCAAGGCGGGGGATGTCATTGTCCTCGATGGCAACTACCCTGGTCTGAGACCGATCACGGCCCTTCTGATCAACCTGGTCTACTCCAACAGCGATGAGGCCGTTCAGACGGTGGTCATTGATGGCGAGATCGTTATGAAGGATCGCAAGCACACCTTCCTGGATGAGAACGAGATCATCAGGGAGACCGAGGAAGCCCAGAGAGCCATGCTTTCAGAATCCGGCCTGGCTGGCGAGTTGAAGGAGAAGCAAAACTGGGTGATGCCCTGAACATCGGTCCATCGGGGCGAGGGTCGTCTTGTGATCCACTCCGTTGGCCAGCATACGGGGGGCGCAGATGAGATCGCGTCCCCAACTGGCGAACCTACCTTATCTCACGATTGATAGAAGGGAGCATCATCTCGATGCCAGCAGCGGATCTTGTGTTGAAAGGTGGCACACTGGTTTCGGCCAGTGGGCGGTTGGAGGCGGACCTGGTCATAAAGGACGGAAAGGTTCTGGCGTGGATGGGAGGCGAACTCATCCCCTCGGTCGGTGAGGTGATCGACGTCCGGGGGAAGTTCTTGCTTCCGGGCCTGATTGATTCCCACGTTCACATTCGCTATCCGGGAGGGGGAGAGCGGGAGAATTTTGCTTCTGGAACCCGAGCGGCTGCCTCTGGGGGGATAACCACTGTCCTGGAGCATCCGGTGTCCAGCCCCTCGGTCTATTCAGCCGAGATCTTCAGCGACCGGAAGAGGGTCTGTGAGCCCCACGCCTACGTGGACTTCGGACTCTATGGTTCAATGGGCAGCGAGAACCTGGACTCCCTCGATGAACTGGCCGAAGCGGGAGCGATTGCCTTCAAGTGTTTCCTGCAGGATATCGCGACTCCGGGCCGTGAAGAGGATTACTTTGGTGTGACCGCGACCGATGAAGGTGTCATGTACGAGATGTTTGAGCGGGTGGCGGCCACGGGGCGGCCCGCAGCCGTGCACGCAGAGTCCAACGATATGGTCCTGCATGGCATGAAGAAGATGCAGGCTGCCGGTAGGAATGACATCATTGCCCACCATGATTCGCGAACCGTGGCCAATGAGCTGGTCAGCTGTGCCACGGTGCTTGAGATGGCGAAGGCGACCGGCGCCAGGCTCCTTGTGTGTCACGTCAGCGGCGGTACGGTGGTGGAGTTTCTCCGCTCGGCGAGGGACCGGGGCTATAACGTGCTGATCGAGACCTGTCCCCATTACCTGTTCCTCAGCCTGGAAGAAGTCGTCGAACTTGGCCCGTACGCGAAGATCAATCCCCCGATTCGCACGGCCGAGGAGAGAGACCATCTCTGGCGAGAACTGGCCCGGGGCTCGGTGGACTTCATTGGCTCGGATCATGCTCCCTTTTATAAAGAGGAGAAGGAGCCTGGATGGGAAGAGATCTGGAAGGCGCCCTCTGGAGCAGCGGGCCTGGAGACCACGGTGCCCCTCATGATCGACGCCGCGGTGCAGGGGCGTTTGGAACTCGAGGACCTGGTGCGCCTGATGGCTGAAAACACCGCCCGGCATTTCGACCTGTGGCCGAAGAAGGGCAGTCTGTCGCCTGGTTCGGACGGCGATGTCGTCGTCGTTGACCTGGAGGGCGAGCGCCCTGTGTCTCGGGACGCGATGTTCACCCAGGGGGCGCCGAGCGCCCTGCTGTATGATGGGAGGACTCTGGGCGGCCAGGTGTTGATGACCATCGTCAGGGGAGAGCCGGTCTACAGGGAGGGGCGCATCACCGGCGGTGAGGGTTTCGGTGAGCTGGTGTTGCCCCGGAACCCGTGATTGCAAGTATGAGGGGCAAGTGGGGATGCAGTAGATTTCCAGAAGGCCGCTATACAGCCGGTACTCAGATGGATGAGTGGGAGTGCAGGAGTGCTGGTCTTGGATCTTCCCCATCTCGAGTTGAGCGAAGGAGCCCGCCGTCCTGAATGATGGGATGAGGGCCGTCTCACCATCGAGGAACTCGAGATCTGGCTGGCCGGGTTCGTGCGGGACTCCCTTTTTGACTTCTCATCGCTGGTTGCCTCCAATGCCGGAGATGCCGTCCTCTTCTACCCCTGGGTCGGGGTGGGGACGACTGTCTGCGGCTGATGGATATGGCACGGGATTACTTGAGGATGGTCAAGCGTTCAGACATACGTTTTCGCCGTTCATAAGGAAAGCGGGAAGACTTTGTCCGAGATCCGAGAGAAGACTCTGGAGAGTGAAGCCAAATATGCAGACGGGAAGAAATGACGTATGGATTGGGTCATGGTTCTGAAGTATCTGCTATACGGATGGATGATATTGATCGCCGCTTTGGCGGTGAATGTGGTGGCATCTACGTTGGGTGTGACAACTTGGTACGATTACGTGACCAGCATTTCCGTACTGGGCTTGAAGACGGCGACATGTTCTTTGCAGGTTCATGAGCACTTATTCTTGTTTGTGATCTACCCTGGAATCTTGGGTCTCGTTGTCTATTTGGTCATGAGGTTCGTCGGATAGCCACGGGGCAGTCAGATCAGGGTACTCCGCACGGGAGGGGTAGTGGGTAAGATGCATCTGGCTCAAGGCGAGACGATCAACGGGAGCCCATTTGTGCAGGTTTATCGTTCGGTTAGGATGCTTCTGGACCTGATCATGGCTTTGCCGTGGCCTATCTTGGCGGTCGCTGTTCTTATTCTTGGCGCCTGGTTAGGCCTTCGTGTTCTGCATAGGTAGATGACAACCGCGAACCTCACTGGGATTCCCTGGGAGCCCCCTTTGTGTTGGCCCCAATAGGAGGGGTGTCCTCATGGAGGGAAAGCTATTTCTGGTCGGATCTCATGACGAGCTGCCGTTGGACTTTGTCGAGGGACTTATTGCGCATACGGTTTACGGTAAGGAGCCGGGTGATAGTGTGTTCAGATGAATTAGCCCTGTTTCAGCCAATTTGATCTGGGCGGAGTATGTGATCATGCACCAGGCGAGTTGGTGCTGCGTAACGTTGACATGGTGTTCATCTTAATATTCATTGTAGGCGTTGCCGTATTCTTCGCTGTTGTTTCGTCACTGAACGGATCTACGATCTATTGGAATACCGTCGGAGTGTCCGTAAGCAATGACGCCAGCGGAAGTGTTCCAGCGCAAGGTGACATTGACTATAAGCTGTCTGTATGGTGACAAGGGCCCCTCCGACCCCTCCTGCATTGTAACCTCCGCTCGTCCTCGGCAACTCTTGCGTTCGCTGGTCAAGTCCCATGTTGTCTGTAAGTAGCGGTCCGGGTCATGCCACTGTGATGTCCCCCGAATCGGACTTCTTGTGTTGCCACTCCTAGCTTTGGAGTCTGAGTATCTCTGATTATTTGAACCTTGAGATATAGAGAAACCCGGGGTAGCTCCCCGGGTTTTTGTGGTCAAGCGACCCGGGTCTTGTCCTTTTACACACCCATAAGCATACCTCCAGTCAAGACGGTATCCCCTGTTGAGTCGAAACTAGACTCCACGGGTCAGGACGTCACTTCGTCCGTTGCCCACGTGGCTATCCAGTCACGGTAAGATGGGAAACCTGGCGTTCCCTCAGCAGCCAGTACCGCGTTGACCACGTTTCGCATCAACACATCAGCAGCGGCGCTGCTGATTATATCTGTGTCCTCGCCCGGGTGAGCATCGCTCGCTATGGGGGGCTAATCCTGTGTGACTGACAGGGCGAACACGGCATCTCCGTCTCTCATGCTGTGAATGGGGCGTATAGCCTGGGCTACTCCCTGCGGGCTATCTCTGCCACCTTGGCCAGCTGGGTCTTGGTGAGCTGAGCGTCGGTGGCAATGCAATCTATGGTGGTGCTGTCGGTCAGTCCAGGGTGCTTCGGTGTGCGGGAAGACGGCCACAATTTCGGAGCCGCTGCCAGGTCACAGAAACCGGTCCTGGCGTATAGATCCCTGGTATTGGGATTGATCACATCTTCCAGGGCATTGACGCAGACCAGGGCGTCTACGGTGGCCCCGGTGGGCAAAACAGAGCTCGCCGTTCCTGTCCCCCCCTTGGTGGGGATGCTGACCGGGGTGTTGCCAGCGGTACCATCGGTCCCGCCACCGCAGTTGCCCTGCTGCACCGGTCCGCGGGAGGCCGCCCTGGCAACATCATATCCCCACTCTGCGATGGGACGTATGTCAGCCCGTCCCGCGGGCAGGTCGAATATTACGGCTCCGGCTACAACCGGTATCGTGGCCACTCCCACATTCACTCCCAGGCCATGCTCTTCCAGATACCGGGTCACTCCCGACACCGTCGCCAATCCGAAGAGGCTGCCGCCGGTGAGAACAATGGCATGCACCTCCTCGTTCAGGTTCATGGGATGAAGGGCATCGGTGTGGATGGTGCCCGGGTTGGCACCACGCACGTCAACTGCGCCGACCGATCCTCCTTCAGTGAGTATGACTGTGACGCTGGTCAGAGCCTTCACATCTTCAACCTGGCCAACCTTAACGCCCGGCACGTCGGGTGCTCGCGTAAGAGACCTCTCTATCCATCATCAACCGCCCTTTCAATCAAGTGAGATCTGACCGGCCCAGCCGAGATCGAGGAGTCCCTGTCGGTTTGAGACCAGTGGACCAGTGGCAGAGCATGGGGGTGATTCATGCCTGGACAACATACGTCACTCGCCCGGGCAGAGGAGCTAATGGCTGGCCAGAACCACCTCCAGTATGCTGTGTGGCTGCCTTCTCTAGGTGCCTCTCTGAGTCGGATCCAGTACATCGCGTATCGCGTTGCCCAGAAGGTTGAACCCCAGCATTGTGAGCATGATGGCGACGCCCGGCGCATTGGGCATCCACGGCGCCGCTCGAAGGTAAGTTCGGGCAGCAACCAGCATGGCCCCCCATTCCGCAGTGGGCGGCTGGGCACCAAGCCCGATGAAACCCCATGTGTCCCAGAGCAGCTCAGTCGGGGAGCCAAAGACCAGCTGTATCTTGCTATTCGCCTTGCGGTGGCTAATCTCATGGCCTCTGAGGTCCGATTACCGGTTATTTTCGATGATTCTTTGGTGTCCTGGGATGCCCCGCGTAGGGACAATCGCAGGACACTGCTAGATCGCGAGGCGGACACGGGACAGATATTGGATCTCTCCCACAATTAAGATTGCGCGGGTTGGGGCGGGAGGTCGAGCTCGACCTTTCGTAAATCGGGTAAATACTGCAGGGAATCAGGACTGCCTTTACCAAGAATCCCGGGGGCGCTGGGTCTTAACGTCCCCCGGGATATCCGTGTTAACCGGTCTATTCCATATCAGTAGGAATAAACTCCTCTGTTAAGGGCATCGCGAACGGCAGAAATGATCTTATTGGCCCGGATGGTGGCACCAGCGAATCCATCCACGTCATCCACGAAATCGCCCGGCTCGTAGAGATCGCTGAGGCTATCGTTTATGTTTTTGCCCACCAGGTGCTCGAGTGCCTGTACGTGTTGTTCTCCGATGGATTGCCTAGTGGCATCGTCATCTGCCAGGTAGTCCGACCCACCGTACTGTAGCAAACGGAAGCGGGCAGCTGTAACGGTGTTGTCCTCGAGGGTGAACTGGACATTAACCTGCATTTCGTCCCTGTCCAAAAATGCTCCACGGTATGTTCCATCCTCGTGGTCACCTGCTTCCGACCCTGGAGTTGCACACCCGGTGAGTATCAGAGTACCCACCACCAATATGCTCAGTAGCACCAGCGTCAATCTGTTCATGGTATTTTTGCCTCCCCGATCTTTTTCGATAGTATAACTAAACTAATGAGGATCATTGTACCTTAACATCCTGATCAGTGACAAGTCTTTGAGCTCAAATCACCGTCATCGTCCCAATGCAACTTCATCGAGGTTAGCCCCCTTCTGTCTGAGATAGGTCGCCAGTTGCTCCCTGGTGGGGAAGCGTTTCTGCTCCAGTGTGAGGTGTTCCTTCCTCAGATGGCTGTGGCCTGTCACTCTCCCCATCGGTGTCTCCGGAAGTGCGAAGTAGAGCAAGATCAATACCTGGTCAAGAGTACGAAGGTAGCTGCCGACAGCCTCGGGGGTGTGAATGATCCTGAGGTTGGCCTCCTCGGTGGTCAGTCCCGAGAGGGCCAGTTCCACCACGATGGTCTTGTGGGTCAGGGTAGATCCCATGTCCAGCACTGTTGTGAAGGACCCCGTGCTCGTCGTGATAGGCGTCGAGTAATTGCCGGAGAAAACTCTGGGATATTCCCAGCAGCTACTCCAGGTCCATCGAGGTCAGCACCGCATCCTGGTACCAGGCCTCGGTGATGATATGTTCGATCTGGGCCAACTTGAGTCGGCGCAGACCGTCCCGTGTGTTCAGCACAGTTGAGGCCTCGTCCGGTGCCCGGGGTCAAAGGTTTCGCCCTTCGGCCCCTAACCCCCGGGCCGATCATCGGGGACCTCTGGTACTGCTGTACTGCCAGGCCGGGTATCGATACTTCATCAATGCAGATTCTTCTCAAACCCTCCTGAGGGCATCTCCCGCTGCTTCGTCGTCCGAGGGTAGTAGCAGTACACCCGACCCTGCCAAGCATAAGCCACATTGTCCCATGTGATGTAGATTGCTTGGCATACCAGGGCCGGTGACCTACAGGTTGGCCCAGGTCACCGGCCCTTCGCAATTCCCGTTCGTCTACTCGAGCCTGTCGAATCGCAGGTTTCGCACCCTGCCTCCCGTCAGAAGGAACCCGGTCACGCTGCCCTTTTCCCGATTGAACCGGATCTTCCCTGTCCTGCCGTTTAAGCTCTGAAAGGTATCGTCATCGATTGCGACGAGGGTCGCATCTTCATGGCGTCGGTGCTGCATCAGGAGCCCGTCATCTTTTGGGGTCATGGTGTATGTCGTGCCCAGCTCCTCGCTGTAGTAGCTGCCAGCAAAATGGGCAAGATCTTCGGGGCAGACGTGCCGGGGTTCAAACCTCTCAGCGGTCATCGTGTAACCGGGTGGTAGGGTCTTGAATGAGGTGACGTGGCCATCGGCATCCCGGTCGAACAGCATCACCTTGCCCTGCGCCTCCGCCCGGAACCTGAGTCCGCCCTCGGGGACGAGGGGGGTAGAGGGGCTACCGGTGCGAGTCAGGACCAGGTGGTCGTCCTCCCGGGTGATCTCGATCATCCCAAAGGGGCCCATGAGGTAGGTTCCGGTGCAGTCTTCCAGGTCCGATTTCGTCGGTGGCCCCGCGGCAGTGGGGGTTTCCTGGGGATCCAGGCACCCGTCCAGGTACCGATCGGCAATCTTAAAGGCCATCATCTGGGGGTTGAACGTTGCCAGATTGCTGAGGATTGCAATGCCCAGCCCGTGTTCGGGGAAGCGGGCACAGTAACTGCGGAAACCTGCATCCGACCCGCTGTGGCCGATCACCTGGGCCCCGCGGTGCTCGGTGAACATCAGGCCGAAGGCGTAGGGTATGGTGCTTCCATCGTTAAGCACGAATCTCTCGTGCATCTGTTCAAGGACTTGGGCACCCCCAACCTTCCTGGTGTCGAAGTTAAACAACCACTGGGCCAGGTCCTCGACGGTTGTGAAGAGGCTTGTTGCGCCGATGTTGGCATAGCTCAACACGCTCTTCCGGAATCCACCCTCAGGGCGTGGTGCGTAGGAGTAGGCCCGGTTCCTGACGATTTCCTCATGGTCATGATGAAAATGGGTAGCGCCCATGCCCAGGGGAGAAAAG
>PXCI01000301.1 GCA_003566675.1 Clostridia bacterium
ATCGAGTAGAGATTGAAGCGGATCTTGCCAGGGCTCCATGGGGGACGTATAAGTTCGTCATTCGGGACCCGGATGGCTTCTGCCTTGGATTCGTCGGAACGCCGTCGCAGTAGCAATGGACCATCTGTTGGGGCTTACTCCGGGACAAGGTCATCTGGGAGCTCCAGGCGAAGAGTCTTGGGCTCATCCCTGGCAACGATTCTGGGTGTTGCCATTTGCCGGATCCCTCCAACGGTGTTGATGGCCGTGGGTGTCTCCACCGGTTGATGCGGTGAAGAGGGGTAAGAACCCGGCATCTACATTAATGCTCTGGACATTTCTTGATTCAAGCCGGTAGGAGATCGTGGCTATTAGGAGAAATTAGCTGTAGGAGGTGTTGATGTGAAT
The DNA here is from genome assembly GCA_003566675.1 of Clostridia bacterium. GTDB lineage: Bacteria > Bacillota > Sulfobacillia > SLMV01 > SLMV01 > PWUC01. The sequence goes on from PXCI01000301.1 coordinate 388, forward strand.
TTCGAGGAGCTTGTGAGAAAACGAAGGAGTGTGCGGCGTTTTGAGGACCGGCCGGTGTCGTCAGAGATGGTCGATACCCTGCTCGAGGTGGCCCACTGGGCCCCCAGTGCAGGGAATCGTCAGCCCTGGCATTTCTACGTGGTAGAGGATGCTTCATTGCGCGAGCAGCTGGTTGATGTGGCAAAGGGCCAGGCCTTCGTGGCAGAGGCCCCCGTGACCATCGTGGTATGTGCCGACCCCGAGCGGTCGGCGGAACGATATGAAGAGCGAGGGCGAACCCTGTATTGTTTCCAGGATACAGCTGCTGCGATCCAGAACATCCTTCTGGCCGTGGAACATCTCGGGCTGGGAGCGTGTTGGATCGGGGCTTTCGATGAAGACAAATGCACGAAGGTCCTTTCGCTACCCTCTCATCTGCGGCCCATCGCCATGATCCCTGTGGGTTACCCGGCACAGCAACCCCGGGTTCGGCCCCGAAGGCCCCTGGAGGAGATGGTGACGCGTATGTGAGATCACTAGCCGGAGCCGATCCTTGCAGGGAGGCTCGCCCGGTGTATCTTCCTGCGGACGGTCTGACGGGGTTCGCTATTACTTGCTGTCCCTGGTCCAGGTGTGGGGCTGAACAGGATTTATCAATGCGGTTTTCGATGAAGCCAACCCCTACATGATCTCATGGCAGCTGTTGTGACGCGCTATGTTGTGTTCATTTAGGGCGAACGTGCGAGCTGCTTGATCGCAGATGCGCTTGTTCAGATACATGACCAGGCATAGAGTCCCCGCCCCTTGTTGGATTGTGATTCGGCAGCCGTCGCACCAGCCCCTCCTTTCTGAGGGAGGATTTCACCTCGGGAACCTGAATCATATGTACTAGGATCTTTTTTTCAGCAATCCTGATATTACGGCGCTCAGTTCAACCGTTGGGGCACGAGGGAAAGGAGAAACCCTATGAAAGTATACATGTCCGTAGACATGGAGGGTGCATCGGGAATCACCAGCTCTAAACTGATCTCCCGCAAAGAGAAAGAGTACGATCGGGGACGGAAGCTGCTCACTGCAGACGTCAATGCTGCCATAAAGGGGGCTCTCAAGGCGGGGGCCAAGGATATCCTGGTGAACGACAGTCACGGATCGATGACCAATATTCTCATCGAGGACCTGGAGGAGGGAGCGCGGCTGATCACCGGAAGCAACAAGCCGCTCCTCCAGATGGCTGGCATCGATGACAGCTTTGATGCGGCGTTTTTTGTTGCATACCACGCCCGCGAGGGCACCGAGGCCGGGCTTCTGAATCACACGATTATGGGTTCCGTGGTGACAGAGATCCGCCGTAACGGGGAGGTCATGGGAGAAACAGGCATCAACGCTGGAATCGCCGGTGCCTTCGGGGTACCCGTCGTCCTGGTCACCGGAGACGACAAGGTCGGAGCAGAGGCCTCAGCCCTGATCCCCGGCATCGAGACCGTGACCGTCAAGACAGGGCTGGACCGACACACTGCCAGCTGTCTGCCCCCCCGGCAGGCGCACAAGATGATCGAAGAGGCGGCGGTCAGGGCCCTGCAGCGACGTGAGGAGGTTGCTCCTCATTGTGAGCAGAGGCCGGTGGTCTTTGACGTGACCTTCAAGACGACGCCCTCGGTGAGCATGGCCTGCCTGTTCCCCTGTGTTGAGCGGCTGGCTCCCAAGCAGATCCGGGTGGTTGACGATGACTACGTGGCGGCTTTCAAGAAACTCTGGGGAGCTCTGCTCCTGGGGATGAGTGCCATGGGAGGTGTCCTGGAACGTTGACACATACAGGCAAGACTCGCTCTGCTGAGCTTCTGGCTAACCTGGAACTGGCGCGACAGGAGCTGCAGAGCGGTTCTCACTCGGTGGTGATGGCGGGCGGTGGCCAGGTTCTTGCCCGCGAGCGGGGGAAGGGACTGGCTCCTCTCCTGGCAGTCCTACTCGAGGTGCAGGGCGTGACGGGGGACCTGGCCCTGGCTGACAGTATTGTTGGATTGGCGGCTGCCTATTTCCTCCTGGACGTTCCCGTTCGCGCCGTTTATGCCCGGGTCATCAGTGAGAAGGCTGAATCTTATCTCAGGGAGCATGGGGTCCACGTCGAGGCCGAGACCCAGGTGGCCCAGATCATGAACCGCGAGGGCACCGGAATGTGTCCACTGGAGAAGATCGCCGTTGAGTCTGAGGGTCCAGAGCAGGCAAGGTGTAGGATAAGGGGTTTTTTGCACCGAATGATGAGTCAAACACAAGGGGAGGTATAAACGAATGTCTTATGGTTACGTGGGTAAGGTTCTACGGGTGAATCTGAGTGATCACACGACAACGGTGGAGGAGCCCAGTGATGATTGGTACCGGAAATACATGGGGGGAACAGCAGTTATCGCCTATTACCTTTTGAAAGAGGTTCCGGCGGATGCCGATCCCCTTGGGCCCGACAACAAGATTATCTTCGCCACCGGGGCAATGACGGGGACACCCCTGGCTGGTAGCGGTCGGAACTGCGTGGGAGCGAAGTCTCCTCTCACCGGAGGTTTCGGCGACACCCAGGGCGGCGGATGGTGGATGGTTGAGCTGAAGAAGGCAGGCTTTGATCACATCGTGGTGGAGGGGCAGTCTGATGAGCCCGTCTACCTGTGGATCAGCGATGGTGAAGTGGAGATCCGCGATGCCCGGCACCTTTGGGGTAAGGACACAGGCGACGTGGAGGATCTCATTCGCGAGGATCTGGGCGATGACCGGGTCCGGGTTACCCAGTGCGGGATCGCAGGAGAAAACCTGATTCGCTACGCCTGCGTCGTCAACGACCTGACCCATTTCCCGGGCCGAACGGGGATGGGCGCAGTGATGGGTTCCAAGAAGCTCCGCGCCATTGCGGTTCGCGGCACCGGCGAGGTTCCTGTGGCCGACAAAGACGAGGTCGCAAAATACGCCCGGATGATGAACAAGGCCGTAGCCGACGGCGAGCGCAGTGCGGGCATGAAAGAGACGGGAACCCCTGCTACGGTCATGTCTTTGAACGTCAGGGGAGGGCTTCCCACCCGCAACTTCCAGGAGGGCCAGTTCGAGGGAGCCGATGCCATCTCGGGTCAGACGATGCGGGACACCCTTCTGGTGGAGCGGGACAACTGCTTCGCCTGCCCGGTGTATTGTAAGCGAGTGGTCAAGGGCGACAAGTACGACGTTGACCCCCTCTACGGAGGACCCGAGTATGAGACCCTGGGATCCCTGGGTTCCAACTGTGGGATTGATGATCTCGAGGCGGTCTGCAAGGGCAACGAGCTGTGTAACCGTTGGGGCCTGGACACGATCTCCTGCGGCATGACCATCAGTTTCGCCATGGAGTGCTACGAGCGGGGCGTTCTCACCGCCGATGAACTCGATGGCCTGGAGGCCAACTTCGGCAACGCCGAGGCGATGCTGAAGCTCATCGAGAAGATCGCCCATCGCGAGGGCGTCGGAGACTTGCTCGCCGAGGGCAGTGCCCGGGCAGCAGAGAAGATCGGTCCCGAGGCCGAGCCCCTCAGTGTCAATGTCAAGGGCCAGGAACTCCCGATGCACGAACCGCGACTGAAGCATGCCCTGGGTGTAGGCTACGCCATATCGCCCACTGGGGCGGATCACTGCCACAATATCCATGACACGGCCTATACTGCAAACGCCGATGATCTGAACATCTTTGGCATAACGGAGCCCCTTCCAGCCGATGATCTAAGCAGCGCAAAGGTGCGAATGTTGTACAACGTCAGCAACTTCAAACACATGCAGAACTGTGCCGTCATGTGCTATTTCGTATCCTGGTCTACCCGTGAGTTCCTCGAGATCACCCGGGCTGTTACCGGCTGGGATACCAGCGTCCACGAGCTGCTCAAGATCGGAGAACGGGCAGCAACGATGGCGCGCCTGTTCAACATGCGGTGTGGCCTCAACGATCGCGATGATGCCCTCGGTAAGCGATTCTCCACCCCCTTCACGAGCGGTCCGATCGAGGGGACAGCGCCTGATGCCAAGGACCTGGACAGCGCGCGAATCACCTATTACCACATGATGGGGTGGGATGACCTGGGTCGCCCCACGGCCAGCAGGTTGGCTGAACTGGGCGTCGAGTGGTTGTCTATCTGATCCAGAATCAATCGAGGGGCCGGGGCTTTTCCCCGGCTCCTCCAAAAGGAGTCCGACTTGCCCCATTTGGAGTGGACATGCACTGAAACCCCGTTCGGATCGGTCTATCTTGCCGTTTCCGGTGAGGGATTGATCCGATCAACGCTCCCGGGAGCCCCCGACGCTCCGTTTTGGGAGGATCTTCGCTTGCAGACCGAAGGGGGAACCTACTGCCGGGGTCGATGCCTCACCCAACCCTATGTAGAGTGGGTGGCGCGCTACTTCGCGGGCGATCTTACCGTCGAAATCCCTGCCCTGGCTCCCGCCGGAACCCGGTTTCAACGTCAGATCTGGGAGGCAACACAACAGATCCCTCCGGGAGATGTTCTGAGCTATGGCGAACTTGCCCGCCGGGCCGGCAGCCCCCGGGCGGCGCGGGCAGCGGGATCCGCCATGGCCCGGAATCCCATTCCCCTGTTTGTACCCTGTCACCGCGTCGTCCGCAGCGACGGCAGTCTGGGCGGTTTCGGGGGTGGTCTGCCCCTGAAAGTTAAGCTTCTGAAACATGAAGGTTTTCGATGGGAGCGCCGCGCCCGTTGACGGTTACGGGGATTCCCCGTCGAGGTAGTTTCGAAATCTATGCCATACTTGCAGTTATGAAATTCCCCAGGAGCACATACCCCCTACGAAATTCGCCGTGGGACTTGCAGTTACTTGTTTCCATGCTATACTATTAGTCGGGCATCCTGCGCTACATGGTGCAAAAACTACGGAATGGTTCATGTCTCAATCCGTTCCTGCCGTAAAGTGATCATGGTGCGGGGCTGGTGACTTATATAACAAGGAGGAATAGGTCAATGAAGAAGATGGACAAGACGGAGAAGAAGATCATGAAGCTCCTGCAGACAGACGGTCGTAAGTCCTTCGTAGATATGGCAGACGATGTGGGAGTGACCGAGGGCACGATTCGTCGTAAGTTCTACCGGCTGGTTAGGGAAGGTATCATCAGAATCGCCGGTGTCTCCGATCCTTTCAAGATTGGCTTCAACTCGCCCGCGATTATTGCCATGAATGTGGAACCGGGACGGATTCGAGAAGTGGCCGAGAAGATATCCAAGATGAAACCCCTGTACTATGTGGGTCTGACTACGGGCATTTTCGACATCATTGTCCAGGGAGTATTCCCTACCAATGAAGATCTGGCCCATTTTATCCTCGAAGACCTGGGCAACATAGACGGCATCCGGGAGATCAACACCTCCCTTCTCCTGCGGATCTACAAGCAGAGCTTTGAGTGGGGTGTGGCCCTCGAAACGAATTGAGGAGGAGCATACCGGGTGACAGATCTTGGAATTCTTCGGGACATCCCGTCCGTCGACGACTTGCTTGGAGGCGAATGGGGAGTCGGCATGTCGGCTTTTCCCAGGCCGCTGCTGCGCCGAGCTCTGAATGAGGTGTTGGATGCGCTCAGGGCCGGGGTCTTGCAGGGTGATGTCGGAGAGATCCCGCCCACAGAGGAGCTGATGGGAAGAACCCGGGAGGCAGTACAGAGGAAGCTCTCCCCCGCACTGAAGCCCCTGGTCAATGCTACCGGTGTGGTGGTTCATACCAATCTCGGAAGATCCCTGCTTTCCAGGGCCGCAGCTGAGGCTGTCGTTGCCAGTGTGACGGCTTACACGGACCTGGAATACGACCTTGAAACCGGAGGCCGAGGGGATAGGTATCGGGGTGCTGCCGACATCCTGCGCGAGCTGACTGGGGCCGAGGATATTCTCCTGGTCAACAACAATGCTGCCGCTGTTTTGCTGTGCCTTGCCACCCTGGCTGCAGACCGGGAGGTGGTTGTTTCGCGAGGGGAACTGGTGGAGATCGGAGGTTCTTTTCGCATTCCCGATGTCATGGCAGCCAGCGGTGCGCACCTGGCCGAGGTCGGCACCACCAACCGCACCCATAGGGCCGATTACGAAGGGGCCATTGGGGATCAGACGGCGGCCCTGATGAAGGTCCATGCCAGCAACTATCGCATCGTGGGTTTTGTTTCCGAGGTGTCGATCGGTGAGATGTCCGAGCTCGCCAATTCCCGGGGAATTCCGGTCATCTACGACATGGGAAGCGGAATTATGAGTGACCTGGGGGCCCGGGGAATTGATGGTGAGAATACGGTCGCCGATGCGATCGGGGCCGGGGCTCACATCGTCACCTTCAGCGGCGACAAGCTGCTGGGAGGGCCGCAGGTGGGGATCATCGCCGGGGAGGCGAAGTACATCGAACGAATGAAACGCCACCCCTTACTGCGGGCGTTTAGGGTGGACAAGATGACCATTTCTGCCCTCGATGCGACCCTGAAAGCCTTTCTTTTAGAGCAAGAGTGGGAGACGATCC
>PXCI01000161.1 GCA_003566675.1 Clostridia bacterium
AGCATGACATCGAGAGGGCCGAGACACTTCTCGAAGAAGCGGGCTGGACCATGGGCTCAGACGGAATCAGGGAGAAGGATGGCGAGAAGTTTGAGATCCTCCTGCTTACCCGCACGGAGGAGCTGCAGATGCGTGACGCTGAGATTGCCCAGGCTCTCCTCGAAGAGGTGGGCATCAAGGTCAACATCGAGAGTTTCGAGCGCGCCCTACACACCGAAAAGGTTGCGGGGGGAGAGCACGACCTGAGCATCGGTCAGTACTGGTGGAGCAGCGGTGACCCCGATGTCCTCTACTTCTTCTTCCATTCCAGCCAGGCTGGCGGTGGACTGAATCATTTCCAGCTGGTTGACCCGCGGGTGGACGATCTGCTGGAGAAGCAGAGAGGCGCGGTGGACCAGGACGTGCGCTGGCGCTATGTGGGTGACCTGCAGGAACTCCTCGTCGAGGAGAACTATGCATTCTTCATCTACATTACCGAGGAATACAGCGCAATCAACAAGAACATCAAGGACTGGATGGTAAGTCCTGCCGGAGGAATCATGCTGAACGATTCCTGGATCGAGTAACTCTCGCGTAAGCGAGACCCCGGGACGGCAGTACATGGGCTGTGGGTGAGCACCTGTCTCCACAGCCCTTTCCTTAGAGAATCCTTCGCGGGAAGGGGAATCTGCATGACAACCTATGTCATCCGGCGCCTGCTTATGACCATACCGGTGCTGCTGGGGGTATCGTTGATTGTGTTCTTCATGATCCACCTTACCCCGGGTGACCCGGCTGAAATTCTGATGGGGGAGGGGTTCGTTTCAGCAGAGGTCCTCGCCCAGCTGCGGGAGGATCTGGGGCTTAATCGGCCCCTTCACGTCCAGTATCTTTCTTTCATTGGTAATGTGCTCCGGGGTGACCTGGGCACGTCCTACCGGAGCAGGCGGCCCATCATTGAAGAGATAAAGGACCGCTTTCCCGTCACCTTGAAGCTGATCGTGCCCAGCATTGTCCTTTCAACCGTGCTGGGAATCCTCTCCGGAGTTGTGGCTGCCACCCGGCACGACACGATCTTTGATGCGACCACGATGGTGGCTGCCATTGTCTGGGTCAGCATGCCGAGCTTCTGGTTCGGACTCCTGCTGATGTACCTGTTCGCCGTACACCTGGGATGGCTGCCCGTGGCGGGCAGTGGTGGCTGGCAGTTCTTTGTCCTGCCGGTCACGACGTTGGGCGTCAGCGGCGCAGCAATGATCGCACGTCTGAGCCGTTCCAGCATGCTGGAGGTGCTGGGGATGGAATACATCCGCACGGCCAGGGCCAAGGGGCTGTCGGAGAGAGTCGTTCTTTACCGCCACGCCCTGAGGAATGCTCTCAACCCCGTGATCACGGTGCTCGGGTTGCGAATGGGTGCCATTTTGTCAGGATCCGTCATCGTTGAACAGGTGTTTGCCCTTCCGGGCACCGGTCGGCTCCTCGTTCACTCGATCCAGGGGCGGGATTTTCCCGCCACCCAGGGGTTGATTCTTCTGCTGGCGACGCTGTTTGTGATGTCAAATCTTGTCGTGGATCTCGTATACGGTGTGCTGGATCCGAGGATTCAGTACTCATGAGAAGAGAGGTGCTGTCATGTCCCGAGAGACAGAACCGTTGAAGGAGAATTCCGATGTTGCCTTTACCGATGGTCCCTGGAAACTCAGGTGGCGTCGCTTCTGCAGGAAGCGGGCGGCCGTCGTCTCGCTCGTTTTTGTGATCTGCCTGATCATCGTGGCCGTCCTGGCCCCCTGGGTCGCACCGCATCATTATCGGACGATCTTTCGCGGTGACCGTCTGAGTCCTCCCAGTTCAGAGTACCCCCTGGGAACGGATAACCTCGGTCGGTGCATCTTCAGCAGGTTGGTTTACGGTTCCCGGATCTCACTCAGCGTGGGGCTTGTCGCCGTGGGGATTGCCCTCGTATCAGGCGTCTTCCTGGGTTTGATTGCCGGCTATTTCGGAGGGACCGTCGACAACATCATATCCCGCTTCATTGACGTGATGTTGGCCTTTCCGGCCATCCTATTGGCCCTGGTGATCATTGCGATCCTCGGGCCCAACCTATTCAATTTGATGATTGCCGTCGGCATCGCCAGTATTCCCAGCTACACCCGCCTGGTGCGTGGGGCGACGCTATCGGCCAGGGAAGAGACTTACGTCGAGGCGTCCCGGGCCGTGGGAACGAAGAGCATGAAGATCATATTCAGGCATATTCTACCGAACATTTCGGCGCCCATCATTGTGATGGCTACCCTGGGCGTGGCCGGGGCCATACTTGCAGCGGCCTCGTTGAGTTTCATCGGGCTCGGTGCGCCTCCGCCCACCCCCGAATGGGGTGCCATGCTGAGCGGATCACGAAACTTCATCACGCGGGCCTGGTGGATGGTCACCTTCCCCGGGCTGGCCATTACATTGACCGTCCTTTGCATCAACATGGTCGGCGATGCGCTGCGTGACATCCTCGATCCCCGGCTCCAGGGTAAGACAAGATGAGCCCACTGGAAGAACACGAAGCGTCAAGATCTCCAGGATGGGAGTGATCCAGATGGCCAGTCCCGACACATGGTCCTCTTTTGAATCCTTTGTGCAAGCGACGATGCGGGAGCATTCGATTCCAGGATTGTCTGTGGCGGTCATGCAGAATGGGCAACACCTTTACTCGGGTGGGTTTGGTTTTCGCAACCGATCGGAAGGGGAGCCTGCGACAGCGAGAACCGTCTATGGCATCGGATCGGTGACCAAGTCGTTCGCCGCCATGGCGATCATGATCCTCGCCGGGGAGGGCCGCCTCTCTGTGGGGGATCTCGTCAGAAAACACCTGCCTGAGTTCTCCTTCGGTGATGGCAGGGTGGCAGAAGCCGTGACGGTGCATCACTTTCTCACTCACACCAGTGCCTTGCCCCCGACCCCAGCGTTGAAATTTGGTATGCGGAGTCATTTCGAGGCGTGGGCTTCACCGGGCGAGATGGAGAGGGTGCAGGAGCTTGGGCTGTGGGATGAGTGGATCGGTCACCCCCCGATCGAAACCCATGAGCACCACATGGACTTCCTGAAGGGTTTTGACGAGGAGCCCCTGGGCCGACCCGGACAACAGTTCAGCTATTCCAACGATGCATTCTCGCTCCTGGGGGCCATAGTTCAGCGCGTAAGTGGGCAATCCTTTGAATGCTTCGTGAAAAGGCGCATTCTCGATCCCCTGCACATGGAGGCGGGATTTCACCCGAGCTGGCTCGAGGGAAGAGCCGATGTCACGGAGTTGTATGAGACCAACCCCGAGGGCGAGGCCATGGAGGCCGGGCACTGGTTCCACGCCCCTGCCATGGTCAGCGCCGGTTTTCTCAAGGCCAGTGTTCTCGACATGCTAAGGTATGGGCAATCTTACCTTGATTGTTCGGTCCTCCAACCCGGAGCCATTTCACAGATGACGGCACCCCTGTTCCCCTGCGGAAGAGACACCTATTACGGTTACGGGTTGAGAGTCCATCCGAACTACGGCGGGACAACCGTTGTGGAACATGGAGGGAGCCTCAAGGGGATCGCCGCCCAGTTTGGTTTCGTTCCCGAAGAGGGAATCGTTGCAGCGGTCCTGGCAAATGTGAAGGATGTGCCCGTCGATAAGATCTGGCGGGGCGCAATCAACCCGCTGCTGGGCCTTCCCATGGAGACGGTTTGGAGTCGACCACCTGACTGCGAGTGTACACACGAACACCTGGCCCGGTACACAGGCACCTACCGGTCAGGAGAGGGTGCGAAGGTCGAAGTGATCCTCGAGGACGGGGAATTGTTCGCCATGGAGAACAGCGAGAGGAAGGCTCTGAGACCGACCGGAACAGATACTGTGGGAATCATGCGCCGCGGCGAAGAAACCGAGATCAGGTTCATCACCGGGCCCCTTGGTCATGTGGATGCGATGTTCTACGGCCTCCGCATTCTGCGAAGGGATCGTTAACCTCTGGGTGTGCCTGCACCAATATGCCAGGTGGTGTCGCCTGTGGGGGAGAATTGGCAGTCAATCGCCCGTCATACCGAGACCGGACCCGGTGTGACGGGCGATCTGCTGGGATTCGTGGTCAGCTTCGTTGTGCTCGGGGTTGTCGCCATCTGGGCCCTACTTGTTCTCGCTGGCAGTATCGATCCGCGGCGCTCCCCCCCGATGGGTTCCCGTGCATATCAGGGGATATTCCGGTCCGGGACGCGTGGAGCCTCTACGTTTCATCGTTTGCCTGACTTCTGCTTCCCTGGTAGGGCGGAGTGGGTGTCGGCAGGGAGTGGAGCATTCCCCGGGCTCTTAAGAAGAGCCCGCGACAGTGGAGAGCTTCTGCGTTGGACAGGCAGCCCAGCAGGAGCAGGCTCGTGGGATGCGGGGGATCAGGTATGCCCGATCATGTCCTACCCAGCATGCTAAGGGAATAGTCCCGGTACCTGCGTATTCTGTCCCTGTCTGCCCCGCCTCGCAGGGTCCAGATCACCAGGTACTTCTGCACCTCGTAAAGATGATAGAACCGGGCTCTCAGTTCTGCCGCCTCGTCTGCCGGGGGCCGTGAGCCATAACCCCTCCAGAAGGAGGACGTGTCGAAGTCCACATAATTCAGGATGGCAAATTCAATCTCTGGATCTCCCCAGAGGGCGCGATCCCAATCCAGGATGGCGGTGATCTCCCCGTCAGGGTTCACAAGGATATTCTGTGCCCAGATGTCCATGTGCAATAGCGAGGCCCTTCGCCTCTCTTCAAAGGCCTCGACCCCTGACTGCAGTGCTTCCCGGGCCCCTTTCCCCTCCTCGGGGCTGTATACGCCGCAATTCTCGATGTCCCAGATCATCCGATCCCACATGGAAAAGAAGGCCTCGGGCCAGCGGGTCCAGCGAGGTCTGCCAAAGCTGCCTTTGGGATAGCCGAACGTCTCGGCGGTGCAGCGATCGTGAAGCTGTCTCAGGTAGCGCCCGAGGGCCTCCATGGTTAACCGCCGTTGCTCAGGGGGTAGTTCGACATCGGATAGGGGCGTCCCCGGCATGAACTCCATGATCAAAAAGGAGCGGTTCATGCTCTCGCGGCTATCGTCATAGACGTAGATCTGTGGCACGGGGATGGCTGTGTTGTGCATCACCTCGGCATGGATGGCGGGCTCCCTGGACATCATGTTCTGTTCATAGAACACAAAGCCCGCATCATCAGAGGGGGCCACGCGCAGGATTGCCCGGTCGCCATCGACGGCGGCGGGAGCATCCAGCAGGCGGACCATGTAAGTGCTGTTGTGTTTTCCGGTGGCGATGGGTTCAATGCTTCCGCAGGAGAAACCGTGGTCGTAGAGTACCTTACTGAGTACTTCGGCGTCTGGGAACATGATCCCGAACCTCCCATGAACAAGAACTGTCATAATCGGTCGGCCACCAGCTCCCAGGGCTTCACGCTGATGGCGATCCTCAGTGGATTTGACCAGGGGCTCCCGATGCAGGATAAATGCAGGGGAGTACGTCCGGCGTCCAGTCCCACCCCAGCAGCGAGATCTGTCCTGGTAATGGCTCTCTCACCGACTTCCCTTAGGTGCGAGGGCCCCATTGCGCCATGCAGGCCGCGGGCCCCCTGGATCAGTGGGTGCCGTGGACGACTTTCAGTCCCACACCTTCAACGGCAGTCGTGAACACGTCTTTGTACGGACAGGGTGTCACGAGGCAGTTCCCCAGGTGGACGACCTCGGCCCCGAGTGCTGCGAGCTTTTCGGCCTTCTTGGCCACCCGATCGCCGGTGCCGCGGCTGCATCCACCGCAGGTGTCCAGGCCCAGCAGGGTCAGGTCCTCGCCATACTCTGCGAACTTGCCGGTCCTGTCTCTTACAGCTTTCAGACACCCGGCGGCAGGACATGTCTCGCTGTGGCTGTTGCAGCGAATGATCCCGATCTTCATGTTGGATCCCTCTTCTCTGTAGGGTAGGTGCTGTTGCAGGTGGGGGGCATGTCGTACGTCAGCATCTGATGGCCTGCCATATCATCCCCTGTCCACCTGTCTGACTGTATTCGCGATGGTGATCCCCTTTCCTGTGTGGCAACACCGGGATTTCCCCCCGCCCGAGATCGTTCGTGGTCCATGTAGTTTGTGCCCAGGGTGCAGGAAATGCAGCGATGGTTGTACAATCTGTCTCGAGAGTGCACCAGAACACAATTGCTGTACGGGCAGTGCCTGCCGCAGTGGTCAGTCTGAGAAACGGAGGTTAGAATGAATAGGAACCTAGTTGAGCTCACCACCGGGTGTTTGAAGGACATGGGGAGTCTTTTCCCCGGCCGTCAGCTGGAGATGGTGATGGACTCGATCCTGGATGGGAATACCTGTGGGCGCCTGTGGACCCTTCATCCCGATGAGCCCGGGGCTTTCTCTTTACTGTGGGATCAGAACAACAACAAGTTCTACGTGTCCGGCGAGGAGACGTCGCCCCACATACAACCCGCCCTGACAGCACTTGTCTCAGGGGAAATCCGGGAGGAGGCAATGCGTCGAGGTCGGCTGTATTTTGGGGTGAGGGCCTTGTCAGAGGCGTTAGCGGAACGATCCCAGGAGGCCTTTGGCCCCTTCCTCAGGGGGCGCCGCGACAATTATTTCTACGCTTGCGTCCGTGACTCCGTGGAGCTGGATTGGGAACCCAGGTTGGATGGAACCCGTATCGTTCCCATCGATACCGATCTACTGGAAGGAACTCTCGCGGCAACCGATACAGTAAAGGAGGAGATCCTGCTGATGTGGCCCTCGTTAGAGCGCTATCAGGATAGGGGCTGGGGCACAGCCGCAGTGATCGATGGCGAGATCGGTAGCTGG
>PXCI01000136.1 GCA_003566675.1 Clostridia bacterium
GAAGATCTGCTGCAACTTCATTCCCACGTAACGAAGGCCTATTCCGCCCCAGCCCTCGGTCTCATCCGTTCCGGACGGCAGATCCAGGATCTTGTCCGAATCAAATCCGATCCCCGAATCAGCCACGGTGATGACCAGCCGACCCGACCGTACGCGGGCTGCCGTGGTGATGATCCCCCGGTAGCCCCTGGGAGTCAGGCCGTGCACGATGGCATTTTCGGCAAGCGGCTGAAGAATCATTGAGGGAACGATGAGGTCCTCGGTGCCAGGAGCGCAAACCACCTGGGATTGAAGGTCATCGCCGAACCGGGCGTGCTGTATGTTCATGTAATTGCGGAGGCAGGTAAGCTCCTCGGATAGTGTGGCGGTAGGTTCCCTGTAACGGAGACTGAACCGCAGGAAATCCGACAGTGAGTAGACGATCTCCTCCGCCTCTCTGCCGCCGTCTGACACGGTTGCTGCTATGGTGTTCAGGGCGTTGAACAGAAAGTGAGGCTTGATCCTGGCTTCCATGGCCTTCAGTTCCGCCTCCTGCAGCGCCTGCTCAAGGCGGCTCACCTGCTGCAGCTTCTGCAGCATCTCGGCAACGTGCTTACTCTCCAGGCTGCGCTCCATCTCCCGCAGCGAGAGCGAGACGATCGAGTTGGCGATGGAGGCCAGGGAATCAGCCGCAGTCATCATCTGCGCCTGCAAGACGACCTCTATCTCCCCGTACAACTGCTCCAGCCTGTCCGGATCCAGGCCCAGGTTCAGGGCCTTCTGGCGGACCATGGCAAGGCGCCTGCCGTTCGGCTCAGCCAGGTTAACGAAACCGCACGCCATGTGCCCTTTCAAATCGGAACCGGCGACCAGAGGTACTGCGACACAGACCACCCCGATGCAGCAATTAAATATCATGGGGCGACCCACGCCATGCGCCGCACGCCCGGTTTCGTCAGAAAAGGCCCGACAGGTAGATGCACCCTGGCAGGAAGACTGTACATACTCGCAGAAGCGTGGAAGACCGGTGGGCATTGTGAGAACCTCGCCATCCTCCTTGATGGCCACAACACCGAGGCCGACGGCAGCAGCAAACTTGTCCTGGATCATCTGCATGGTGGAGACCGAAACCAAATCAGACAGGCCTACCGAGTCCAGTACATCATTTGCAGACCCCTGCCTTTGCATCGACACCGTGAGTTCTCGCACAGCCTCGGGCACGCGGGGGTTGTATACAGACAGGTGCACCAGCGGTTCATCACCGGTGTTCTCCATGGTATGAACCGCACTGACCGGAAGATAATGAACGGTTCCCTCGGATAGTTTGCTCCTGGCGCCGTTGATCCAGTGTTCACCCTCCCCGGAGATTATGTACAACATCTGCTCGTAGCCACCATGCAGGTGTTCAGGCCACCTCTCGTTCGGTTGGATCGTCACCCGTGCCACCAGGATGCCATCGGAAGTCACATCATCAGGGTAATGCACCCATTCAAAGTGGCCGTGGGTGAACTCCTGTTGACGCTCCCCAATTGGAAGATCAAGTCGAGAAACTGGTTGGCTAATTTCCTGCCGGAACTCCCACATAGAAAAGGTAGATCCTCCCTCACAGGCAACCTGGGACCCACACTGCCCATTGCAAACCGAACGGGTCAGTGTACACGCAGAAAGAACGGTTCCTCCTCCTCTGCGATGAAGCACCTTCGGTCAGCCGCACCAACACCGTCTTAAACAACAACAGAGGCTAGTACTCTAGAGTTTGTGTTATTGTACCAGAGCTTCACTTTTAGACGAAATGAAATATAACACAAATATTGCACGGACCGGTCATCAAAGGGTCTGGAGCGCCACAGCCAGCATCTGGCAAGACTTGCAATCGTGATCAGGGCCGCGGCTCAACTCGCTCAGCAGACGTCTCCATGACAGGTATTGCTGGACCTGCAAAGTCAGTGCCCTTAAAGATGCCGTATCGCATCTTTATACCTGCGATCTCGACGGATCAAACTGGACCGAGGTATCTCTGCCCTTTGCAGGCACCGTGTCAGACCTGACCAGTGGATCCAACGATGCATGTTTCCTCCTTCAATCCTGTACCAGGTCGCCTGGGGTTTATCAGTTGGGCATGCAGTGCCTTGAGGTCAGGGAGATCAAGTCTTCCCCGCAGGTCATCGATCCCGAGGATTTTACCGTGAGACAGATCTTCTACTCTTCCAGGGACGGTACGCGGGTGCCTATGACCGTCATCCACAGCCGAGACCATGACGACAGCGCACCGAGCCCAGCCGTCCTGACGGGATACGGAGGGTTCAACATCAGCTCAACAACTCCTACCTACTCGCCGGTTCCCATGCTGTGGGTGCAGGCCGGCGGTGTCTACGCCGTGGCAAACATCCGGGGCGGCGGTGAATACGGGGGAACATGGCACAGGGCGGCGACACTGGAGAACCGGCAGAAAGCATTCGATGACTTCATCGGCCCCACGGGTATATACGAGTACGGCTCGGCAGAGAACCCCGAACAGTTCGAGTGGCTGTAGCGCTATTCGCCCTACCATCGGGTGCAGGAGGGCACGGATTATCCGGCAGTCTACATCTTCACGGCCCTGGCTGACTCCCGGGTACCGCCTCTGCATGCCCGCAAGATGACGGCGAAGTTGATTAAAGCAAGTTGTTCTGACCATCCCATCATCCTGCACGTGGAGTCTGACGCAGGTCATGGCGCTGGGAAAACAATGAGCCAGCAGATTGACGGTCACCTGAGGAGTTGGGCTTTCATGAGCTGGCAACTTGGCCTGGACTGGGAAAGCCAGTAGTGTGATTGCAGAATTACTGCCAGCTGCGATGACAATCATCATCCCATGGAGTGCTCAGAGGTCCGCAGCGGGAGATTATGTATGGTGCAGACCTTGAGGCACTCACGGACAAACAGAAAAGCGAGCTCTGCACGTAACGTCACCAGTCCAGCTCCCGACCCCACTGCAGCCAGAGCTGGATTATGGGCATCAAGCATGATGAACGCTTGGCTGCCCGACGACCTCCAGTCCAGACCTTCCCATCCAGAACCGAAGCAAGGAGGCCCGTCGGGTAGCTCAGAAGGTCCTGAAGACCACCGTGGGCGCAAACAGGCTCATCCGCCGATTATGGATGCAGGGGTGAATCGACCTGGAGGCTTATCCCGGCTCTTTCACTAGCTGAGTAGAGCACGACCTTCAGTGACATAAAAACAAAACCGCGGGATCCTGGATCTTCTACCCACATCGTCTTGACTGATACCCTGTACCACACAGGCCCCCTGTACTCGGTCACAATGACTCCATTATGATATTAATCAGGAGTTAGTCAGCATTCCCATTCAGACCTATAATGAATTCACAGTTCGCATGCCATGCTTGGAGGAAGATAATCACATGAACATTCAGATTTTCGGGTCTAGAAAATGCTTCGATACCAAGAAGGCCGAAAGATTCTTCAAGGAGAGGCGAATCAAGTATCAGTATGTTGACCTACTCAGGTATGGACTGAGCAAGGGCGAATTTGACAGTGTGAAAGCTTCCGTAGGTCTCAACGCATTGATCAACGCGGAAGCCAAGGAGTATCGAACGTTGAACCTTCACCGGATTCGAGGCAAGGATGTCAGAGAAGAGATCATTCGTCAGAATCCCAAACTATACGAAACTCCCATCGTACGCAATGGAAGACAGGCCACAGTGGGCTACCAACCGGAGATCTGGAGCGATTGGGAATGATCTAGGGGATAGCTGTACGGTTTCGGCGAAGAGCAGTGGAAAGCCGGTCAGCGATTCACTGGCACATAGAGAAAGCCCTTGACGATGCCCTCAATGAGTTCTTCGCCTTCTGGAGCAATTTTTACCTGGCCGATTAGATGAGAGTCAATGATAAGGGGAAGGTTGGGTAGCCTTTCACTTATCATTGAATACAGAGACTGGCATAGATAAACTACTCAGTAGGAGGAGATGTAAATGAGACCTTATGTTGATGAAGAATGCTGCATTGCTTGTGGAGCCTGTGAAGCTGTGTGCCCCGTTGAACCTAATGTATTTGAAATCCAGGATGTATCCAAGGTTGTTCACCCGGAAGCATGTGGTGGCGCTGGTGAATGCGTTGAAGCCTGCCCCTTACAATGCATTGATCTTAAGGAGGACTAGGCTGACACTGCAGGGATTCGGAGGCGGCCCATCATTGCTCGTTCACGTAAAGGCTTTGCTGGTGGGCCTTGTGACGGATCCGATATTTGGTGCCTTTAAACTGCCGAGCCCGGCCCCATCCGCTTTAGAAGGGGTTCTCGGTGTCATTGGACTATTTCTAGGCTATCAACTGATAGCGGTTAATGCGGTTAGAGTGTGACGGTCTTGATCGTTTGTTGACCTTAGGGCCGACCCCTGGCGTGCAAAGATTCGTAGTTTTGCTGAACGGAAGTTGTGCGCAGAGTGGATGAGGGCCTTCGGACAGCTACCGAAGGCCCTGTAATTAATCGATCTCATGATTCCGTGAGTTCACCCCAGATGAAGTGAAGTACGCCCGCGATCAGGGCAATGTAAGCCCATATGGCCAGGGTAGGTCCTACATATTCAACAAGAAAAAGGTTGCGATTCCAGCTGGCAACATCGCTGCCGAAGATGGCTGCACTTAGGTATCTAGCACTGTGCAATTCGATCGGAGGCTCCCCCATTCTATAAGTAAGACATAGTACTCAATGATTCAGACACCCCAGGGCTTGTACCATTTTCTCCACTTGGAGGCGAGAAAGTGGGCTTTGAGGACAGACTCGTCAATATCTCCCCTTTGATATTAATCACGGGCCAGATGGAGCTCCAGGTGTCTCAGGTCCTTGTTACTGCTCCTACGCTTCGCTGATTTCAATCCTCACCCCGCGGCCGCAGCGAAGCATCGGCCTCGGCCTCCAGCACCGGGGCTTCCTTCCAGGCGCCAAACCAACTGGAAGGTCCCCGCAGTTGACAGCGAAGGACCACCGTTGGATGATACACACCCTCCCCCGTCACCGGGTGCACCTTGGGGTCTTCCGGGTTCGCGTTAATCACCCAGACACGAAATTCCTCGAACCCCCGACCGGTCATGGCGACGAGATTGTCCGACAGGTACTGCCGGGCCATCTCCTCGGCCTCATCCTCAATGATGGTCACCTCTCCCTCGGCCAATCGATCCCAGTCCAGGGACTGGACCGCGGCGAGGGCAGCAAGATCGACCGACGCCTGCAACCTGTGACGGGCGAGCAGCAACTGCCCTCCATCCAGAATCAGGGCCGCACCTGCAAGTAGGATCGGGAGCCACAGCAGGACCACGAGGAGCGCGGCCCCCCTCCTTTCACGGATCCGGAGGCAAGCGCTCACTGCGGGTCACCACCCCAGCCTCCAGGTCGATGATCGACGGCAAAAACGCTCGCAGAACCCCGGAACGCACCCGGTACGGATACACCACGCGCACGTTGATGGGGCGTCCGTAGGCGGCCTGCCCGGGCTGCACGGAAATCACCGCATCATCCTCATCCAGCCCACCGAGGGCCAGGAGATTCTCGATCCGATCTCGCACCTGGGAAGAGAATCCCCCGTCCACTGCCGCCTGCCTCCCGCCCTCCCGGGCCGCACTCGAGAGGATCAGCTGGGCCTCCACCATCAGGCCCACCTCGAAACACATCATCAGCAAGAAGAAAAGTATGCCGAAGACCAGGGCGAACTCCGCAAGGACGGCGCCTCGCTCGTCTCGCACCGGGATCCGCACTCCCATGCCTGTACCCCCTGTCCTTTTGGGGGTGGCCTACTGGGACCACCCCCCCATTTTTCATCCCCCGGCTTCAATATCTGCAATGATATCCTGCAGTCTATCCGTCAGGGCACCACCCAGGTTTGACAGCACCCCGATCAACACCACGACCACCAGGGCCAAGATCAGGGCATACTCCGCCGTAGCCGCTCCCCTCTCTCCCTGGACCAGGTTTCTGACGTAAAGATAGACACCGAACATGCGATCTCCAAATCCCCCGGTCATAGCCACTCCCCCTCTCGCGGTCAAATCCAGAGGTTCACCAGGACAGAAAGGTCAGGACACTGGGAAGAAGGACCACCACGAAGGCGGGTGGGAACAAGAAAAGCACGGTGCCCAACGTGATCTTGAGACTCAGGGTCTTGACCTGGGCCAGGACCCGGTGTCGTTCCCGGGTCAACAGGTCGCTCCGCAGCCCTGTCAGGGCTGGCCCAAGGGGGAGCCCTCGCCTTGAGCTATCACTGAGCAGGTGAGCCACCTGCGCAGCAGCTCCCCCACCCCTCTCCTCCAGGCCGTCCTCGAGGAGGTCCAGAAAGGTCCCACCGGCCGCGGCCCGCGCCTCCACCTCCTCCAACAGGGCACTGAGGGGTTCCTCGGTCAATCCTGCAGTCTGTTCGACGGCCATCCTCAGACTCATTCCCGACGCCGACGCCACATATAACAGATCTACCCAGGCCGTGACGGCCCTATCAAACTGCCGTCTTCGCAGGCTCGCTCCCCGCTCATCCCGCCAGCGGGGCATTCGCACGGACATCCGCGCGGAGTGCAGAGCCGCCTCAAGGGCTCTTCTACGGGGCAACAGCCCGGTGCATGCGAGGAACACCAGCCCCCCAAGGAGACCTACCAATAGAGAAAGAATGGGAGTTTGCATATCAATCCCACCCCCCCCTGATCGATGTCAGAACCCACCGCATGTAGATCAGACCGGCCGTCCAGGAAAGAGCCGCATAGACCAGGGCAACCCGACCGACGGACGTCTCAAGGAGAGGACTGAGCATCTCGGGTCGCATCACCAGGGTATACACCGCAATGAAGGCCGGCAGGGCC
>PXCI01000187.1 GCA_003566675.1 Clostridia bacterium
GTCGCTATTGGAGAGTGGGCAGAAGAACTGTCCCAGAAACAGCTGCAGCGTCTGGGCTGTCGATACCATGAGGACAAGCGGAAGTTCATCCCTCCCAGTGAATCCACCATCAGAAGAATGCTGCAGTCAATTGACGCAGATGCCTTGGATGAAAAGATCGGCGCCTGGACAGCCAGCCAGGCAGAAGGCGATGCCATCGCTGTGGATGGAAAGACCCTCAAGGGAGCCAGGGGACCCGATGGGAAGCCTGTGCATCTGATGGCAACTCTTCTTCACAAAATAAGGTGTGGTACTTTCCCAGCAAGAGGTAGATGGCAAGACCGAAACACGCACCACCACAACGACTGACGCGAACACCCCACATGTTGCTCGCACCACACAGTGATCCGATAAGCATCATTATCGCGCATCGGTGTCAGGCTAGGTCTCCGCATCCACCTCCGATTGGATCAAGAACCTCTTTCTCAGGCCTCGTATCCACCCTTGACAGTAGCATCGGCCGGAGAACTCACGGCCGATGCAGGTGAATCCTGGGGCAATGCAACTAGCGGATCTGACTGACACGGCATCGCTGGTCGGTAAGCCGTATCGCCTAGTCTAGGGGCTGCCTTTACTGCTCATCGCTTTCCGGTAACCAGAAGAGGCCGCAAAGGCATCTCCCATCACGTTTGACAGAACCAGAGCGGGTATCGAGGCATGGGCAGATATTCTCGGGGACGTTCTCCAGTCGGCATGGACAGAAGAAGTCTCCGTGCATCTTCGCCTTGTCCAGCAGGCCCGACACCACGAGATCGCGATCTTCGTTGAACACGAAATCTCGCTGCTGGGCGAAGCGCTCGGCCCGTCCGTTGATCTCCTGTGCCGGTTCCTCAGGATAGCGGCGTAACACGGACCTGGCCGGAGGGCCATCGAACTGCAGCTTTGCTGCACACACCGGGCAGATGATCTCTTGGTCCGCGTCTGTGGCTTCTACCGAAAAGGGTATGTTGCAGACGGGACAGGTGGCGCTACTCATCCAGATCATTTACCAGCTCGCGTACACGGTCAGGATCATACCCGACTACTGCCTGCCCGTTGATGACTGTAACGGGGAACGCGCCTGTGGCTCCCATGGCCGAGATCTCTTCAAGGGTCTTCTCCCTAACGCTCTCTTCTGCTACATCAACTTCCATGACATCAAACTCTAGGCCCTCTTCTCTGAGAAAGGCCTTCATCTTCTTGCACCAGGGGCAGGTAGTCAGGGAGTACATTTTGATCATGTGCCTCAGCCTCCTTCGTATCTCAAGTTTATCCACGACGGCCACGTCTCGTCCAGTGGTGTAGAAGCTCCAAGGTGTTGATAGCATCTCAGTTGTCAGCTGCCTTTGCTTCCAGTTGATGATCTGTTGGGTCCAGTGAGGTGCGTATCGATTCCTCCCCGAAGCATCGTCTCCCAATCATCCATTTCTGGTGTTGCTCCAGTAGTGCGGCTCCACCCAGGCGGATCACTACCTGGCGATTGGGGAAGATACCCACCACGTTGAAGGCAGCGTGTGATCTCCCGGTTCTGCATCTCCAGGGGGTTTGGTGGAACGGATCCTTACCCAGTGGCTTGTATGTTGTTCTTGGGGTGGAGGTAGGAAACAGGAGCACCCCATGGAAGTACTCTCCCGGGGTGGGTGGTGAAGAAGCAGTGGCTACGGAGCATTGTGCTGCCGTTCCCAAGCACCAGTACAACCGCCAACACCCCATGAAAGAATATCGACCGCTCATCAACGGCCACCTCCTGCTCCACCGAGATGATCCAGGAGCATGACCCAAAGGATGTGGAAATTGAGAAGTGGCGGCCCTTGTCCCAGTTTGGTATAACTGGGAGTGGAATAAGAGAAAGGAAGGTGCCGCCACGGATGTCATCTTACCATCTGAAGGTCGCATCCAACAACGAATCCGCTCTGTCATTTGAACTGCCGGAGGAGGTAGTCGTCTCCCTGGAGGGCATGGTAGACTCCATGCGTGAAGGGCTTCTCGCCTTCTGTGTATCCACAGGGCTTGGTATTCTGGAGGAGATTTTGGAGGCAGAGGTGGAGTCCCTGGTGGGCCCCAAGGGCAAGCACGATCCCGACCGAGAGGCCTTTCGGCACGGCAGCACGCTGGGACGCCTGGTGTTGGGCGGCCGCAAGGTCCAGGTGCGACGTCCCCGGGTGAGAAGTACGAAGGGTGATCAGGAGATCCCCCTGGAGTCGTACCGGGTGTTTCAGGACGAGGATCTGTTGGTGCAGGCGACTCTGCATCGGATGATCCAGGGCCTGGCCGGACGCAGATACGAGGCGGGATTGGCGCCCGTGGGCGAGTAGGCAGAGGGGCAGTCCAACGGTACCTCCAGGAGCACGGTGAGCCGTCGGTTCATCCAGGGCACAGAGAAGGCGCTGTCCCAGTTGATGTCCCGTCCCCTGGACGAGGAGCGTTATGTGGTGCTCATGGTGGACGGGATCGAGTTCGCAGAGCACATGATCGTGGTGGCCATCGGGATCGATGCCGAGGGCAATAAGCACGTGCTGGGGTTATGGCATGGCTCCACGGAGAACAAGGCTCTATGCCGCTCCCTGCTGGGTGATCTGTTGGACAGGGGTTTGTCCTATGAGGATGGCATTCTCGTGGTTTGCGGCCTTTCCCTTTGCTTCTCCTGTCTTGCACAAATGCCCCGTGCCAAACAACTTTCCTTCGGTGAACCCAGGATATGCTGCTGTCGCACCTGGATGAGATAGACCATGCCGCTTTGTGGGTACAACAGCCTTGAAGAGGTGCATACTGAAGAGGGAAGGAGAACCCTGCAGTGGTGGGGATTCCTGCGGCCGGTGGCTGTGAGGAGCCTGATGGGTGGTCACCTATCCCATGACTGTGGCCATAAATAGTGAGGAGAGATTGACATGTTCAGAGCACATCGCTGCCAGATCTGTGCAGAGACGTACCTGGGGACCCAGAAGCCGGATCGATGCCCGTTCTGCGGAGCAGCCAAGGAACACCTGCGTGCGCCTGGAGAATGGGTGAGGCATGGGCAGATCGAGGTCTGCGAGCAGAGTCGGCAGGACATCAAGCGGGCAATCGATCTGGAGATCAACAATCAGGCCTTCTATCGGTGCTCGGCCAAAGCGACGAGGAATCAGATCATGGAGTCCTTTCTCAAGAGGCTCGCCAGCCAGGAGGGAGAGCACGCCGAGCTCCTCTGCGAGATAATCGGTGTTGCGGAACCAGCCATGCCGGAGGTCAACTGCAGTGACGATGACTCGGAGAACATGAAAGAGGCACATTTTCGGGAGAACCGAGCCATTCATTTTTACCTGGAAGTTGCAGACCGGGCACCTGAGCCCAGGGTTCAGGAGGTCTTTCGGGCCCTGGCAGACATCGAGTCCGAGCACCTGATCATCAGCAGCATCTATCGCTGAGGGTTTGGGCCGGCAAATATGCTGGGCCGCTTGCGGCGTTATTGTGGCCACCTTCGGGGGCAATCGGACGTGCTGCCTGGGTACGAGAGGGTCCACGCTGCAGACAGCGAGACGTACCACCGCGAGCAGGTCAACGGGATCTGCTCACGACGGCCCTTCTCCTGTGGAAAGGTCGGTCGCTCACCTCGATCCCGGGTCATCACCGGGGTTGGGGCCTTCGCCCTCTGTCTTCACGCCGTAGCCCTCGGCCTGCAAGGTTCTGACCAGTTCGGAGGCATGATCGAGGCCCTCAGTTTCCAGTACCACGCTGATTTCCACTTTGTCCAGGGAAACCTGTGCATCCAGGCGGTCGTGGTTTATGGACAGAACATTCGCCCGGTTCTCAGCGATGGTGGTCAGGAGTCTCGTCAGGTTTCCAGGGCTGTCGGGGATCACCGTGCTCAGGGACAGGCGCATTCCCGTCTTCACCAGGCCCTTTTCGATAATTCGAGATACGAAGTTCGCATCGATGTTGCCCCCACTGATCACAGTTGTTACCATCTTATTGGACAGTGAGGTTTTGTGATAGAGCATGGCAGCGAGGGAAGCTGCCCCCGCACCTTCGGCCACGACCTTTGCCCGCTCGATGAGCAGCAGCACGGCGCTGGCGATCTCATCGTCGGTCACCGTCACAACATCGTCCACGTACTGCTGCATGATCTCGAAGGTCATCTCCCCGGGCGCTTTCACGCTGATACCGTCGGCAATGGTATGAGCCTCGGCCAGGGGGCTGATTCTCCCCCGTTCCAGGGACCTTTTTGCTGATGCCGCACCTTCAGCCTCCACACCTATGATTGTGATGTCAGGTTTCGCCGCTTTTGCGGCCAAAGCGATGCCGGCTATGAGGCCACCTCCCCCGATGGGCACCACGATGGCCTCCACCTCGGGCAAGTCCTCGATGATTTCGAGGCCCAGGGTGCCCTGCCCAGCGATGGTGAGTGGGTGATCGAAGGCATGAACCAGCGTTGCACCCGTCTCTTTGCATCGTTGGCTGGCGCTGGCCAGGGAGTCATCGAAGACCAGGCCGTCCAGCACGACCCTGGCGCCATAGGACCGGGTTGCCTGGATCTTCGAAATGGGTGTTCCCTCTGGCATGATGATCGTTGCGGGAAACCCGCTCGCCTGGGCGGCATAGGCCACGCCCTGGGCATGGTTTCCCGCACTGGCGGCGATGACACCCTGGGGACGGGTGGCAGGATCCAGGGCGGAGATGAAGTTGTGGGCTCCGCGGATCTTGAAAGAGCCTGTTCGCTGCATGTTCTCCAGCTTGAGGTGAATCTGGTTTTGCGACAGCCTGCTGAAGGTCTGCGACGAATCCATGGGGGTATGATGAACGACAGAACGCAGGTTTTCACGGGCTCTGACGATATCACAGAGTTCGATCAAGGGGATCTGGTCTCCAATCCGTGTCCTCACAACCTTCTGAGGGACAGCTCCTATATGAAAAGTGTGCCCGATCTTCCGGCTTCAATCGGGCATTATCCCCGAGCCTGCATGAACGGGGGCTGGTCGCGGTGAGCCCGCTGATCCCGGGGTGTCGGACGGGTTCAGTGGGCTCAGCACGGGGTTATGTCCGGTCAGGTCAGCTACGAAAGAGGATCGTGGTGATCAGTAGAAGGCGAAAGGCTTCCCAGTAGGTGACCTGTCGGATATTGAAGATGCCTGGTAGGGTGATGTTCCAGAGCCATTGCAGCACGGCAACTCCGGCAAGAAACAGTCCTACTAAGATCAGCAGGTTGGGCCAGGGTACTGCCATTCGGATCGTCACCTCTCTGTGGGCACCAGAAATACCCGGAATGTTCCGGGCGATATTCCTGCGAGCTACTATCCTTCGGAGTATTCTCCATTGCGATCCAGATGATCCAACACCCACAGTACCGCTTGCTTCTCAGGGCCTGGTGCCTGTCACTACTGAACCTCATCCACCAACTTCTGGGCCAGGCCTGCGGCGTAGTCCACGAAGTTGGCACACGTCATCTTTCTCTCAGGGGTGGCGTGGTAGGCCTGTAGGTCCTTTTCTTCCTCAAAACGGCTTGCTCGGAGCAGTTCATGGCAGCCTGTGTTTCCGAACTCATTCTCAAAGGTGTCGAGGAACCTGATGACGAGAGACTTCTTGAAGGCCTCATAGGACATGGGCGTCTCAGGATTTCTCACTTCCAGGGCCAGCCCCATCCCCATGATGGCCCCTGTCACCGCTCCGCACGTTACACCCATGTCTCCTATGCCACCGCCAAAGCCGCTGGCGCAGGAGACATGGTCCATCGATCCCGTCACGGCGGCGAGTACTGCTTCGGCGCAGTTGTAGCCCAACTCGACGAATAGATGTCGCTGATCCAATGTCGATCACCTCTCTGATCATCCGTTGCGGTGCTATCCTGATTCCAGACTTCTACGTGAGGATCGCCCCTCCTTCTTCTCATCACAACAGCAATCTATGAGGAGGTGTTTCTGGAGAGGATCAGATCCCGTGAATCACGAATTATGAAAGTAGAGGTTCGAGCAGAAGGGAGCGTTCGAATGGCAGGGGATGATGTGTGGCGCCTGGTGGCCTACTGTGGACTTTACTGCGGTGCATGTGCTAATCGCGCGCGTATTCCCATCCAGGCCAGGGTCCTGAGGGACAGCCTGCACGGCGAGTCCTGGAGCCTGTTTGGGGAGAACATATTCCCAGGTTTCAGCCGATTCCTGGAGATCCTCGATGCCCTGGGCGATTCGGACCAGGTCTGCCCCGGGTGCCGGTCCGGAGGGGGCAACCCTGGATGCCGGATCAGGCTGTGCTGCGAGGAACGCGGACTGCAGGGCTGTGCTTTTTGCGAGGACGGCCCGTGCCTGGAGGTCAGCGAACTTGGAGAGGCCTACCCGGTGCTTCTGGCCGATGGGGAGAGGCTTCGGGTCTCTGGGGTCCAGACCTGGGTAAAGATGCAAGAGCGCCGCGTCGACCGGGGTTTTGTCTACTCGTGCATCCGGTGTGAATCGGAGTGACGGACCCGTGGGACTCATCTTTTCCTCCTATTTAGAAGGATCGGAACGACGTTTGCGGAAACTGTTTCTATGGATCCCCGTATCATCTTGATCGTACACGGGGGTTGCAGGCGGACCTGTTGAACAGAATTGAGGGGGTTACCATGCAGTATCGACGTTTTGGCAGCTGTGACTTCGAGGTTTCGACCCTGGGTTTTGGGCTGATGAGATTGCCCCTTGATGGTGAGGAATCCTCTGACATCGACGAAACCGAGAGCATCCGGATGGTACACAGGGCTATCGACAGCGGCCTCACCTACCTGGATTCCGGCTACGGCTACCACGGTGGGAAC
>PXCI01000084.1 GCA_003566675.1 Clostridia bacterium
AGCTCAGGCGGGTCCTGTCATCGGGGATGCCCATGTGCACGACCTTCTCCAGGTGGGCGGTCTCGCCCCAGTAGTCGTCGAATGGACGGGCCGTAATCTGCTCCCGGGCCTTCCAGGACTCGAACTTGAAGGGCCCTGTAGCAATTGGTCTCTGTACCTCATCTTCATCGTTGAGAGAATTCGGACTCAGGATGGCTGTCGCAGGTGACGTCAGGTACCCCGGCAGCGGGGAGAAGGGCGTCTCTGTCTCGATAATGATGGTGTGCTCTCCCGCCACTCCGATCGCGGCGATCGGCAGTGTACTGAGAAGGGGATCTGCACGGAAGGCCCGGTTCAGGCTGAGGCTCACCGCCTCGGCATCCAGCGGGATGCCGTCGTGAAACCGTACGTCCTCCCGCAGCTGAAGGGTCCACGTAAGGCCATCGGCGTCCGTTCCCAGGATCGGGCGAGCCTGGGCACCAGCCCACCTTCATAATCCACCCCGATCAGGGTTTCGGCAATGTTCAACCGGGTGAAAACAAACCCGCTGACCAGGGGGTCGAGGGATGTGGGCTCCCAGGGAGATGCCAGGACAAAGGCACCGTCCTCGCCGCCCGACCGCTCACCGCAGCCGATGAGCACCAGGGACCCCAGTGCAAGTACAAGTCCGAGGAGGAACAGGTTTTGGCGAGACATGCGGTTGATCACCCCAACCGACCCTGTACAGAAAAAGGGTCTGGAATGAACTAGTAGCACAATATGGACGCATCGTAACACTCAGAGGGGGACTGTTGTCAAGTGCTACGGAAAGGAATGGCCTCGTGCGGGTGGAGACCGTCAGGCAGGCCTTCTCCACGGTCAGACCTGTTGCTCCCATCGTGTCTTGTTCGATGAGAGGCGACAGTCTGATCTGGATCTCTTCAGATCTCGCCGAACGTTCGAAGAAGGCTAACGCTATTCCGATGATGTGACGATACCTTATGTATAACCCTCTCCAACGTCCGGTTGGAGACATCCGGATGATGATATATGAATGAAATGAAATGTTGGAAGGTAGATTTCGCAGCTAAGGAGGATTCCAGTGCTGAACCACACGACAGCTGCTCTGCCATTTATTGCCGGTGAGTTCAGTGGAAAGACGGCCTGTGCCCATACACTATTCATATATGACTCTGAACAAGATCTTCTCGGGGTGGTGAGGTCCCTTTTGAGGGATGGAACCTCCCGCATGGACCGGCACGCCGTTGCCCTGGGGCCTGGGGTGGATCGGGTTGTCGGTGAGTCTTTGCGAGCCATTGGTGTCGACACCGAGGTTGTGGAAGTAAGCACGGTCACTGCCTGCCAGGGGGAGGAGGCCGATGTTGGGGATGTGGTGCAGCATCTTTACGAGGTCGTTCAACGAGAAGACGCCCCCCTGTGGCTCGTTGTGTCGCCGACCGCCCTGCTTGGCGGATCCCCGGCGCCGGAGCAGCTGGCAGATCTGGAGGCCCGGATTGAAAGAGATCTCAGTTCTGATTGTCGTGTCCTGTGTTGCTATGACCGGTCCGAAGAGGACCCCGAGGTGCTCAGGATGGCAATGAGGGTGCACCCTGCCGTTGTGAAGAAGTCACAGATTGTCACCAACACATCCTACATCTCAGCTTTTGAAGGTACCTGTTATTCTGTAGAGGAGGAGGGGAGGGCGGCCTGCCTGCATGCCGTCGATGCGGAAGGCGATGCTGAGATACCAGGGGAACTCTGCCGACAGATCTTCGAGCACTCGTCCCAGGCGATAAGTGTTGTTCGCCCTGACGGGCGCATCCTGTACTTCAACCGGGCTTTTTGTGATTTGACGGGTTATTCGTCCAGGGAGCTGCGAGAGATCAATTGGGACAGTGATCTGACGCCCCCTGAGTGGCGGAGGATGAATGCCGAGATTATGGATCGGCTCAGGGAGACGGGGCAACCCCAGCGGTTCGAAAAGGAGTATCTTACAAGGGATGGCGGTCGCAAACCGGTGGAGTTGCGGGCCCACCAGGTATCAGATGCAGATGGTCGCCTCCTCTACTACTATTCCTTCATCAGCGACATATCCTCCCGTAGGGAAGCTGAGGACGACCTTGCTCTGACGCAGGAGAAGATGGAGAAGCTGCACCAGGTTGCCTTTCTCCTGGAACAGGCCGAGACGGAGGACCAGGTCTATCGAACGACGGTCGAGGCTGCTGAGGATACCCTGGATCTGATGCTGTGTGTCGTGGACATGGTTGATGGTGACATGCTCATTCCCAGGGCGTCTTCCTCTCACATGACATCAGATGGCATAACGGTGATGTCAAAGGATGAGGGAATAGCGGGCAAGACCTATCGCACAGGCAAGACCCACATCATAGATGACCTCAGGGCTGACCCCGAAGCCCGTCCTGCCAGGCCAGATTATCGATCGATCATCTCGATCCCCATCGGTGATATGGGGGTGTTCCAGGCAGTTTCCTCCGAGGTGGCAGCCTTCAACGATGGCGACGCGGCGCTCCTGGAGACCCTTCTGTCTCACGCGGCCGGAGCGCTGAGGCGGATGAGGACCAGTGAAGCGCTTCGCCGCGGCCGTGAGGAATTCAGGACCCTTGCAGCCGAATACGAGCTGATATTCGAAGGCACCAAGGACGGGGTCTTCCTGCTGGACGTAACGAGGGACCGACAGTTTCCCGTCAGACGGATCAACCCTGCCTTGAAGGAGATGTTGGGCATAAACGGGCGCGATGTTCGGGGGCTGCCGATTGAGGATCTTCTGGGTTCCATATCCCCGGCCGTGCTTCAGGATCAACTCGCCCGGTGCATCAGCTGCAGGGAAGCGGCTGTCCTCGACCTCGAGTTTGGGACCGACCCAGAGACCAGGCACTTCCAGTTCCGCCTCGCGCCAATCGCTGCGAATGGGCGGGTGACCCACATTGTGGGGTCTGTGCGCGAGGTTACGGAGCAGAAGGAGATGGAGGCCGCGCTGCAAGAAAGTGAGCAGAAATACCGGATCTTAGCTGAGCGGGCAAATGATATGATTGTGATCATCCAGGATGACGTGTTTGCCTACGCCAATGCCGCCGCCGAGGAGGTGCTCGGCTATCGCGTGGAGGATCTTGTGGGTTCCCCCTGGATTGATCGCGTGCAACCGGGAGAACGCGCCCGGATCACGGGCTACCATGAGCACAGGTTGGCCGGGGAGGAAGCTCCCCCCATTTACGACACCATTCTCATACACAAAGATGGACACAGGGTGCATGTCGAGGTGAGTGCCAGCGTTATCGCCTACCGGGGCAGGCCCGCAAACCTGACGATCCTGAGGGATGTCACCGAGCGGAGGAACGCCGAGGAGAATCTCAGGCACATGAGCATGCATGATCAGATGACGAGTTTGTATAACCGAACGTACTTTGAGGATGCCCTGAACCGGCTGAATGTTCCCAGGCAGATGCCCCTCAGCGTGATCATGGGTGATGTGAACGGGCTCAAGCTGGTCAACGATGCCTTTGGACACAAGATGGGAGACCGGCTCCTACAGCGGATTGCTCGGGTCATTGAGCAGTGCTGTAGGAGTGAGGACATCGTTGCCAGAATCGGGGGAGATGAGTTTGCTGTCATTTTGCCCCGGACATCTGGTGAAGTGGCCAGGGGACTCATCAGGAGAATCAATGAGCGGTGCAGGGCTGCCATGATGGGGCCTGTGAATCTCAGCATTTCATTCGGTTCCGCCACCCGGGATGGGGATGCCCTGGATCAGGACATACACCAGGTATTGAAGGCCGCCGAAGACCGCATGTATCGGAACAAGATGCTCGAGATGGACAGTGTGCGGAGCGCCCTGATCTCATCATTGGTCAATGCCCTCACCGAAAAGAGCCAGGAGAATGAGGGGCACGCGGAGCGCCTTGAGGACCTGGCGGTTGCGGTGGGAACAGAGATGGATCTGGATGACAATTACCTGGCGGATCTGACCTTGCTGGCACGGCTGCATGATGTTGGCAAGGTGGTCCTGCCGGACGAAATCTTGATGAAGGATGGTCCGTTGACGGATGAGGACTGGGTGCAGATCAAGAGACACCCGGAAGCTGGCTTCAGGATTGCCCAGACCTCTCCAGAAATGGCCCCTGTTGCGAGGGCGATCCTCACCCACCATGAATTCTATGATGGCAGCGGCTATCCCCAGGGTCTAAAGGGAGAGGAGATTCCCATGATCGCCCGGGTCATTGCTGTCGCCGACGCCTACGATGCCATGACCAGCGGCAGGCCGTACCGGCAGCCGGTTCGTCACCAGGAAGCGCTGGAGGAGATCAAGAGGTGTGCTGGTTCCCAGTTTGATCCCGATGTGGCCAGGGTCTTTGTCCGGATTTTCGAGGAGGGCCCTCCCTGGCAGTCGGATGATCCATGACCGCTGGCAAAGATCCAGGGCCCGGATGAATCCCAGAGTTTCTTCTCCGGTGGGCGTAGGTTTCGTCAGCGTCCTCCAGGTTCGCCATGCGTGGTTTCAACCCATGATTTGTGGGGCAATCTTCTTGGCCTCGAAGGATTCTACTCCTGACGTGACAGGGTTGCTCACAAGCCTTTCACCAGATCGAGACGAACAGATGAAGGGGACCCTCCGTAGGTCTCCCTCCCGGCCAGGGTTGGTGCTGTTGCGCTGACTTTGGATGTCCCAGAGAGGTCAATCACCGAACCTGCGATCGTGGTGCTGAACGGAGGATGTCCTGCAGGTGGATAGAAGTATTAAGAGGGGAGTGCCCCGTCGTCAGGGTTGTCTTGTGGAGGTTCTCTTCAAGTGTAAAGGGGCAGCCGTGCAAATTGACTCACTGGGGCTTGTTGCGTACCAGGCGTATTCACCACCTGGTGCCGAGCTGCCGTGATCAGATATCCCCAGGCTGTCGATTCTCGTTCATCGGCCTCAAACTCGTAGGAGCACTTTTCGATCCAGACCCCCAGGAAACGGACCGACGTTGCGTATGGAAACTGTGAGGGAGGGTTAGATGACGCCCAGCTCATCCGAAACACATGAGCGCAATAGTGATCGTCGCCCTTCAGTCTCCGGGACTGGCAGAGTGATGCCCGACAGGGAGCTCATAGAGCATCTCAACCGGGCCCAGATGGGTGATGATGACGCGAGAGAAAAGGTGATCCGTCACTCGAGGTCCTTCGTGTACAGGGTTGCCTGCGGGTTGTGTCAGCGGAAGCTCAGCTGGGACAACGATGATGAACTGAGTATTGGCCTGATCGCCCTCAACGAGGCTATAGATCGATTTGACGCAGAAAAGGGTGTGCCCTTTCATTCGTATGTCCGGTTGGTTGTGCAGAGCAGGCTCGGTGATCATTGGCGCCGCGAGGGTCGCCACCCTCTTGTCTCGATGGATAAGCAGTCCCCGGAAGGTGAGTGGGAGCTGCACCCGGCTGCCACTCGTGAGGCGATCAAGAGACACCGCGAGCAAGAATGGATCAGTGACAGTCAGATGGAAATGGAGGCCTTCGAACGATACCTGGAGGATTTCGACATAACAATGGAGGATCTGACCGGAGCCTCGCCAAAGCATGCCAGCCGTCGGGCCAGGTTGACAGAAGCGGCCCTGACCCTGGCCCGGGATGAAGGGATGATGGGCCATCTTCTCAGCAGAAGACAGATGCCTGTTACGGAACTTTCGCGACGTGTGAACCTGAATCATAAGATGCTGTCCAGGGGCAGGCGCTATATCATCGCCCTGGCACTGATTGCAACGGCTCCCGGCCTGCAGCAGTTACGTTCCTTCGCCGGGATCCCGTACATCCCCCTGGAAGGGGAGGAGGAAAATCTATGAGAAGACGAAGGGCGATTGTCGTCAAAGTGGAGGAGAACCGCATCTACGTCATGACGGAGAGCCGCCAGTTCAGGTCTGTCCCTCTTCCGCCGGCTGAGTCACTGCCGCGGGCCGGGGAGATCATTCTGCTTCCGGCCAGCCCATGGTTGGGCACTGCGGCTGCGGCTGTGGCCAGTATTGCCGCCGCTCTTGTTATAGGCTTCTACGTATTCAGCAGCTTCTTCTCGCCGGTTGCCGTTGCCTACCTGGAACTCGAGATGAACCCGCGGCTGGTATTGTCATTGGATTCTGAGGGCATGGTGATCGATGCCGTCCCCCACAATGACGAGGCCCGCTCCCTCCTGGATGCCTTCCGACCGCAGGGTGAGACCGTCTATGCGGCCTGTTCATCTGCTGTGGCAGCAGCAGCGGACCTGGGCTTCTTGCAGCCGGGTCGCTCTCATGTCATCCTCGCTACCACCTATCCAGCAGGGGACGAAGATGCCCTGGTGGTCGACCTTCAGCACATCGAGGATGCCGTGAGCGGAGTCCTGTCGCAGCGCGGCATTGCCGCTTCCCTGGGGATCAGCTCGGTCGGTGAGCAGATCGCCGCGCAGGCGCGGGACAACGGCCTGAGCGTGGGTCGCGAGATGCTCAGGCTCCACATCGACGACCTGGGCATTGAGCTTCGGGTGGAGGATCTCCGGGATCTTCCCCTGGGCCATATCATTGGCCGTGCTGGAGTTGCGCCGCCGCATGTCGGGCCTCCTGCCCAACCGCCGGTCGATCCGACAGAGATACGTGGGCGCCGCCCCCCCCAGGTCCCCTTCTTGGAGGACCCCGGGGAAGAGCCTCCTCCCTCTGGGCATGCAGACTCCGGTGAGCAGGAGGAGGACGCTGATCACCCCTCGTCATGGGAGATCGAGGAGATCGGAAGAGCG
>PXCI01000266.1 GCA_003566675.1 Clostridia bacterium
CCAGGCAGGGTGTACCGACTGCTACCATGACCACATCCGCCCTGAGTGGACGCGCAATCGAGGACGAGAAGGAGAGCCTCCCCGCCGACAGGCCGCGCTGGAGCAGGCTGTCTATGTCCTTCTCCATGATGGGGCTCTTCCCCTCCTTCAACAGGTCCAGCCTGGTCGCATCCTTTTCCACACAGGTGACGGTATGCCCTGACTCTGCCAGGCAGCAGGCTGCCACCAGCCCGACGTAACCCGCACCGATTACCGTGATGTTCATCTCGCAGGTATCCCTCCTTTCAGGTGTTGAGGACCCGGAAGTCGCTCTCTCTGTTCTGTCATTCTGAGCCCCGACTTCTTCACTCACCCCTGTCATTCTGAGCCCCGCTCTGTCGAGGCGAAGAATCTCACCGGCACTATGCCAGGGCCTGGCACTGCCTTCTTGAAGGCCCTCATTGTACCATCTCATCCCTGCGCATTCTTCCGTGCCAGAAACCCATTCAGCCTTTCGCCATGTCTGCTATAACCGAAGTGCTTTTCCACGTAGGCCCAGGCCCTATCTACCTGCGACTCATAGTACGCATCATCAGCCATCAGGCGATCGATCGCCTCTCTGACCCCCGATGGTTCGGCATAGATGGCAGCCTCGCCAAAGAGTTCCCTATAGCTATGGGGGAGAATTACCGGGACTCCCACCGCAAGAGCTTCGATAATCACGCGACCAAAGGACTCTACCCAGTGTGGATGCGTATAATATACGAAGGCGTCGAGAGTAGAGAGGAAGTCCTTCGGGTGCATCTCGTCAAAGTCCATAACATGCCAGTTCTTGGGCAACCTCCCGAGAACCTGTCGAGGGGCTTCCGCCCCTCCCAGTACGTAGACATCGCAATCATGTGATTCAGGGTAGGCAGAAAGTAACTCGTTCACGTCGGCGGGCCATTTCCGCCAGCTATCGCGAGTATGTCTTCCTATGCGGATCTTGCGTCCCCGCTCAGGTCGCGAGGGCCGGCGCCACTGGTCAACATCAATGATGTTAACCCAGTCCTCTTCGGCGAGCTGTATTGCGTTCAGGTCGGTGGCATGATACTCTTGCAGCGCTTCCCTGACCAACGGGCCTATGGGATACCATGTGCCAGCCTGCCCGAAGTAATCTACCAGGTGCGCTGCACAGCATCCGATATGATAAAGCTGCCTGCCACCGGGCCCGTAGTCCGTGTAGGGTGGCTGGTTGACTATGACAACGATATGCTTCGCCTCTATGTCCGGTATATACAGTTGCCGCTCATGCAATACGGCGGGATGCCGCAGAATCAGCAGATCGCAAGACACTTTTTCACCGTACACGAGCATTTGCACCCAATCCCCGTCGATATGCTCACGCACCTTCGAGTTGATCGCTCTGTCAGGTGGATCCATCCCGTACCATGCCATCTGAACAACCCCTGTCCCCAACCCCATCCCCCTGTGTGCTTTGATCTCTTCAATGTTCGACGAGGTGCTGCCTCCGGGAAGGCGAAAGTCGGACACCAGGACCACGTCGAAGTGCCGCCGCTCACCATGCTTGACCTGCCGATCCGGCCACATGGGTTCAGGAACGGGAAAAGCCCGTTCGTGCTGCGGGAACTCAAAACGCAGGTTGGTTGCGGTAGTGTGGAAGTGAGTATAGATCTCGTAGTACTCCTTTCTCGCTCCAATGAACCTTCCGTGATAACCGAAGAGCTTGTGTCCGGCCAGCGAAGACCCTGACTGCAGAGAAAGAGAGAGCGGCCCGGAATCTATGTATTCAACCGCTTCATCCCCAAAACACCTCTTCACACGTCGAGTAAACTCACCATCTGCACCGAATCGCACCGAATCCCAGTAGCCGGTGGATTCCAAAACAGGTCTTCGACGAAACATGAGAGAGGACATGTTGCCCTGTATGTAGAAACCACGGTTGCCCCGACGATAGAACTGTAGATCCGAAGAAACACGGGCTAGCTGAGAGGTGTTTCCCATAATCGCCGGATTCTTCATCAGGTGCAGGGCCTGTGTCTCGATCTTCCGTGGGTGGGACCAATCATCGGTGTCATGACAGGTCACGAAATCGCCTCTGGCGGCCTGGAGCCCGGTATTCCGGGCAAAGTAAGCCCCTCGATTCTGGTCAGACCTGAGCAGCCTCACCCTGGAGTCCCTGGACACGTACTCCTCAACGATCCCTGCTGTACCGTCTTCACTGCAGTCATCAACGACGAGCACCTCAACGTTCGTCCATGTCTGGGCCAGTACCGAATCGAGTGCAGCCCTTATTGAGCCTTCGGCATTGTAGGCAGGCATGATGACCGTCACCTTTGGCCCGTCATCGGGTGCAGTTGAACATCCACGCTGATCGCCCTCGGCCTTCAGCCGATAGAACGGTGGCAGGCCAGCTGAAGCATCCAGCCAAACCCCGGCCAGTCCATGCAACTCGAGTGCCCTGTTGATCCAGGCCACCCGCTCGGGCAACGATGATTCGAGGTTGGCGGCAGCAAGGAAAAGGGCGGCATCAGGCCCGAGTTCAAGTGCCCGCGAAAGGGCTCGTCTCGCTTCGTCCCTGGCTCCCAGAACATCCAGGCTCTCCACTTCCAGCACGGCCGCACGTCGCAACCGCACATGGTCTCTCTCTCCAGACACCACTCTGGGCAGCAGCGCCAGACACTTCTGAGCCCCCTCTGTACTGTTTTGGTTCGCATACCAGACACAGAGCTCCCAGGCAGCCGCCTTGCGAACGCGCGGCCTGGCAGTGTTATCCACAAGGGCATGAAGATCTGCAATGGCACGCTCAACGAATCCCAGGTTCCACAGACGGGTTGACAGTTGCTGTACCGCCCTTACTGCTGGCGGAGCCGCGGTCACACTTCTCTGTCCTGACGTAAGCAGATCCTGGATGAAGCGCCTCACTCTGGCGGGCAGCAACCTTGCCACCAGTCTCCTCTGTCCGGGTGTGAGTATATCCACAACGCGCCACCCGACAACATAGATTAGCCTGTGTAGGACCCCGGTACGCTTCACCCGTTCGGATTCGGTACTCATTAACGCTCATTCCCTATCAGTTCGCGGTAGAGGTCACCAACCACCCCGGCAAGCATACGCCAGTCCCGGTTGGCGACCACCCACTTCCGTGCCGCCTCGCCCAGTCTCTGTGTCAGTTCGGGGGTGTCGAGTACAGTCAGCATGACGTGAGCAAGGTGTTCGACATCGTCTTTCCTGTGCAGCAGACCGGTCTCGCCGTCATGCACTATCTCGGCAAGCGCGGCAACGTCCGACGCAACCACCACCTTACCCATTGCCATAGCTTCAAACGGCTTGAGGGGTGAGGTGATTTCGCATACCTGTGCCCCTATGCGGGGCAGCGGCACGACATCAATGAGCGAGTAGTACCTTTCAACCTCATGGTGGGGTACTCGACCGACTATGGTGACAACATCACGGAGGTGCAGTTCATCACATAGGGCCTGGAGTTCATCGTACTTAGGGCCATCGCCTACCAGCAAGACACGGAAATCGTTCCGTCCATGGCGGAGGAGCATCGCTACAGCCCGCAGGAGGTAGTCCAGCCCCTCGTATACAGCAAACGCCCCGACGTAACCGATAACGGTCCTGCCAGCATAGCCCAGACGGGCTTCGAGGTCGCTGTCGCGAGGTATGGGCACGAACGTGTCTGTGTCCACCCCGTTCGGTACGACCACTATCTTCCGGCCGGGAACTCCTCTCTCAACCAGCAACTCTCTCACCCCGTGTGTGATGGCGATCACGGCCGTCGCCTTGCTGCACGCATCCATCTCTCTTCTTACAGCGTCGCGATACCTCTTTGTATTCACGAAACCCGGCTCCACGGAGGCTCGCGTCATCTCCCATAGCCCTCTGACCTCGTAGATCGAGGGTAGTCCCAGGATACGTGCTGTCTCAGTTGCAGCAATCCCGTTCCGGAAGTTCGATGCTCCGTGTATGAGGGCCGGACGGTGCTTGGCGCACAGTGATAACAGGTTCTCCTGATATCTATGGAGATAATCATCGGTGGGCAGAGTGAGGAGGTTCATCTGCCCGTCCAGTATTCGACAATACCGTACGCCGTCGATGGACTCTGTGTCCGGAATGGCCTGGCCCGCGGTGACCTCGGGCACGTTGAGCCCACGTTGGATGTTCACATCAAAAGGGAATCCCAGCCGGGTCATGCCGTACATATCCCAGCCGTCTGCCGTCAGCGACTTCAGCAGGCCATGGGTTCGAATGGCATATCCCCCCGTCGCATAGGGCAGTGAGTTGTTTAGCAGATAGAAAACCCTGTTTCTGTTGGGGGAATACTCTGCCGGAACGGTCAACCCTGCACGTTTAGTGGAGCGTTCTGTTTCTCCCCCGCCCGCACCGATTCCCGGCCTGCCGGCTTCCGACGTGGTCGCCTTGCTGGCCGTTACGTCCAAGCCTGACCGCTTAGTCCTTGTTCGGCGGGCCCTGCCCGCCAGCCTCAGAGCCCGATAGGGGAGAAAGACGGTGTTTCGTCCGGGCTTACGGACAGCATCGACCATCATGTTCCCCAACTTGAAGGAGACTGAGTTTCTGACAGCTTGCACAGCCTGTCTCTCTTTCGCCATGCCTGCTTTCAAGGTTGCCACTTCCTTCTGGGCAGCAGCCAGCTTGGTCGCCAGAGCATCCCTCTCAGCCTTGAGGTATTCTGTATGCTCAGATAGCGCATCGCGGACAGTTCGTGCGCGAACCGCTTCAATGCCGCTGACGTACGCCAGAGAGGCCGCCGTGACTTCGTCTGTCCTTCTTGTTCCTTTGCCCTCCAGAGCCTGCTGTAGCCACGCAAGCGTCTCCTGCTGCTTGGCAAGCAAACGCTCAGGCATGTCGGCAAACGCCTGTCGACCGTCCAGAAAAAGGGAGGCTACCGATTCCGCGACTGATTCAGGGGCTCTCCGTGAGAGGCTCACACAGTGATCAGGCATCTCAAGCATGTCGAACAAGCCCGGCATCTTGTGTCCATGCTCATCGAAGTACACCCCCATCACTGGTCTACCGGCGACGAGCCCGAGGATGCATGCATGGTAGCGGGATGCAACAACCAAATCCGTTGTCGCCAGCGTGCTCTGGTACTCCGTCACAGACGCTGGCTGTACCAGGTGTATCTTATCGCCATATCCTTCTTCTCTAAGCGTATCGGCTATGGCAGAGGTTAGATCGCCATCTGATAAGCGAGCCTGGACTAAGAGCTTGACTCTGCCACCGACCTGCTCAATGAAAGCCCGTGCTGCAGCAACCGCGAATCGGTGAGAAGGGCTCGCATCGAACCCTTCCTGGGCACAGGCCATCGACTGGTTTCTGGTGTGATAATAGGTTCCGTAGCGCAACCCGAAACGCTCCAGACGCATCACCAGGGCCAGTGTGGGGTCGGCATCGCGTTCCTCCTGCTTCGGCACAGGAGTGAAAAAGGCAGGGTCCAGCAGTACAGGCGGGGGGTCAGCACCCATGAACTCAGCCGCCATTTGAGCGGAGACCGTATCGCGAACCGCCATGTCGTCGTTAAGAGTGAAAAACGCGCGAAGCATTGGCTCAAGTGAAGGCGACTCGAAGGGCCCCACAGTTGCTGGAAGCACGACGAAGCGCATACCGGAAGCCTTGGCGGCGAGCGCCGGCAGAACACGCCAGATCAGTTTAACATGACTGCCGTGGTCGTCATACGCGAATACCTGTTCTCCCGAATTATAGAGGACAATGTCGCAACCAGTCAGCCCAGCGTCTTCAATGAACAGGCCCGGCTCCAGCACGTATTTGGCAGCAAGCTCAAGTTCCGAGAGACTCCCTGATACCCCGGCAGCTGTCTTGTGACGAGTTCGTAGTATGCAGAAGGAGACATTCTCGATACCCTCGAATGCGGCTTTGGCAACCGGCAGACTGTCGTCTGACACCTTAAGGAGAACAACGTGCACATGGGCCTCTGGAGCGACCCTGCGCAACATTGCCGCGGTACCGTGGTTAATGGCCACATCGCCAAGGTTGCTTGTTATGTGCCCGTAGACGATTCCGATTTTCATTGTCTAAGCCCGCTCCTTCCGGGCATTACCGGCCAGCACTTGTACTATCCTCTCCGCGGTGCGCCCGTCCCAGAGGTCGATGTGGGGTTCAGGGCTAGGGCGAGATTGCCGCGCTTCGCTCGCAATGACAGGAGCGCCGGGAGCTACGCCCCCGGACCCCCTGGCGGGCCCGGCATCGCCAGAGTCCTGCGCACCGACTGCGTCGGAGCCGGGACTGGCAGGTGGGGAGGCGAGGACTCTGCAGGCCTCCTCAATGATCCTCTCAGGATTGGTTCCCACCAACACGTTGGTGCCCTGCGTTATTGTTATCGGCCTCTCGGTGTTCTCCCTCAATGTCAGGCAGGGCACGTTCAGCACGGTCGTCTCCTCCTGGATGCCGCCGGAGTCCGTCATGACCAATCTAGCACACATCTCCAGCTTGAGGAAGTCGAGGTAGCTGAGGGGGGGGGTGAGGAGTAAACGGTGAACGGTGAATGGTGAATGGTGAATGGCTGGTGGCGCGCCGTCATCAATGGACTTTGAATCGTGAATGGCGAACAAGCCTTCGGGGAGCAGGCCGAATCCCTGGAGGTTCTTCAGTGTGCGGG
>PXCI01000308.1 GCA_003566675.1 Clostridia bacterium
CCCGGTGAGTTTGATCCCGGCCTCGTAGGTCTCCTCAATGTGGTAATCCCGCCGCGCCCTGCGATTGCGGGCCACCACAGCTCCCCTGTCATCTGCAGCCATGCGTAACACCGTCCTTCAAGTACTTGTACTGCATTCAGCCCGATTCCTCATTGTTGACCAAATCCATCGACATGACCAGCCACGCACCCCTACTGTCCCGGGTATCTCCAACCCTTGCAAATCCAAGGTTCTGGTAAAGCCTCATCGCCGGCTCATTGTCAGGGCGCACCTCAAGCTTGACCTCTGTGGCCCCCCTCGCCCGCAGGTGACAGAGCCCCGACCTCACCAATTTCGTCCCCAATCCCCGTCCCCTCGCCAGCGGCGACACCCCCACCGAGAGAATCTGGCCGGTCCTGCCTCCCAGAAACGCCCGGAAACTGGCCATAAAGGCCGTCTTGTCCCGAGCAATCAGACCCAGCTGGTCCAGCCCGATCCGAATTCTTCCCGTCAGTACCGCCCCGAACAGGCCCCACATCTTCCTGTTGATCAGTGCCCGGCACCACAACCGCAACATACTGGCCACAGAAATGCAGTATCCCACAATCTCGCCGTCCTCGTAAAGAGCCACGGAGCAACCGCCAGGTTCAACCTCGATCACAAACTCCATGAGCCTCTCGGTGACCCATGAGGGTGCACCTGCGGGGAACAGGCGCTCCACGCTGTCCGGGAAACAATCGCGGAAGACCTGGGCGACAGCCGCCCCATCCCGGACCGTTGCTGTCCGCACCTCAATCCCGCTCATGGCGGGTCCCCGTCCACCAGGAGACTCATGATCATGAGCTCGCTGACGGTGACAAAGCTGTAGCCGCGCTCACGAAGGGCATCGATCAGGGGGCCAAGGGCCTGCACGGTATTGCTCCTGTCCGCTCCCTCGGCGGTGAAGAAATCGCCGCTGTCATGCAACAGCAGAACATCTCCCCCCTGGGCCTTGCTGCCCAAAAGACGCACCATCCTACTGGCACTGGTCCCCATCCAGTCGGTCGAACTCACCGACCACAATGCCACGGTGTACCCCTGGCCGTGAACTGCCTCGAGAACCGCCGAGCTATAAAGGCCCCTCGGCGGACGAAACAGCCTGGGCGAAAAATCAGCCGCACGCTCGAGGGCTGCCTCGGTCAGGGCCAGCTCGCGCAGGGCAGTTGCCTCTCCGGCATTGAGGAGGTTGGTATGGTAATACGTATGCGATCCAACCTCGTGGCCCTCCTCGAGAATGCGTCTCAAGATCTCGGGGTATCGGTCCACATGCTTGCCCACCACGAAGAAGGTGGCCCTCACATCCCTGTCCTCGAGAACGTCCAGGATCTCCGCCGTCCATCGGGGATGGGGCCCATCGTCAAAGGTGATGGCAATGTAATCCAGGTCCGGGTGTCCCCGGCGGAACACCTGGGGGTGCAGTCCAAAACCGTGGTAGACATAACGGTTCAGAAAAAACAGGACGAAGAGCGACGTCATCGCCAGAACAGCCAGGATCCGCCGCAGCCGTCTACGGAAGATGAGCGGCTTACCGGGCCAGCCCAGCGTCAGCCGCACCTGACGCTCAACCCGGTCCAGATCTGTGTACAGCAGCATTAACCAGACCAGGGCTCCGAAGATCAGGAACAAGTCACTTCCCCGGATCAGCCACGCAATCCAGGGCACCGCGAACATCGCGCCAACCGCGGAGGCTGTCACTCGCCTACCGACAAAATAGAAAAGGGCAAAAAGAACCAGGCCAAAGGCCATCGCCCGAGGCATCAGCAGCGCCAACGCTGCCGCAGAACAGGCGAGGGCAGCATGGCGACTCGGTCTTTTGACAGAACCTACAGGAAAGTGAATGGCGACCAGGGCCCCGAGCCCGGAAACAGCCATCGTCACGGCCGTGGGCGCAAAAACGTAGCCCAGCAACATGGCCCCCACAACGAGGGCGAGGCTGACCACCAGATCATCAACCTCCCGGGCTCCCGAACGGCGATACCCCGCTGCAACCCTCAGATTGCCGAGAAGGTAACTGACTGCTGCCAGGACAGGCAATGCATCCATATCGTCCCCTTGTTCCCCTTTCAGGCAGGATCAATCACACAG
The DNA here is from genome assembly GCA_003566675.1 of Clostridia bacterium. Classification (GTDB taxonomy): domain Bacteria; phylum Bacillota; class Sulfobacillia; order SLMV01; family SLMV01; genus PWUC01. Next base: position 2,104 of record PXCI01000308.1, read on the forward strand.
GTGAGGAGGTAAGCAGACGCATCCAGCGGGGATTCTTCCAGGGGACTCTCACTGCTCCCCCAGGACCGGTAGGAGAGATCCCTCTTCCACCGGTCCATTCAGAGGCCGAGATCTCCTCGAATCTCCTGCATCGACTCCAGGGCGATCCCAACGAACTCCTCTACTTCGATGCCGAGCTCGTCGCAGGCAGCAATCGCATCCCGCCGCGCCCCCCGGGCAAAGGAGTTCTCTGCGTATCGGTTCATCACAAAATCGACATCGAGGGCGGTCAGGGTCCGATCCGGATGAACCAGGGCCGCGGCCACGATCAGGCCCGTCAACGGGTCAACAGCGTAGAGGGCCTTAGCCATCTTGCTCTGTCTCGGCAGACCGTGAAAGTCGTTGTGTACGCGGACCGCATCAACGATCTCCTCATCGAAGCCGGCCTCGGCGAGCATGTCTGCCCCCCGGATGCTGTGCAGGGACGGATCGTCGCCCGTCTGATCATAATCAATATCGTGCATGAGGCCAGCCAGGGCCCAGCGATTTCCATCCTCGTCCAGGTGCTCAGCCACGCCTCTCATCACAGCCTCCACCGCATAGGTATGCTTGAGAAGATTCTTTGTCTTGAGGTGCTTCTTCAAAAAAGCCAGCGCTTCGTCTCGCTCCACAGTACCTCCCCTTCCCTCAGATCAAAACCGCAATCGTCACCGACAGGACCATGAAACCTACTGCCAAGTACGTCGTGATCTTGGACAGAAACTCATCCATTCCGCTCTGTCTTCCGAACAACGACTCACCCGCACCGCTGATGGCCCCGGAGATGCCTGCACTGCGGCCCGACTGCAACAGCACCACCGTAATCAATGCCGCAGCTACCAGCAGATGTACTCCCATCAACACTCGACTGATCAGCCAAACCACCCCCTAGGTTACTCGCATCGCATCATTTTAGCATGAAGGGACGCAACCCAGCAAACTGCGCCCGCTGCCCCAGGTCCTCCTCAATCCGCAACAGCTGGTTGTACTTCTCCACCCGGTCGACCCTGCACGGCGCCCCACTCTTGATCTGCCCGCAGCCTGACGCGACGGCAAGGTCGGCAATGAACGTGTTGGCCGTCTCTCCCGAGCGATGGGAGATGCAGGCGCCGTATCCAACCCTGCGCGCACATTCGAGGGTCTGCAGGGTCTCAGTGACCGTGCCGATCTGGTTGGGCTTGATCAAAATCGCATTGGCCACCCCCGTCCGATGCCCCCGCTCCAGGAGTTTCTGGTCCGTCACGAAGATGTCGTCACCGACCAGCTGTAGCGATGAACCCAATTCCCGGGTCAGATGCTCCCAACCATCCCAATCGTCTTCGGCCATGCCATCCTCAATCGCAATCAGGGGGTAACGCGAAGACCACCTGCGGTATACCTCCGTAAGTTCGTGGGCGCAAAGCTTCTGGCCCCGCATGGCATACTCCCCATCGGAGTGCAGCTCACTGGCGGCCACGTCCAGGGCGAGCCACACCTCTTCGCCGGGGCGGTAGCCGGCGATCTCAATGGCTGACACGATCAACGCCAGGGCCTCCTCATCATCGACCAGGTCGGGAGCATATCCCCCCTCGTCGCCGACACTGCGAGGCAGCCCCCTCTCTGAAAGCTGCGTTCCCAGCGCGTGATAGATCTCACAGCTCCAGCGCAGAGCCTCCCTGAAGGTGTCCGCACCCGCCGGGACAATCATGTATTCCTGCACGTCAACGTTGTTGGACGCGTGCTGCCCTCCATTGAGGATGTTCATCATGGGTGTGGGAAGAAGGTCCATCTCCGCATCACCGAGGTAGCGGTGAAGCGGGGTGTGAACGTATTCGGAACCGGCGTACGATGCCGCGAGGGAGACGGCCAGAAGAGAATTCCCCCCCAGGCGCCCCTTCTCCGGCGTCCCGTCCAGTTCCAGCAACCGGTTGTCGATCGCCTCCTGGTCCTGCACTTCCATCCCACACACAGCCCTCCGGATCTCTCCCTGGACGGCCTCAACGGCCTGGAGTACACCCCGACCTCGATAGCGTCCGGGATCGTGATCCCTCAGTTCCCGGGCCTCCTTCGAACCGGTGCTCGCTCCCGAGGGCACAGCCGCTCTCCCCCGGGTGCCGTCTGCCAGGATCACATCCACCTCCAGGGTTGGATTCCCCCTGGAGTCAATGATCTCTCTCGCTGCCACGTCCACAATAATGTTCATGAATTTCACATCCTCCATCATTTCGTTCAAACCAGAAGAGAGCGCCCTGTCATAATTCCTGGCCTGGGGATGCCCAATAGATCCAGAACCGAGGGGGCCACATCCGTGAGACAGCCTCTCTCCCGCAGGGCCCAATCGTCCCCCTCTGCCACGAAAATGCAGGGGACATCATTGGCCGTATGGGCCGTGTGGGGCTCACCGTCGCCATCCACCATCTGCTCCGCATTTCCGTGATCGGCGGTGATCAACAGGGCTCCTCCGGCCTCCAGGGTTGCCTCCGCCACCCGGTGCACGCAGAAGTCCACCGTCTCCACCGCTCGCACTGCTGCGGCGAAATCACCGGTGTGCCCGACCATATCCAGGTTCGCCAGGTTCGCAACGATCAGATCGAACTCTGCATGGCTGATGTGCTCTACCAGGACATCAGCCACTGCTTCGGCGCTCATTTCAGGCTGCAAATCATAAGTCGCCACGGGTGGTGAGGGGATAAGGATCCGCTCCTCGCCGGGAAAGGCCTCCTCGCGTCCGCCGCTGAAAAAGTAGGTGACGTGGGCGTACTTCTCCGTCTCTGCCAGTCGAAGCTGCCGGTATCCGGCGAGGCTCACCTGCTCTCCCAGGGTCTGGTTGATCTCTACCGGGGCGTAGACGACGGGACAGTCGAACTCGCAGCCATACTGTACCAGGGTGACCAGGTCCGCGGGGGGAGCGAGGGGGGCGACGTCACAGGTCGACAGCCCAGGGTCCATCAGGGCCCGTACCATCTGCCTGGCGCGATCCGCTCGGAAATTGAAAAACAAAAAAGCATCCCCCGGCCGATAACCCTGGTATCCGTTCAGCACCGTGGGCCGCACGAACTCGTCGGTCTCACCCCTGCTGTAGGCCTCTTCGAGGGCCTCCAGGGACGAACGGGCCTCCCCCCCCTCGCCGCGCAGAATCGCTGCAGCCGCACAGGAGGTCCTATCCCACCGATTATCCCGATCCATGGCGTAGTACCGCCCCGCCACCGTCGCCACCCGATGACCCTTCCGGGACGCCAGATCCCTCTCCACGTGTTCCAGGTGTTTCCGGGCACTGCAGGGGGGCACGTCCCTCCCATCCAGAAAGGCATGCACAGCCACCCCTGGGACCTGCTCCCGTTGGGCCATCTCTACCAGGGCGCCGAGATGCTCAAGGTCGCTGTGCACCTGACCGTCAGATACCAGGCCCAGGATGTGTAGCGTGCCATCGCTTTTGCGCACCCGATGCATGATCCCAAGGAGTGCCTCGTTGCGAAACAGCACACCCTCCTCGATGTCCCGGTCAATCCGGCGGGCGTCGTGCAGGATCACCCGGCCGGCCCCAAGGTGCAGATGCCCCACGTTTGAATTGCCCATCTGTCCCGGGTAAAGGCCAACGGCGGTCCCGCTGGCCTCCAACACCGCCCTCGGAAAGCGTTTCCACAGCCCACATAGGACCGGCTTCGAGGCCGCGCGCACCGCGTCGGCCCCATCGCCATCAGAAATCCCCAGGCCGTCCAGGATCAGAAGCGTCACGGGCCCGCTCACCCGTCTGACCATCAATTCTCACCGCTGTTACCGTCACACTCCTGGACCTTACGGCAGATCCCCACAAACGCCTCTGCCTGCAGGCTTGCTCCGCCGACCAGGACACCGTCCACATCGGGCAGACCCACGAAATCGGCGACGTTGCCAGCATTGACACTGCCGCCGTAGACCACCCGGGTCCACATCGATTCCTCCGACCCCAGGAGGCGAACCAGTTCCGAACGGATGTGGGACGTCATGATCTCAACGTCCTCGGGACCCGCGGGTCTTCCCGTTCCAATGGCCCACACCGGCTCGTAGGCAACGACCAGCTTCCGGCCCGGGTAGTCCCCGGCTCCATCTAAGGCAATCTCCAGCTGCTCGGTGACCCGGTCCAGATGGCCGCCGGAATCCCGCTGCTCCAGGCTCTCACCCACGCACAAAACAATAGACAGTCCCGCATTCGCGGCCAATCTGAATTTGTCCCGCACTCGCTCATCAGTGTCCCCGTCGAACTCCCGGCATTCCGAATGCCCCACCAGCACATATCGAGCCCCCACCGACCGGAGCATGATCGCTGAGACGCCACCGGTGTAGGGGCCGGTGTCCTTGTGGTGACAGTCCTGTCCACCCAGGCCAACCGGCGTACCCCGAATCTCCCTGCCCACAGCGTCGACGAAGGGATGGGGAGGGAAGAGCACGACTTCAGGCGAGGTACCTTCCCATCGGTCCCGAACCTGCTGAGCCAGGCCGACGGCCTCGTTTTTGCGGGTGTTCATCTTCCAGTTGCCACCGACCCACATCGCGCGGCGTCGTTCGACCCGCTGCAGGACCTGCAGGGCCGGCAGTTCCCGACCGGCCAGAAACTCCAGGGCAGCACCTCCGGCCGTTGACACATGATCGACGCGATCAATCAGACCCAGTTTCCCGAGGGCCTGAACCGACTCGCCTCCGCCGACCACCGTCTCCGCCTCGGTCTGGCTGGCCACGGCCCTCGCCACCTGCTCCGTACCCCGGGCAAAGCGTGGAATCTCAAGAATCCCCATCGGCCCATTCCAGAAGATCATCCTGGCGGACTTCAGTTTCTCCTCGTAGCGGGCCACGGTACGGGGACCAATGTCAACGATCACCCAACCGCGGGGAACCTGGTTTGCGTCCACCACCCGGGTCGCCGCCGAGGGCGTGATGGTCTTGGCCACCACCACGTCCAGGGGCATGAGCAGATCCACGTCTCTCCTTGTGGCCTCGGCAATAATCGACCGAACCTGGGGAATCATCTCGGGCTCGACCAGGCTGTTGCCCACCGAGTAACCTAGACAGAGAAGGAAGGTATTGGCCAACCCCCCGCCGAGGGCCAGGGCATCGACCTTGCTCAGCATCTGGCGACAGACCGGAAGCTTGTCGGAGATCTTGGCCCCGCCCAGGACAGCCACGTAGGGCTGCTCCGGCTCGTCCCGCAGGCGAGACAGGGTTCTGATCTCCCTCTCAAAGAGAAGTCCCATCACCCCGGGGAGATACTCCGCCACGCCGTGAGTCGAGGCGTGGGCACGATGCGCGGCCCCGAAGGCATCGTTGACGTAAATATCGGCCAACCCGGCCAGCCGCCGCGCAAGCCGACTGTCGTTTTCTGCTTCGCCGGGTTCAAAACGGACGTTCTCCAAAAAGAGCACGTCCCCCGGCTTCATCGCTGCTGTGGCCTCGGTGACCCGGCTGCCCACCACCTCATCCATGAGCAGCACCTCGGTCTCGAGGAGCTGCGACAGCCTCCGCACCACCGGGGCGAGGCTCAGATCGGGAACCCTTCGGCCCCCAGGCCTGCCCAGGTGGGAGACCAGTATTACTTTTGCTCCCTGCTCACGGAGGTATTTAATCGTCGGCAGGGAGGCCACGATCCGGGAATCATCGGCCACCGTGTCGCTCTCAGACAGCGGAACATTGAAGTCGACCCGGACCAGCACCCTGCGATCCTCCACGGACACATCCCTGACAGTCAGAAATTCCACGCGAAACCCTCCTTCGGTCCTCCGGCCGTAATCTAAAGCCCCTTACTGGCTATATAGTGGACCAGATCCACGACTCGGGTAGAATAGGCCAACTCGTTATCATACCAGGCCACCACTCTGGCCATGTTCCCTCCGACCACCCGGGTCAGAGGCAGATCCACCACTGCAGAGAACTCACAGCCCCGAAAATCCGATGAGACCACAGGGTCATCCGAAACGGCCAGAATGCCCTTGAGGTCACCCCCGGCAGCCTCTCTCATTGCCACTTCGATCTCCTCTTCGGTGGCCTCATTCTCCAGGATCAGCGTCAGGTCGAGCAGTGAAACCGTGAGCGTGGGAACCCGCACCGCAAAACCGTCCAGTTTACCCTTCAACATCGGCAGAACCTCCCCGACGGCAACGGCAGCGCCCGTCGTGGTGGGAACAATATTGTCGGCCGCAGCCCGTGCCCTCCGGGGATCCTTGTGAGAGGAGTCAAGGAGCCTCTGGTCAGTGGTGTACGAGTGAACCGTGTTCATCAACCCCGATTGAATACCAAAATGGTCATCCATGACCCGGGCCACCGGGGCAAGACAGTTGGTCGTACATGATGCGTTGGAGATCACGGCGTGCTTCTGTGGGTCATAAAGCGTCTCGTTGATGCCCAGGACCACCGTGAGATCAGGCTCCTGCGCCGGGCCTGTGATCACTACCTTAGTGGCCCCCCCATCACCGAGGTGCCGACGGGCAACCTCTCCATCCCTGAATCGACCCGACGACTCCACAACGACGTCAACCTGGGCGTCACGCCACGGGATCGTCCCCGGCCCATCCTCCTGGGTGAACACGATCTCATGGTCTCCGACCCTCAGCCCATCGTCGGTCAGATCAACCGGAAGAGGAAAAGCACCGTAGGTGCTGTCACGCCGCAACAGGTGGCAGTAGATCTCCCGGTTGGCCGGGCTGTTCACCGCCACGACCTGAAGATCATCCCGCCCTACGGCCTGCCGCAGCACCTGGCGTCCGATTCGTCCAAATCCATTGATCCCTACCCTCACCATTCACATCGCCTCTTTCCAGACTTTGGTCACCGGGTCTGATCGGCCTCGGTGACGTAGAGATTGACACGAGAGACCTCGATCGAGGTCATCTCCTCCACCACCGTCTTGACCTTCTCCTGGGTTGCAAGGAGAATCCGCGCCAGCTCAGCCTGTGAATCCACAGCACACGTAACCGACACGTTGATCCGCCCGTCTCTCATGGTGATAACCGGAGGAACGGCAGCCCGGATCCCCTCCATGGTCCTGAGAACATGATCTGCAATCTGCATAATGACCCGATCAGACATAAAAAAGCCTCCCAGGGAACTGAACGGTGGGCGCACCAGGGACTTCTCGATCATCAGCGGCCTGTGCAGGCGCCCCCCCCTGTATAGTAGGCGCAGGGGGTTGATGATGTACCCGGCTAGTGTCTTTTTTACCTCCAGGGTCGGGACCGGGATCACGTGCTGTCCCAGCCTCCTTCTGGCCTTCAGAGCCGCGTTAATTTCACTCTCTGAGGCCACTTCATCGATCCTGAGATAGGTAACAGGATCGGGGAGGCCAAGGGCCGTCACAATCCGATCAATCATGGATTCGGAGGTCCCCAGGATGAGGATCTTCTCCGGTCCCTCCCTGCGGATCGCCCGTTGGACGTTCCGAACATGGTCCGAATCGGTGAATATGGCGGTGCGAACCGCCGCCACCTTGGTGCTTTCCGCCTTGGCGGATCTTCCAGCGAGGATCCTGCCGTTCGTGATGAAAAGTCCGTCGTCCAGGACATACGGCGTGCCCAGCTCGCTGGCGACGATCACCGCGCGCTGGCTCTTTCCCGTGCCGCTGGCACCCACCAGAGCCACGACCTCCACCGGTCTCTACCGCCCTCCATCGAGGAAGCTGCGAAACTCCCTCATAGCCCCGACTCTTTCTTCATCCTCTTCGTCCAGGCCGTCAATCACCCGGTCCAGGTCCTCGCCCGTGAACATCATCTCCAGCTGCGCCGCAACCGCAGCCGGGGCTGCGGACTCAGCCTCCAGGACCTGTCTCCACAAGTCAGCACCGCCGCTAAGGTCACCCTCTGCAAGCAGAAGAGCTCCCCGCATGAACAGGGTTCCGAGATGTCCCCTATCCCCGGCCCGCTCCAGGTACTGTCTCGCCCGGTCGAGCCAGCCGGCAGCAATACACACTCCCGCGACCCGGTTCCAGTTCATGGGTTCCGAGGGATTGTCCTCCGCGCTGATGAGACACTCCCTCACAGCCTCATCGTACATGCCCTGATCAACAAAGACCAGAGCCCGATTGGCCCGCAGCTGTTCCCGGTAGGGGGTGACCATCTCGTCGGGCATCTCACTGACCGACTCCAGGGCCTGTTCCCAGTGCTGCAGGGCCCCATCATAGTCTTTCATGAACCGCGCTGCCTGCCCCAGGTTGAAGTGGGCATCGGGATTGTCCGGGCTCTGCTCCAGCACTTCGTACCAGGCCTCCCGGGCCCCCTCCAGGTCACCGTTTCTGGCGAGGATCTCTCCCAGGTTGACCCGGGCATCCACATCCGCGGGCTCGATTTCCAGGGCTTCCCTCATGTAGCGCTCCGCCTCATCCAGCTTGTTTTGGGCCAGGTAAGCCAGGGCCACATTCACCCGCGGGATGGCACTTTCGGATCCAATCTCGATGGTCTGCTTGCCCAGGCGGATGGCCTGATCATAGAAGCCCGAATCATAGAGGACCGCCCCAAGGTTGTGCCTCGCCTTGAGGTCGCGGGGGTTCATCTCCAGGGCCTTCTTCCAGGTTTCAATCGCCTCCCCGGTCTTACCCCCTCCCATGTAGGCCTCGGCCAAGACCTGGTAGACCAGTGGCTGCTCCGGATTCAATTCCTGCGATCGCTGCAGATGCTCTATGGCCCGCTCCCACTCGCCCCGCGCGGTGTAGATCCAGCCGAGAAAATACAGTGCCATTGCGTGCTCTGGCTCCTCGGCGATCACGCGTTCCCATTGCTGCTGTGCCGCCTCCATCTCTCCCATCTCCGCCTGCGCCACAGCTAGAAAATGGCGCGCGTTGACCATATCTGGCTGTATCTTCAGGGCCTCCGAGAAGGCCCCTGCGGCCTTCTTTGCGTCTCCTTTTTCCATGTAGGCCAATCCGAGGTCATGGTGCAGATCGCCGTTGCGCGGCTGCCTCCGAATCGCCTTCGTGTACTGTTCAATCAGCCTGTCCAAATCAATCTTCTCGCCCGGTCTGTCAGGCACAGGCCCCACCTCACTTCCCCTCGGTTGCTCGCTCCTGATAATCCTTCGGTGTCGAGACCGAAACCCCTCTCTCCGACAGTGCCTGGGCCACCACTCCCATCCCCTTGATCAGCGTGGAGGTGAAGGTCCCATCGTAGTGGCCGTCGGGGCCGCACGCCGGGCTCCGGGGCTTCAACACGGCCCTCGAACAGCCCGCTCTCTCCGCCAGGCGGCAGACCCTGGAGGCACCGCGCAGATACTGCTGCGTCACATCTTCCCCAGAGGCCGTCAGGACCTGCGCCCTTCCCTCCAGGACCTCTGCCCCACTTCCCCCGGTGATCTCCGCCGGGGTTCGCGGGGTCGGCAGGCCACCCAGCTGCTCTGGGCAGACGGGGAGAACCGGACCCGCATCCAGGATCTCGACCAGCCGATCATCCCGGCGGTCACGCCCATCATAGGCGCAGGGGACTCCCAGCAGGCACGCACTGACCATCACTGGCCGTATATTTCGGGCCTGCGATCCTCGAGACAGGGCAGAAACTCCCTCGTCTTTCGAACCACGTTCACGTCGATCTGCACCGTCAACACGCAGGGCCCTTCACCTCCCCGGGCGAGGACCTTCCCAACCGGATCAACGATCATCGATTCTCCAGGAAAGCGGTCCGCCCCCCCGATCCCAACCCGGTTGCAGGCCACGATGTAACACTGGTTCTCGATAGCCCGGGCCCGCACCAGTGTCTTCCAGTGATCAATCCGCGGCTCCGGCCACTGGGCGGGAAGAAAAATCAGCCCGGCCCCATCGACCGCCAGGCCCCGGGCCAGCTCGGGGAAGCGCAGGTCGTAGCAGATCATCACGCCGGCGCGCCACGGACCGAGCGCAAAGGTCTCGCATCGATCCCCGGCAACGAGATGGTCTGGCTCCTTCATCAGGTCAATCAGGTGGACCTTGCTGTATTGGTGAACCACCTCTCCCCTCGCGTCGATCACCGGGGTGGTGTTGCGGACCCCTTCTTCGGTGAGCTCCGGCAGGGAGCCGGCCACAAGCCAGATCCCCGTCTTCTTAGCACGCTCCCCCAGCGCCGACAGGACCTCCTCCGTGGCCACATCCTCGGCCACGTGCAGGGCTTCCCGCGGACCCCGGTAGTCTGCTCCTGCCAGCCACACGTAGCCGGCAGTCCACAATTCGGGAAGCAGCACCACCTCAGCCCCGGCTTCGGCCGCCTCCCCGATGCCCCGAAGGGCGGTTTCCAGGTTGGCACGGGTATCGCCCGTAACCACGTCCATCTGCACAACACCGACACGCATGGATACCATACCCCCTCAACATATTCTCGGCAGTGGCTCCCCCACCAGCAGTCCCAGGCGCCGCGTACCTCCCAGGGGCGTGACCAGGTGCACCAGGCCCCGGCCCGGCCTGACCCGCCCAATGACCGCGGCCTCCCCCCCATGGGGTTCCCCGCGAAGGATCTCGAGAGCCTCCCCGGCCGCATCGCCCTGCACAACAAGGACCAGCTTCCCCTCGTTGGCAAGGTACAGCGGGTCAAGGCCCAGCATCTGGGCCGCCGCCGCCACCTCACGTCGCACCGGGATCTCCCCTTCCTCGAGAATCACGTCGCATCGGGCCCCGAGGGCCATTTCCTTGAGAACAGTGGCCAAACCGCCCCGGGTCGGGTCACGCATGAATCGGACCCGATCCCCCAGGGCGCCGAGCAGCTTCCGGATCATGCTCCACAGCGAGGCGCAATCGCTTTCAACCGGGGTGGAAAAGGCCATCCCCTCTCGCGCCGCGAGAACTGCCACCCCGTGATCACCCACATGCCCAGAGACCAGGACCGCATCTCCAGGAGTGACCCTTTCCAGGGCCAGGTTCACTGCAGGCAGGGCCCTCCCGATCCCCGATGTGTTGATGTAGATGCCGTCTCCGTGACCCCGCTCCACCACCTTGGTATCGCAGGCAACAAGTTTCACACCAACTTCCTCCAGGGCGCGGGCCATGGACCCGGCCACCCTGCGCAGGACCTGCAGGGACAGCCCCTCTTCCAGGATGAAACCGGCACTGAGCCACAACGGCTCGGCCCCACAAACCGCCAGGTCATTTGCCGTCCCGTAGACCGCCAGCTCCCCGATGTCGCCCCCGGGAAACTCCAGGGGAGAGACCACGAAACTGTCCGTGGTAAACACCAGGGGGCCGTCACCCCCGGGCACTCTCAGAAGGGCAGCGTCATCTCGGGAGTCCAGGTATTCGTTGCCCAGCAGCGGCAGAAAAACCCCCTCGATCAACTCCGCAGATGCCCGCCCCCCGTCCCCGTGGACCAGCTCCACGCGGTCATCAGGATCAATCGTCATCGGCGCCCTCCTCCCGGTGGAAATGATAGTAGACCGCACAGGCTCCCTCACCGGAGACCATGCAGGGCCCTATGGGATGGGATGGATCGCAGGCTGTGTCAAAGAGGGGACACGCCACCGGGAGGGCTCCGCCGCGGAGAACCACGGCGCACATGCATCCCTCCGGCTCTTCATCCGGGGGCAGATCGGCCTCGGGGACCAGGGGATCGGCGTCCATGTGGCGGAAGGAATCCCTGATTCCCAGGCCGCTTGCCGGTATGTTACCCAGGCCGCGCCAGCTGGCATCCTGGCGGATGAAGAACCGATGAATAACCCGCCTGGCCTCCGGGTTTCCCTCCTCGCGGACGGCACGGGGATAGGCATTGCCCACGGCGGCCCGTTCCCCGGCGATCATATCCGTCAACAGGTCCACGCCGTGCAGGAGATCCAGGGGCTCAAATCCGGTCACGACCGCCGGCACCCCGAAATCCCCGGCGACGAAGTCGAGGCTTCGACTCCCGGTCACCGCCGCCACATGCCCGGGCAGGATCAGGCCGTCGAGGGATAATTCTGCATAGGAAAGAAGGGCCCTGAGCGCAGGCACGAGGCGCTTCTGTGCGGACAGCACCCGGAAATTACCCAGCCCCTCCTCGATGGCCCGTCCGAGGGCCAACCCCACCACCGGGATCGTGGTCTCGAAACCGACACCCAGAAAGACGACGGTTCGGGCGGGAACCTCCCGAGCCACCTGCAGGGCATCCAGGGGCGAGTAGAGGGCGCGGATATCAGCGCCGGCGGCCTTTTCCTGCGAAAGCGAGGATTGGGACCCGGGAACCCGCATCATATCGCCAAAGGTGCAAAGGGTCAGCTCGGGACGGCGGGCCAGGGCAATCATCCGGTCAATGTCGCGGGTCGTGGTCACACACACCGGGCAGCCGGGACCACTGCAAAGATCCACATGGCCCCGCAGAAGATCGCGAAGACCGCTGGCGCTGAAGGCCATCGTGTGGGTCCCGCAGACCTCCATCAACCGCAAGGGCCGCCCCAGCTCCTCAACCCGGCGCCGGATCGTTCGCAGGATCTTCCGCCCCAGATGAGGATCTCGAAAGCCCGTCAGGGTCCTCTGCACGGCAGGCCTCCCTCAAGAGTCTCAGGGTCTCTTCGGCGTCTTCGTCACGGATAATCTGCATGGCATAGCCGGCATGCATCAGCACGTAATCGCCGACCTCAACCTCCGGAACGACGTCAATAGAACAATCCCTTTCATTTCCCTCCAGGTCGACCCGGGCCGTACGTCCCTGTATGGCCATCACCCTGGCCGGAACCGCCAGGCACATGCGAATGACCTCCTATGTTCTCCATCGGGCAACCATCGCCTGGCCCAGACTCAGACCCCCATCGTTGGGGGGGGCCTCGGCGGGGATCAAAGCGGTAAATCCCTCCTCGATGAGGGATGCTCTGACCCTGCCCAAAAGGGTCGGATTCTGAAAGACTCCACCACTCAATGCTACCACATCGCAACCGGTCATTTCACGGCTCAACCGGGCTCCCTGGAGCAGCATCTCCCCCACGGTCCGCTGAAAGGCCGAGGCGACCTCCACAGCACAGTCTCCCTTGCTGAGGCGACCGAGGAGAGCCTCCCACATCTGCACCAGGTCCCAGCGATGAAGATCGCCTTCCCTGTTTAAAGAGAAGGGAAAGGGCTCATCGCCCCAGCCGGCCATCTCGGACAGCCGGACAGCCGGTTCCCCGCTGTAGTGGGCCCGTTGGCAGAGGCCGAGGATCGCCGAGACCGCGTCGAAAAGCCGGCCGCAGCTGGAGGTCAGGGGGGCGTTCATCCCTCGCCTCATCTGCACCAGGGCTACACCGAGGTCCTCGGCCTCCTCCGGGAAGCGCCGAAGGACCTCGTCCGCCGCCTCCTCCCCCAGGAACGTCCAGAGGTGGGCCAGGGCCATGCGAAGGGGGCGCCGCACCGAGCGATCGCCCCCCGGCATCGGCACCGGCTCCAGGGAGACCAGGCGGCGAAAACGGCCCATGTCCCCATAGAGGACCTCCATCCCCCAGAGCGTCTCGTCATCTCCGTAGCCCAGGCCGTCTGCGACCAGGCCGATTGCGCTCCCGCTGAAGCCGTTTTCCGCCAGGCAGGCCGCGTGATGGGCGTGATGATGCTGCACCTGCACCAGGGGCAGACCCCACTGCAGGCACAGCTCCCGGGCGAGGGCCGTTGTTCGGTACCGGGGATGAAGGTCGCAGGCCACCCGATCGGGCTCGATCTCCAGGATCCGCCCCAGGTCCTCGAGACACCGGCGGTAATCCTCAACCGCCTCCTCATACCGGATCGTCCCCATGTGCTGGCTGAGGAAGGCCTGTTTCCCCGTGAGGAGGCAGAAGGTGTTCTTCTCATCGCCCCCGGTGCCCAGAACAGCCGGGCCGTCGCGGGCCACCTCCGGGTCCAGCATCACCGGGCGGGGGGCATAACCCCGGGATCGCCGGAGGATCACCTCGGTCCCCAGTTCTCCATCGGCATCCACCCGGCGTACCACCGAATCATCGCACCGCCGGGTAATGGGACGGTCATGCATGAGGAAACCGTCCACCATCTTCCCCAGCTCCCGCCGCGCTGCAGCGTTTTCGGTGACCAGGGGAAGGCCCCGGCGATTCCCACTGGTCATCACCAGGGCGTTCAATTCTCCCTCGAGAAGCAGGATGTGCAGGGGAGTATACGGGAGCATCACCCCCAGGGATCCCATCCCCGGGGCGAGGTTCGGCGCCAGGTAAATGCCGGGATCCTCCTTGCGGGGCAGGACCACGATCGGAGCCCAGGGCGAGGCGAGAAGCTCCTCCTCCACCGCTGTGATGTGGCAGATCTCCCTGGCCACACCCAGGTCTCGCACCATGATCGCCAGCGGCCTGGCCGGACGGTTCTTTGCCTGCCTCAGCCCGGCCACCGCTACCTCATGGGACGCCGAACAGACGATGTGAAAACCCCCGATGCCCTTCACAGCCACCCGGCGGCCCCGGCTCAAGATCCCGTGCAGGTGCTCCCACACATCATCACCCTCCTCGAGAACCCGCCCCCCAGCATCCTCGAGCCACACCCGGGGCCCGCAGCGGGGACACGCCACCGGCTGCGCGTGGAACCGCCGGTCCCTGGCATCTTTGTATTCGTCTGTGCATTCGGCACACATGGGGAAACCGGCCATTGAGGTCATGGGCCGGTCGTAAGGCAGGCCGTTTATGATCGTGAAACGCGGGCCGCAGTTGGTGCAGTTGGTGAAAGGATAACGGTAATGACGGTCCAGGGGGTCGAGGACCTCCCGGATGCAGTCGGGGCAGGTCGACACGTCGGGAGAGATGAGCAGTTCCCTTGCGCCCGCACCATCGCTGCTTCTGATCTGGAAACCAGACAGACCCTCGACCGGGACCTCCTCCGTCCCGACATCGGTGATCACGGCCATTCGGGGTGCGGACTCCACCAGGTCCCGTGCGAACGCCTCCAGGCTTCGCCCGGGCCCCTCGATGTGGATGTTCACTCCCGCCTTGGCGTTGAGAACCCAACCGCTGAGGCGGTGTTTTTTGGCAAGGGCTGCCGTGTGGGGACGAAAACCCACCCCCTGAACGATGCCCCGGACGGCAATCTGCCGAGCCGCAGCCCCCCCTATGCCCTCACCGCCGATTTCCTGGTCCGCCTCACTTCCACTCTGAGCCACTCATACCATGCCTCCATGCCCTCGCCGGTGCGAGCACTCACCGGGAGAATCTTCATCCTGGGATTTACCCTTCGTATTTCATCTGCGACCTCCCGGATGTCCATCTCCAGGACCTCCAGGAGGTCAATCTTGTTCACCAGGGCCACTGAACAGCTCCGGAACATCGCCGGATACTTCTCCGGCTTGTCGACTCCCTCGGTCACGCTCAGGACCATGACACGCTCCGACTCCCCCAGTCGGTATCCAGCAGGGCAGATCAGGTTGCCGACGTTCTCGATAAACAGAAGATCATGGCCCTGCAGATCCATGGACTCGAGGGCCTGCTGAACCACCTTCGCATCCAGGTGACAGGCGCCCCCCGTGTTGATCTGCACCACCTGGGCACCCCGGGCCTCAACCCTCTCCGCATCCCGGCTGGTGTATAGGTCGCCCTCGATCACAGCCGTCCTGAGCTCGCCTCCCAGGGCGTCCAGGGTTCGCTCCAGGATTGTCGTCTTGCCGGAACCGGGGGAGCTCATCATGTCTACGGCGAAGATCCCCGCCTCCTCCATCCGGCGGGCGTTGGCCTCGGCGGCCGCCTCATTGGCCTTCATCACGTTCTCCATCAGTTTGACGGTGACCATCTGGGCACTTCCTTCCTTCATAGGAATCAACGGTGAGCGCCTCTCCACGGATCACGTGGACCTCGCCCCCGCCGCACTGCCCACAAAGAAGCTCGTACGGCTCCGTCTCTCCCTCCCACCAACACTGCCGGCACCGAACTACGACCCCCTGCTCGAGCACCTGGAGGCGGGCCCCTTCCAGGAGCGGGTCACCCCCGGACAGCACCTCGAAGGCGGTCTCCAGGGCCGGAGCGAAGGCGCAGCTCATGACCCCGACCTTCATGCAAACCGACTCAATGCGTGAGATTCCCTCCTCGGCAGCACTTCTGTGCAGCATGCTCAGGACCTCGCGCATCAGAGAAAACTCATGCATCCAGGGAAGAAACCTCCTCGGACCAGTCGCCCAGCCTGTCCAAGATGCATCGACATGCCGGCCCGACGGCATCCCGAACCTCCCCTGACATCTCCTGGACGAAGGGTTTCGGGCGCTCGCCGATCTCCACCCCCACCACCTGCACAGGGTCCGGCATGCGGCCCGGATACAGCTTCCGGGCCATGGCCACGGCATCCGCAGCGTTGATGCCGTGCAGGGAAAAGGGCACCTGGTCCGGTTCCGGCATCGCCCCGGGGGGCAGCTCCACTACATCGCCCCTGTGTCGTCCCGCCAATACGGCGTCGACGATGATAACCCGATCACGGTCTAAGATGTGCTCGATCACATCCAGCCCACCCGTCCCCACCTCGATCAGTTCAACCTCCAGGCCCGGCCATCTGTCCTCCGCACAGCATCGCGCCAGGTCGGCCAGCACCTCCAGTCCCACGGCATCATCACCGGCCAGGGAGTTGCCGCAGCCAAGCACGGCGACCCGAAGGGGACCCACCCTAGGAACCAGGGGCCAGGACCAGGACCGTGGCCCCGCGAAACACGTATCCCGGGGGTCTGACGATCATGGCATGCCCGGGGAAATCCACCGACAGTTGCTCGCCGGTGAGGGCTCCCAGCACCTGCCCTTCCTCAAAGGGTTTGCCCGGCGCGATCCGGGGGAGAAAGAGTCCATCGGCCGCACACCGGACCCTCCGGAGCTTCCCCGTGAAAACCGGATCCGGCTCCCTGCCCTCCTCGTCGGGAAAGACGCCCAGGAGGGCGAGCATGTTGACAAGAGCACTGACCGTCTCCTCGCCCGCGCCAAGATCGACGATCCCTGTCCGCCCACCCCCCGGCAGTTCGATGATCACCGAGGGTATTCCCTTCAAGGCCGCCTCGACAAACAGCTGTCCCCGGGCTCCGGCAGACTGCACCACCAGGGGGATGTCGATCTTCTTAGCCAGGTCCCGGGAAAAATCGTAGTCCTCGTACTGGGCCAGGGTGTAGGAGGTCCCGTATAGGCCGCAGCAGTGCAGATCAACGATGTAGTCCATGTCCTGGGCGATGTCCCAGATCTGGCTCGCCAGGGCCTCCGTGGAGGTGCCGTCGGTCCGACCGGGAAAAATCCGGTTCATGTCCTGCTCATCGTAGGGCGATGAACGCCGCATACCACGAAAGGCGGCCGGGTTGCACCTGGGCATGATGGTGACTTCTCCAGCAAGATCCCGCTTCTTCAGCTCGTCGATCATCCGGTAGGCTGCGTATTGTCCGGTGGTCTCCCCGCCGTGCAGACCGCCCGTGATCAGCACCCGCGGGCTGCCCTCTCCAAACCGATACCGATCAACCCTGTGAAGCATCACATCTTCAACGGTAATCTCATCTTTTCTCACGCTATCCGTCTCCCCTCCGTTAATCACCAGGGCATCATGTTGCTGATCATGGACCCGACACCCCAGACCAACGCGGAAATGGCCCCGATCCCAAAAAGAGACAGCATGTCGATGCTGACCCTCACCTGGTCATCAGACCGGTCCGCCCTCCACTGGCGCCACACGATCTCCACGCCCAGGGCAACGAAGATCACGGGCCAGTATATGCGCAGGTAATCGTGAACCCAGATGTATCCCACGCGGATCAGCAGGTATGCCGACCCAGACACGATCAGTGCGAGTCCCAGAACGATCCTACCCGCCGCTTCCTGCTTCATACTGATACCCCCATCCGCCACAATAGTATACCCCGCCCAGCCAATCCCAAGAAGTATTATGTGTGGACAGTGACAGGAGCAACCCAAGGACATAGCCAGTAGGGCATCGCAACTGCCATCAATTATGAAAGCAGCGCAAAAGCGGCGATGAGCCGGAACTTTAGTGCAAGCAGCCGATGCGGTGCTCGGAGAGAGGAAGCTGGTGTCCAATGTTGAAAGAGTAGGTGAACCCTGGCTCTATGAACACGTTAGAGGTGTTGACTTGCCGCCCAGGCCCATGCTCAAGATCATGCTGTTTGTCCTGTGTCACTCGACCATGGTACTGATGTACCGGCCGCTGGTCCCCCTATACCTTGATTCACTGGACGTTGAGCCCATGGTCGTGGGGTTCACCCTGGCCGCCTATTCGGTCGTGCCAGCACTTCTTTCCCTATGGGCTTCCCGGATCATCGGTCTCATGCTCGTGAGGCAGCTCTTCATGCTTGGCACGGGTATGGTGGTCATGGGCTGCCTGGCCCTCGGTCTGACCGAGAACCTGGCACTGATTTCAATCGGTCACATGATCAGCGGCGCCTCCAGCATGATGGTGGTCATCGCGGCCCAATCCTACGTCTACCAGGTGAGCGGCCCCCGGGAGGTGGCGAGAAACTTTTCGCTCCTGGTCGGTTCCTTCGCCCTGGCGGACATCATCGGGCCGAGCCTGGGAGGAACCCTGGCTCGGCTGGTGGGCTACCCATCAGCCTTTTTGCTCATATGCCTGGTGGGACTGGGCACCTGGGGGGTTAGCCTCAGCTTTCGAAAAGAAACGATCACCCAGCCGAGCAATACCAGAGTGTCTTTGTCCAGAGTACGCAGGGTTCTCTCTTCTCCGCAATGCGTCATGGGACTTCTGATGGTCGTGGCGGCCATAACCATCCTATCCCTGTCTTTATCCTTCTACCCGCTTCACCTCGCCCACCTTGGATTCGGCGCTCAGATTGTCGGGCTATTCCTGTCCTTTCGAGGGCTGGGACAGCTGGGAACACCGCTGACTCTGGCCTACCTGGAAAGGAAAGTGGGTCGAGCCTGGGTGTTTGTGGGGGCTTCACTGGTGGCCATCATGTGCCTTGTCGCCATCCCCGTTCTGACCGGGACCCTGTCCTTCATCCTGGTCTCGGCGATCCTGGGCGGCGCCTTTGGCCTGATGATCCCCATAAGCCTGGTCACACTTACCGAGGGAAGCACAGACCAGGACCGGGTCTTTGCACTGGGCATGAGGTTCTCCCTCAACCGGACCGTGGACACTGTCGGGCCGGTCGCCTTTGGGTTGAGTGTTCAGCTGGTTGGCCCCACGGCGCCCTTCTACCTGGCTTCCGGGTGTATCGCCCTGGTCCTGGTGGTCATCTACAGCCAGCGAAACCTACTGGAACGAAAGCAGGATCGAGGGGTCACTTAGTCTCGGCCAACTGGAGCCTGTGATGGATTTCCTGGAGATTCCTTAACCCTTTGCAGATGAGCGTTAGGAGGTCTTTGGGCGTGCTCACCCTGCCCATGTCGAGCAAGGTGCATCCGTTCTCTTAGCAAATCTGAACACCACTTCGCTTTATAAGGGATCGGCGGAACCTCCCTGGTGGGCCAGGGTACGTACGAGGCGTCCACTATGGATCATGCTTATCCGCTCAACCCCCTCCTGCACATTCCGAAAGGTCCGTTGAACCTGTGCCGTTACGCTGCCTGCCGACAATCACGGCAGTGGACGGAAAAGTCCCATGATCATCGGAGCCCCTTCGTGACCTCTTCCTCGGCCCGGCGCAGCACAGTAGGTGCCTTCTCAGCCGAAATACCACCGCCCTGCGCCCTGCATGAACTCCCACCTCCCCCTCCACCGTAAGGGTCCAGGCAGGTCCTGAGGAGGCCTGCGCAATCCAGGTCCAGTTCCTGCGGACAGCAGAAGACGAAGTGGGCATTGCCACCTTCTGTGCCGGCAAGCAATACGATGGCATCATCCCCCACCTTGCTGACCAGGTGCTGCAGGTAGGATGCATCGCCCTCCACGGAGGCCACAACCAGCCGGACCCCGCCAGGCAACGCGATGGCCTCATGCTTCAAATGGTCGGCATGTAGAGCGCCAAGCTCTGATCGCAGTCGTCGTATCTCCCTATGCATCCTTCGATTGTCCACCAGGGTCCTCTCTGCGGCATCGATGATATCCGCCCGACCGGTGGTATGGAGTTTGCAGAGTTCCGATAGGACGCTCCGGTACCTTTCAAACTGTGAGGCTGCCCGCTCACCTGCTGCGAAATGCAGGCGCAGGCTGCCGCGAGATTTCTCCGTGCTTAGAATCTTAACCAGACCGATCTCACCGCTCGCGGAAACATGAGTGCCCCCACAGAGGGTGGCATCGTAATCCCCGAAGGAGACAACACGAAGCGTCGTGGCAACGGGCAGACCATCATCTGCATTGCCAGCTAGGCGCAACGAGATGGGCAAATCCTCTTTTCGATGGTAAATGGTCGTCTGGCAGGGCTCGTTGTTGAAGACGACGGAATTCGCAAGATTCTCAGCCCGAAGCAGTTCGTCCCATTCCGCCTCCGCAACATCGAGATCGATGGTCGAGGTCGCACTGCCGAGGTGGAAACTCACGGTTTCCCAGCCGAAGAGCCGGGCAAAGGCCTGGCTCAATAGGTGCTGCGCGCTGTGCTGCTGGCAGTGATCCCGCCTTCGTATCTCGTTCACCTTACCTACAATGCTCGTGCCAATGTCGGGCACCTGGGATCCCGCCTCAACCCAGTGGATGATCTCGCCCTCCGGCGACAGAGTGGTGTCATGGACTTTCGCCTTCCCGACCGTACCACGATCGCCCGGCTGCCCACCACCTTCAGGGTAGAAGGCCGTGCGGTTCAGGATGACACCCACAGAGTTGCCCACAGTTACCAGGTCCATCACCTCCGCCTCAAAAGCAAAAAGGGATGGATCTTCATAATACAGCCTCTCTGTCACGCTCAACCCCCCACATAGATAGCGTTTGGCATCCCTGTACAATCACCGGGTTCATGTGTCGGCGCAGGCATTCGCTGCTGATGTTCCGCCGGCCCGACGCGCCTGGTGGATCCGACTGTACTCTTCTCGCTTTCTCCTTTGCCATGTGTTTTCCTTCCTGCACTCACACAGCACCGTTCCCAAAAGCGGCTTGAACTAGCCAACAACTGGCGGTGTCTCGATCCGACCCTACAAGGACTGGAAACCAAAGGTTGTGCCTGGCCCCCGATGCCGGGTATCCAGGAGCACCTGCACCCATCAACCAACTGAATCCTGGGCAGGCGCAACGGGTGAACACGGGGGCTTGATCCGATGGATGATCCTATCTTTGAGGTCCTTACAGGGGATTCACCAGCCTGTAGACTTGCCAGTTGATCTTACTTATGGAATCGTTGACCCAGGTGTTATTGACACAGACAGGTGGGTTCATAATGTGAGGCGTACCGTCTCCAGTCAAGTCACCTGTGAGCGTCGGATGATCGGATCGATGCATTGCCCTGAGACAGTGTCTGCCCCCATGTCGCAGTTGCTGATGCCATCTGGGAGGGGTGGTGGAAATCCAGGGCACAGGGATTGGGGAAAGGAAGTGCTAACATGGCTTGCACGTATCCTGGTAGGTATTGGGAGAGACTCGAAGCTGCTGATGCGGGTGTGGACCCCGAACGACTCAACCGTGCAAAGAAATGTTTCCAGGATGCCGGCAGTAACGACCCTTACAGGGTAGTGGTGATCCGCTACGGCAGGATCGTTGCAGAGTGGAGCCGCGATGTTGCCAGCAACGCCAGGCTGCCCCTGGCCTCCGCAAACAAATCCATTCTTTCCTGTGTGCTCGGTATCGCCATCAGGGAAGGCAGGATCTCCTCGGCCGATGCGAAGGTCATCGACTACTACCCTGAGGCCATGATGGTACCCGAAGGAAAGGGCCCCAAGGAAGGTCGGTACGTACGCGAAAAGGATCACGCCATTACGATGCGTCAGTTAATCTCGAACACTTCAGGCTACATGAAACCCAATGAAACCCCCGGGGAAGTGTTCCACTATCAGACTTTCGGAATGACCATTCTACAGCATGCAATTGCCAAAGCTTACGGCTACTATGACATCCGCAAACCCGAGGGTTCTCCTGGACTCAGACCCCTGATCGATACGTGGTTGCGTTCGCCAATAGGAGCAAGATGGGGGTACTACAAGGCCAGTTTCGATTCACAGCCAGGAGCGCGGCAGGAGATCTTTGATCACAGGGACGGCGTTGAGACGTCTGCCCTGGACATGGCTCGGCTGGGTTGGCTGTGGTGCAATTGGGGTAGCTGGCGTGGTACACAGCTCATTCCCGAGGCATGGATGCGGGAGGCAACTCGTACAGCTCGAGATATTCGCGACCATTGCCCCGAACAACAATGGAAGTATGGATATGGGTTCTGGACCAACGATCATGGAAAGATGTGGCCAGGTCTCCCAAGAGATTCCTTTGCTGCCAGGGGGGCCGGGAACCAGCGCATCTGGGTTTGTCCAAGTCTCAGCCTGGTCGTGGTCGAAAGCCCGGGCTTCGGCGAGGAAGAGCATGTCACCTTCCTGGATAGAATCGTAGGGGCCTGTTCGGGATAACCCTCCTGAAACCTGGAGCCCCTGAGGTGCTACTACCTGATGGAGAGGGAGCAATATGTGTGATGTGCGCATCTTACGGAGACCAGCATCTGCTGAAGAGTACATGGAGATGAGACGGTGGGCTGGTTGGAGTTACATAGAAAAGGACGTGGTGGCAACCGGGCTGAAGAACTCGCTATTTTCATTATGCGTACAGAAAGGAGAAGAGGTCGTTGGGCATGGGAGAATCATTGGTGACGGTGCCTTCACACTGTATATTCAGGATGTCATCGTCAAGCCAGAACACCAGGGATCAGGCATCGGCACGATCATCATGGATGAGATCATGAACCACATAGAAGAGGAATATCCCGACGGCACCATGGTTTGCTTATTGGCTGCTGTGGGCACAGAGGCTTTCTACACCAAGTTCGGCTTCATTGAACGACCGAATGAAGTGTACGGTGCGGGCATGATACAGTTCATGGGAGCTACAGGCGAATCCTGACGCCTGTTCTCCACCATTGTACGCTTCTCGGCCGTGATCACTGGCCATCCTGGGAGTCGGTTTGCCCTTACTCACTGGGGTGGACCACGCACCTCCCATCTGAAACGACCC
>PXCI01000333.1 GCA_003566675.1 Clostridia bacterium
GATCCCCCAGGACCGTGACCCGGCAAGTCCGGCGGGGTTGGGGCGTTTCGACGAAAAGACCATTTAGGGCGATGGGGAAGGATGTGTTCATCACCAAAGAGAAGTGATCGTTACGAGTTGCAGAAGCACCATGCCATCGAGAGTGAGCTGTCATGAGCAGGATGCATGATACGTGGAACCGGTGAGGAGTGATAACGTGGTTGTCGAGATTGTGCAGGATACCTGCACAGGGTGCGGAGAGTGCCTACCTTTCTGCACCGTTGGCGCCATTTCGCTGGGCGAGGGTGCGGCGAAGGTGGACGCGGATCTCTGTGTGGAGTGTCGTTTGTGTGTGCGTTTTTCAGTGTGTCCGACCGGATCGATCCGTGCGACCGAGATCGAAGAGCATGACCCGCGGAGTGTTCGTCGGATTAGTGATCCCACCATGGTGAAGGCAACGGGTCTACCGGGCCGGGGGACGGAGGAGGTCAAGACCAACGATGTGACGGGACGGGTCGGCCTGGGGCAGGTGGGTTTTTGTGTTGAGCTCGGAAGACCCGGTGTTTCCGCCTCCCTGGCCGATCTGGAGAAAGTGACCACAGCCCTGTCCCGCCTTGGGGTGAAGTTCCAGAGGGACAACCCGATGATGACTCTCCTTTCCGATCCTGAGCGGGGGCTGGTGAGGGATGAAGTGAAGGGCGAGAGGGTGTTGTCGACGCTTGTCGAATTCGTCGCTCCGGTGGACATGATCGAACCCGTCCTCGGGGCCCTCAAAAAGGCTGCAGGCGAAGTGGATACGGTTTTCAGTGTCGGTCTGATCACCCGGGTGGATGGGGATGGCCGGATCCCCGTCACTGGGACCCTGGAAGAGCTCGGCATACCCGTCCGTCCAAACAGTAAAGTGAACCTGGGACTGGGCAGGCCTCTGTTCGAGGAAAGGGAGGTGTGACCGCTGACCCATACATTGCACCGGACCGGAGACATTGAATCGCTCTGTAGTGACTACGTCTGGCAGGTCTATCCGACGCGCGGCGTCAATGATGACGATCTGCCCGGGAAGTACTCGCAGGTGATCGAACTGGTGGTTTCATTGGGATCCCGGAACTGGGGAGATGTCCGGACGGGGTCTGCGCGGAGCACACCCGTGGAGAAGATCCGGGCGAATTTGAGCGAGAGCTCCCGGCTGCGGGGTGTCTTCACCGATAAGGAGACCGTGGTGGAGTTCATCCGCAGGATCCGGCAGATGGACACCGGGCTCTCCGTTGTGATCAGCGGATTGACCGACGAGGTCTTTGACGCCTGTGAACAGGTGGATCTTTCCCCGCACTCTGTGAACCTGTCCCTGGGGGTCTGGGGAAGGACCGAACTGCTCCCGCCTGAAGATGTCCTGGAATTGACGACCATGTGCGGTCATCACCAGATATCGCCGAACCTGGTATCCGAGATGAAGGAAGCGGTTGCCCAGGGAAGGGTCAGCCGGGAGGAGGCGGCAGAACAGATGAGCCGGCTGTGCCCGTGTGGCGTTTTCAACACGGAGAGGGCGGTCCAGCTCCTGTCACCAGCAGACCCGTCGTGAAGGACAGGGAGTCGTGATTGGCGGAAAGGACGTGAAATCCGTTGCTTGAAAAGGAGAGCACCCTCGGAACGGTTCACCACAGCTTCTTTGGAGAACGCTTCAGGCCGCCGGCTCCCGAATTCTACGAGAGCCTGGAGGCGATCAGCGAGGATGAGCGGTTCCAGGCGATTGAGATCGGGTATGTCGAGGGTCTTTCATCGGGCGAGCTTTGTGAACTGGGATCAGCCCTCGACCCATTCCGGGTGATTGTGGTCAACGGCGGTGGTGCCATGAACGGTGGGGGTTTCAGCCTGTGCTGCACCGATCCTGACAGGCTCGCGGCCTCGGTGGCCATGGCCAAAAAGATTGTAGATCTGTCTTGTGAGGTGGATGCAGAGGCCTGCCTTTTTCCCTCCGGGGAGGATTGTGGCCCCCAGGACCGCAGAATGGCCTATTATGCCCTGATTGAGTCCCTCAGCGACATCTGCGGCTATGCAGCCAGGGCATCGGGCGGCAAGCTGGTGGTCACGGTTGAGCAGATGGACCGTTCCTTTCATCACCGGCAGCTTCTCGGCCCCATCCGGGAGGCCATTGCCGCCCTGGAGGCCGTTCGTGCCGGATGCGACAACATCGGTCTGACTTTCGATATTGCCCACTCACCGCAGCTCGAGGAGGATCCGGTCGAGGCGCTGACTTTGGCCAGGGATATCGTGTACCAGGTTCACCTCGGGAATACCGTCGTCGGTGATCAGGCCAACCCTTTCTACGGGGACCGGCACCCGCCCTTCGGGATCCACGGGGGCGTCTACGGTCAAAGGGAGCTGTCAGAATTCCTTGCTGCTGCCCGACAGAGTAGACTCCTTTCTCGAAACACCGTCATGTCCCTGGAGATCCGGACGCCGGAGGGGCAGGATCCCTATCAGACCCTGGCCGATGCCCGGGAAACGCTATTTGCTGCCTGGGCCCAGATCGACGATTGAGGTTGCCCCGATGGGACTGTGACGGATGATGAGCAAATGCGCCGAGACCAGCTTGATTGACCAGGGGAGGTGTCATCAAATGGAGGACCGCTGGAAGAACTACCGGCAAACCTGCGAGGACTACGGGTACAAACCCGTGGGAACCGGTGAGCTGTTCACAGACCCTGACGTCAACCGCGCCCGGGAGTTCTTCCGCAACAAGGAGTCTCGTAAGTTGGCCAACAAGGAGACCACCGTGCGCGAAGCCGTGACAAGACTCATTCCCGATGGATGCTATGTGGCGGTCGGCGGATTTGGCACAAACCGCATACCAACGGCTGTCCTGCACGAGATCGTCAGGCAGGGGAAGAAGAACCTCGGTCTTTCCGGCCATACAGCCACCCACGATTTTCAGATCCTGGCGGCGGGGGCTTGCCTGGATCGATGCGATGTGGCCTATGTTGTGGGCCTGGAAGCCCGGGGACTGTCACCGGTGGCGCGGAGGGCCTTCGAAGGGGGTCAGATTCGAGCAACGGAGTGGTCCAATGCCGCACTGGCATGGCGGTATCGGGCCGCGGCAATGGGTGTGTCCTTTCTTCCCATCCGTACCATGCTCGGAACGGATACTGCAGCCCACAGCGCCGTCGTCGAGATGAGGTGCCCTTTCACCGGGGAGAAATACCTGGCGGTACCGGCCCTTTTTCCCGACGTGGCGATGATCCATGTCCACCGGGCCGATGTTTTTGGCAACTGCCAGATCGACGGGGTTATTGTCTCCGATGACGACCTGGCCCGCGCCGCAAAACACGTGATCGTGACGGCGGAGAAACTGGTCCCCACTGCGATCATCCGGGACCAGCCGGATCGGACCGTGATACCCCACTACCTGGTCGACGCGGTAATTGAGGTCCCCTACGGGTCCTATCCCGGGAACATGCCCTACGAGTATTACAGTGATGAGGCCCACTTGAAGGCCTGGTTGGAGGCAGAAAGGGATGAGGAGAGGTTTGAGGAGTTCCTGCAGCGCCACATCCACGGCGTCGAGGACTTCTGGGGTTATTTAGAGGTCATTGGCGGGATGAGCCGCCTGCTCGAGCTCCGGCGCCAGGAGCTCGGTATGAGTCAGCGATCGATGGAGGATGTGTGATGCAATACAATCGGATGGAACTCATGATTTCCATGGCATCCAGGTACCTCGAAGACGACAGTATCGTGGTGGTGGGTACGGGGGCTCCCTGCGCCGCAGCAATGCTCGCACAGGTGCTTTATGCTCCCAATCTCACGATCATGTTTGAGGCTGGCGGGGTGGGGCCCCAGCTGGCCGCCATGCCCATATCCGTGGGGGATTCCCGCACGTTCTATCGCGGCATTGCTGCCTGCAGTATGGCTGAGATCATGGAGGCATGCCAGCGCGGGATGGTCGAATACGTCTTCATTGGCGGGGCCCAGATCGATATGTACGGCAACGTCAACTCAACGCTGATCGGTGAAGATTACCGTGATCCTCGGGTCAGATTGCCCGGAAGTGGGGGAGCCAATGACCTGGCGTCGTTGTGTTGGAAGACCCTGATGATCACACCCCAGGATGCGCGTCGTTTTGTCCGGGTGCCCGACTTCATCACCTCGCCGGGTTTTCTGACAGGTCCCGGCGCCCGGGAGGCGGCGGGACTACCCCCCGGTACGGGACCCTACAAGGTTATCACGGATCTTTGCATCATGGGCTTTGATGAAACGACCCGGCGTATGAAAGTAGAGCAGCTGCACCCGGGAATCGGCAGGGAGACGGTGACAGAGAGCACCGGCTTTCCCCTGCTCTGGGCGGAGGACCTGGAACAGGGCGAGGACGTCACTGCAGATGAACTCAGGGTTCTTCGTGAGGAGGTTGACCCCCTCGGTTTCATCATCGGACGTGGTTGATCGCGGTCTTTAACACGGTCATTATGGCCGCTCTGATCAGATGACAAGCCCCCGGAGGGGCCCGTGGCCTTTCCGGGGATCTATCGTGGTTCACATTCTGTCGATGCCTGCCGCACGTAATGCCGTAAACTTAGGCTGGCGGCGTGATTCCTCATGGTTTGATCTAGACCTCTAACCCAGGGGATTTTCGCCGGCAGTGCAACAGCCTGATGCGGGCCCGCCTGTCCGGTGGTATAGGGGGAGGCAAGGATGATCCTGCCTCCCGCCCCATTCGAAGAGATCAACGGTCTCGTGGGTTCAGTCCCAGTCTCTCGAGTGTCTCCTCTGTCGGAGTTCCGTCTTGATCCCAGCCGCGCAGATGATAATACTCATCCAGCATCTCATGAAGGTCCCGTTCGGATATGGTGGAGGAACGGGTGGCGCCCCGGGGCAGAGAGTTACCCACGCGCTTGGGAAGGGTGTCTGTCGTGCGGTCGAGCCCCTCCCGGTTGTTGAATAGTCGACAGAGATTGAAGATCCGCTCCCCAATCTGCATGAAGTCCGCCGGGGTGAATTCCAGCCCCGTCGTCGCTTCCATCGCCTCGGCTAACACGGAGGGAGGCGTCGGACCGTAGTCCCACGAGGTAAAACGGCATATGATCAGGCTGTCCTGTATGGCGCGGTAGTTCTGGGCCAGCATCTGGGCCTCGGGCTTCAGCTCGTGGGTGGTGCGGGACAGCCCCCTGAACTTCTCTGTGAACCCGATTTCCGGCATGATGTTGCCGCCCTCGAGGCTGGTGTCGTGCATGCCCTGGGTATGACAGGCGCCGCGGTTTGAAGTGGCGTAGGATAGGCCCTGTCCCACTTTGCCTCGCGGCATGTGGACAGGGAAGGCCTGGTTCTTGACCTGCATGGCGAAGTCCTCGCTGCCCCGACCGATCCTCTCCGAGGCAACCTTGAGACCCTCGGCGAGCAATGCCCCCAATCCTCTTCGCAGGCTGATATCCTTGATGAGTGCAAAGATCGCATCAGCATCGCCCCAGTTCAGATCCCTCCCGCCCGTATCCTTCCGGGTCAGGATTCCGCGCTCGAAGCATTCCATGGCCCAGGCGATGGAGAGTCCTGCATTGATGGTGTCGATCCCATACTTGTTGCACATCTCATTGGCTTTTGCGATGGCCTTGAGGTCATAGAGCCCCGTACAGGTGCCAAGGGAGCCGATGGTCTCAAATTCGGGGCCGCCGTATCGTGGATCCACGGCCAGAGGCCCCTCGTCGATCTGCACAATTCGACGGCACGCTACGGGGCATCCGAAGCAGGCCTCCCGGCTTTTCAACAGGACACGGGTCATCGTGGTCCCGTCGACCCTGTCGATCTCGTCGGACACTCCGTCGCGGAAGTTGAAGGCCGGAAACATCCCCAGGGCATTGTGGGGGGCGACCCCTCCGGCCGTTCCATTCTGCCGGAAGCCCTGGCAGCCCGGATGCTCCAGGCACATCTGGACGATCTCCCTGCGCAGCTCAGCCATTTTCTCCGGATCCGCGATCTCGAGCTCTTTGTCGCCGTAGACGGCGATCGCCTTGAGGTTCTTGGAGCCCATGACCGCTCCGGTTCCCGATCTGCCGGCTGCCCGGTTGTTCTCACTGATGACACAGGCATACTTGCAGAGCGCTTCCCCTGCGGGGCCGATTGCTGCCACCTCCGCCTGCGGGTGGGTCTGAGCGACAATGGTATCCCGGGCGTCCCCGATGAATTGGCCCCAGGCGTCGCCGCAGGCCCGGATCTCGGCTCTTTCATTTTCTACGTACAGGTAGACGGGTTCCTCGGCGCGCCCCTTGATGACGATGGCGTCGTAGCCGGAGGCTTTCAGCATGGGGCCAAACCGTCCCGCCGCATTGCCCTCACCCCAGCCGCCAGTGAGTGGGGACTTCGTTGCGGTGATGTGTCGTGTAGCCCCGGCGAGACCCGTACCGGCCAGGGGCCCCGTGGCGATAATAAAGACATTATCAGGTCCGAGGGGATCGACATCCGCCTCGATCTCCTCGTAGAGTATCCTGGCGGCCAGCCCGCGGCCGCCCACGTACCTCCGTGCGAACGCTTCAGTGATGGCCTGTTCCTCAATGGCGCCATCGTCCAGGTTTACCCTGAGAATTTTGCCAGCGTATCCTTTGATCACGCTGTCACTTCCCTCCTGCAAAAAAA
>PXCI01000031.1 GCA_003566675.1 Clostridia bacterium
GCGCCCGCGGGAATTACGCCGTGGTCATCCCCTCCTACGACCTGGTCATCGTGCGGCGCGGCCTCGACCGGAGCGGCATGTCCGTCTGGGACATGGTGGCCGAGGTGCTGAAGGCGTTCCCAGAGCGGGAGGGTGGGTCGAAGCCGGAGAATGCCTGTGGGGAGGTGGGCTGAAAGACGGACGAAGTCGGAGAGTCCCGAATATATTTGTACAGGTGGCTCACTTCCGTCTGAATCTGCACTCTACGTGCTATCGGGTCGATGGAGCCTCTCATGTACGGCGCGCCCCATACTCCTACGTATGCCGGTCGTGGTCCCGAATCGAGCGTGATTCACCCACCCCAACCACTTGAGGTCCAAGTCATCTCGGGCACGCTGGCCTTTCGCTACTTCCCCGGCACAACGGAGAAGGCGACGCCGGGCTTCCACCACCTTTCTTCCCTTGAGACGTCTTCTGTGAGGCCAAAGCAACCAACCGAGAAAGGGAATTCCTTCGTCCACCGGGCGAGGGTGACTTCCGGCATGGATGGTGAGACGGAGACGCGAGAGTCGCCTTTCAACGCGGTTCTTCCAGTCCCAAAGCACCTCTTTTCCGTCATGGAAAAAGAGGATGTCGTCCACGTAGCGGACGTACGCCCGCACTCGCAACTCTCGCTTCACGAAATGGTCGAAGGGGTTCAGGTAGACGTTGGCCCAGAACTGGCTTGTAAGGTTACCGATAGGGAGTCCACGGGGGCGCAACGCAGCCAATAAGTCGTCTCCCGGGAAGTAGACGAGGTCGTACTCGTTGGCCAGGACCCGGTCTCCACCGGCGAGGATTCGTGACGCAAGATCCAAGACGCGCCCGTCCCTGATCGTCTTCCCAAGGACACCGAGCAGGATGGCGTGGTCGATGCTGGGAAAGAATTGTCTGACGTCTACGCTCAAGACGTATCGATGACGACGAGCATAGTATTCAGCGCGCTCCAACGCCCGGTGGGTCCCCTTTCCCGATCGGTTCGCATAGCTATCCCGAATGAAGCTTCGCTCAAATGGTGGCTCCATCACCGCATGGAGCGCGTGATGAACCACCCGGTCGCGAAACGGTGCCGCGCTGATGAGACGACGTTTCGGCTCTCGAATCTCGAAGCTTCGGTATGGCCCGGGGGCGTAGCACCTGGAGCGGAGTTCTTCCGCCAATTCCAGCAGATTCTCTTCGAGCCGATGCTCAAAGGCCGCGACCTCCGCACCGCCCCGCTTACCGACAGCAGCCCGCCTATACGCCGACAACAGATTTGGCCAGGACGCTAGCTCCTCGAAGCAAGCGGGTCGCTGTGGGACGCTCATCCTTCTGAACTCGGAAGCGGCGAAGGCCCCACCCCAGGGACTGAAACCCAGGGGGCAGGGCCGCTAGTATTCGCCTGGCTCACTGGAGACTTGAGCTCAGCCGGGATTCGACTCCGCCATTTCTCATCTCGCCCTGAAAGATCACTTGGGACCCGCCAGGGATTCCCGATGCTGAAACTCAAGAGAAATGTGGACACCACCACCCGGAAACCATTGTTCCTGTTCCTGTTGCCGGGATGATTCCTATTGCGGTTACCGGAAGCGAGGTTCTCTGGGTTGTTGTTGAACGCGCCGCCCCGCACCACACGTTGGCATCTTCGAGCCGACCCCACCCTCCGAGCCGAACCCACGGCCGGAGAGCCCTTCAACGTGTCGATGCCGTAGCCTTCTTCCAACCTCCGAGAAGGCGTCCGACCTCGACCACCATCCTGGACACATGTTCGTACTGGCCATCCGACATCCAGGTCCACCGGTGGACCAATCGAAGATACACTCGGAGCCTGGCCAGCGCATCATCGGCGTCCACCAGCAGTCTAGCGCGCTCGTCACCCCTGTGGAGGTTCGCCCGCTCAAGCACCTCTCGGAGATCGAAGGCTGCGGAGAGGAGGCGGTGGGTGACGGTATGCCGATGGGCGCGAGGGAAATGGTTCGTCGCCGGCAATAGCCAGGTCAGAAGGTCGAAGGTCCTCGTAAAGATGGGCATCTCCGGGGCAGCCATGTATCCCTCCTGCTTGAAGACAGAGATCAGAGAAGTAAGAGATCAGAGATTCAACTACATGGGGACACCACCACCCGGAAACCATTGTACCAGTACCCGTCCCTGAAGCCGGGAAGATTCCTATCGCGGTCACCGGAAGCGAGGAGCTCTGGGAAGTCGAAGAACGCGCCGCCCCGCACCACACGTAGGGGGTCTTCATCACGAGCTTCTCCACGGTCGTAGGCTGACGTCGTCCACTCCCAGACGTTTCCGCCCATTTCTTCTACCCCATCCGGCGTTGCGCCGTCAGGAAAACACCCGACCGGACTCACCCGGCCGATACGCATACCGAAGTTGGCCCGTTGATCATCGGGGGGCTCGTCGCCCCAAGGATACTTCCGCCTTCTCTCGCCACTCTCGCCGGCGGCCGCCCATTCCCATTCGTACTCGGTGGGGAGTCGGATCACGCATCCGTCTGGGAGGCTGCCCCCCCCAACCTCGGAATTGTTGGTCAACCTATCCGTGAGCCACTCACAGAAGCTCTCAGCCTGACGGAAACTGACACCCACGACGGGGGCGGTGGGGATCATCGTCTGGGCTTCCCAGTCATACGGTAGGGCTTCTTTGTGCCCTTGTGCTGGGAGGTTATCGAGGAATGCCTGGTATTGCACGACCGTAACCGGGAACCGAGCCATCCCGAAGCCCCCTACTGGCTCCTCCAAGTCGAGGGTTGACTGCTGGAAGAAGTTGAGTTCGGGTCTGTCTGCGGCCTGCAGCCGGTACCTTCCCGTCTCCGGAGCGCGAATATGGAGGAACTGCCTTGGTGTTGGATCCAGGAGTTCCTGGCGGGGGTCGCCGAGCCGCGCCAAGCTCTCGGCAGCCCGGACCCGGGCGTGGGCGGGGGTGTCCATGAGAATATTCTGACGAGCAAGCTGCCTTGAGGGAAAGACGCTGCTCAGAAGCTTACGGACCTGCAACCGCCAGCGGGCTTTTTCCTGTTTGCGCCAGAAGTCGTACCCGGGAAGCCCGAGGGCCTGCTCCAAAATATGTCCAACCGTGAGGCGATGAATCGCCCTGAGCCCGTCGTGCGTCAAGATATTGAGCAGGTTATCGCGATCGGCCTGTGACGATTTACGGATTTCCTCAAGGACTCGATCTGGAAGGTAGTCCTGCGAGTCCTCTTTATAATACGTACCGATAACAGCTGGCCAGCGTAGATAGGGCGGAGGACCCGCCACGAGAAGCCGAACAAGCTGGTCTCCGGCGTCGAACGCCAGGAGAAAGTCGAAGTCCTGGGCTTGGAAGGAAAAGGATTCGTCTCGACCTGGTTTCTTGCCCCAGGCTATCTCTGGGGGATGGAAGTCGATCAACCCACCGTGTAACTTCCAGTCCTGGATCTGCTCGTCAATCTCGGCGTCATTCCAGCCAAAAACGGTCGAGTCCTCCTTGAGTGCATCCCTGGCAGCGTCGCAATCGATGCGGAGCGAGGCTTCAGTCCCGAGCGCACGGTCGGCTACCCTTCCAAGCATGCTCAACTCCCTCTTCACTTCCTTCTCACTCCGACTTGGCACGTCGGGATCATGCTCTCGTTTGAGGAGCGCTCGTGCGTACCATAGGTAGAGTTGAAAGGGGCGATCGGGAAGCCCCTCATCGCGGTCCCACATAAGGGCTGCGGTACGGACCCACATGGGGGTGGTGAAATACTGTTGGTGCGTGACGGCCGCAGCGAACCTTTCCGCATCATCAAGTGTGAGGGCGTCGGCCCAATGACGCGCCAGTTGTGGGCGGGTGTCCTCGTCGAGAGGGGGAATCGTCACGAGTGCGTCCGGGCTACCCAGGTGGTCTCGAGGGCGCCCTTCCTTTCGAAACGAGAGGACTGCCCTGATGTCGCAGGTTCCTTTCCTCATCAGTTGCCATTTCAGGAAGGCCTCCCAGCACTTCCAGAAGTCTTTCCGGTGCTCAGGGTCAAGGATCTCATCAGCCCCATCGATCAAAAACGTCTTCGGGAGGTCTTCACTCAGGACAAGGGAATCAAATGAGGCTTGGGCTCCCTTGAACTGATCTCCCTTTGCGGCAATCTCATCGCCAAAGGCTCGCGTCAGGCATTCCCACCCAGCAAAGGCGAGCCACCGCTCCCAGGAGGGGGGCTCATACCTTCCTGTTTGAGGGTTGCCACACCAATCTTGCCAACGCTTGGCAGAGAGCGGGAAGACCACACGTTGACCCTCGTTTAGGGCCTCCCTCAAAAGCCAGCGAAGAAGGGTAGATTTTCCACTCCCTTTGCCAGACTCGAGCCAGATTAACTGACGCCCATCTTTGAACAGGGACTCTGGGCCAATGCGTTCTGAGGTCCGCTGTGCCTCGGAGTGAACAACCTCGAGAGGTAGGGGACAGAAGACGTTCTCGAAGCTAGCCGGCAATGTCTCCGAGGGCGTCCTCACCGGAAAGGTGTCGGAGCCGAGGTCCGACCGCCGAAGCCCAAGCCGGTAACGCTCAACGAAGTCATCCATTCTAGGGCCCTTTTCAGCCATTCGAAGGGTTCCACTCCTTAGGTACGGCGGGAGTCGCTTCCAGGGTATTCTCTACCGTCGCACGGAGAAGCTCGATGAGGTCCCCTGGCGCCTCCCCATTCGCTCGCCTCACTGGGGTCTCCGGAAAAGCCTTCAGCAGCCTTCCTAGATCTTCGAGTTCCCTTCGAGCGGACGCAAATCGTCCAACCCCGAGCAAGGAGAGCCCATCCGGACGGGCACCTTCAGTTACCCATTCCAAGAGGTCACGCCCCTGCATTTGCGACACCCCTCCCTGCAGTTGTAAAGCCGCGACGGAATCCTCCAGCGCCGAGACCTTCGCCTCAACAATGAGTTGTAGAACTTGCCCCTGCATAGCCAACACCTGCTCCTGCATCGCGATCGTCTGCATTCCAAGCTGATCCTGGGTTTCAATGACCTGCGCCTGGGTAGACAGGAACTGCCGCCACTGAACCAACAGTGCCGAGAAGACCGCAGCGAAGGCCAAACCCGAAAAGAGGACACCCAGCTCGTTCATGTCGACGTACTCGATCTTCTCCCACACTACCCACCAGAACCCGAATACCAATACGAACGCCAGAAAGACTAGGAAAGGCACGACCCATCCGAACCTTGAGGGCTCTTCTTTCGTCTCGTTCATGAAGGGCGTCCGGGAGAGGTACTCAGAACCGGTGGCAGTATGCGGAGGAAGCATGACGGTGGCAACCGTTCTTATCGCAAAGGCGAAAAGCCTCATGATCGCGCGTTTGTCAATCTTGCGGGCGAGCCTGGACCTTCAGGAGATGAGCCGAAGACGGCTCCGGCTTTGGATGCAGACCCTACCCCCCACATTTCCTGGGGCAGGCAGAGGCTCCCAAAGTGGGAGATCGAACGGTTGGGTAGAGCCTGCAAGTGGATCGCTCAGGCACTCATCCTTACCCGGCCCAGCCACTGCCGCAAACATGACCACTCGGACGCCATTGCCCTCGCCCAACAGCAGCGGACCGGACTGCTGGTCACGATCCGAGTGCCATGGAAGCCGAGGAGCAGGTCCGGGATCTCATGTGCTACCGCGAGAGCTTTCCGCGTGAGAGCCTCAAGTCCCGGCCCTAGACCCCCAACTTCTTTCGCCGTCGATGGTTCGTCTTTCGAATTCGCGGGCTCGCTTTGAGCCGTACCACAATGCATCCGTTCGAAGGCTCCTCTCCAACATCTAATCCCCCCGCTCCCCCCCCCGAAAATGCGAACCTGGATTCGCATTTCAATCGACCAGGCGACGGCGTCCGACCTCCGCCGTTTACGCGGTCGACGCCGCACCGCAACCCCGACGGAAAGCCCACATCCCCCACTGCTCTTCCCTTCCCACCGGACCGGGAACGCACCACGCCCCGGGTGTGGTTGCCTTCCCCCTGATGCTCCTTCTCGCCTTCTCCCTTCCCCTGGGGGCCCAGACCTTCTACGACTACAGCATCCATCAGCCGACTCGGGAGCTCATGGCGCGGGGGGCGCAGGCGCTCCTGATCTGTAACGGCATTTTCGTCTCGGACCGGACGCTGGACGAGATTTACCATCTGGAGCTTCAGCAGCGCTGGTCCACAGGGGCGGTGCCCCGGTCCGCGGTGGAGATCGACCACGACCGGAAGGCGGTGACGGTGGGGGCCGGGAGTCGAGCCAATGATCCCATCCCCGCCATGCGGTCGGCGTACCGGGAGGGGCTGGGGTGCGTGGCCATGGCGCCGGATCAGAGCTACGACGACATCAACGCCCTGCCCCGGAGGAGTCCGGCGCCCCCCGAAGAGGATCCGTCCACCGTGCCGTGGCCGGACGGTGAGTGGACCAGCGGCTACTCGAGCTGGATGCTCCGCTCCCCATCCAGTGGCTCCCCGACGAGCTGAACGAGTACCGGACCCGCTACCGGAGCGGGTTTCCCATGATCACCTTCGAGTCCTGGCCTCCTCCGGGCTACGAGCGGGCGGCGGATCCGCGCCGCGAGATCACCCTGCGCCACGCCCTGGACATGACCAGCGGCCTCTACCCCACCGACAACGAGTACGGCCCCAC
>PXCI01000320.1 GCA_003566675.1 Clostridia bacterium
ATCCCCAGGATTCAGCCCGCCGTGCACGCCAGGCGGCAGCTGCCGTGGCCCTGGCCGCCTGCGATACCCCCGAAGCTGCCCTGGATCGGTTGAACCGGGCCGGGGTGATCAGCGATCCCCCTGCTGCCCTGGGGAGCCTTCAGTCCCTGCGGCGTCGGCTCGACACGCAGTCCCGGCAGGATCTGGTCAACGCATACGTCCACGTCACGGATGCGTGCAACCTGGTCTGCCGTCACTGCTATGCCACCTCGCGCGTGCCGGCGGATGCGGTCTCGATGGACGTTGAAGATCTTGCACGGTTGATCCAGCAGGCCGGGGAGGCGGGCTTCAACAAGGCCGTCATCACCGGTGGCGAACCCCTCGTCCATCCCAGGCGCGATGCCCTGTTGGAGGCCCTGGCCCCCCTGCGTCAGCAGAACGGCTCCATGCGGATCATCCTGCGCACCAACCTGGCCTACCCCCTTGCGCCTGCGCTGACGGAGCGGCTCCTGGCAGGCGCCGATGAGGTCGTGGTCAGCGTGGATGGCGACCAGGAAAGCCACGATGAGCAGCGCGGTGCGGGCACGTACGCCGGGACGGTAGCAAACCTGCGCCTCCTACTTAGGTCGAGGCAGCCTGGTGGTGAGGGATCAGACCGGGGATGCTTGTCCCTGGCGCGGATCACCGTCGCCGCCACACTCACCACGGTCCAGAAGGAGGGGCCCGAGGGCGATGCGGTGCGTACTCTGGGAGAACAACTCGGCCTACCGGTGCGTTTCAAGCCGGTGCTGCCCCTCGGCCGGGGTGTGGACCTGGAGGTAGAACCTACCTTTTACAGTTCCCTGGACGATGGGGACAACCAGATCCATGCTCTGCAGCCTGCTGCCACCTGCGGACTGGGTATGAACCTCTACGTAGGCCCAGACGGTGCGTGCTACCCGTGTTATGCCATCATGACCTCCCGGCATTACCTGGGCAGCGCCCTCAAAGATGGCCTCCCGGTGGTCCTGGCAGGCAACGACGCTTACCGCCGTGTGACCGTGGACAGCAACCGCAGGTGCCGCACCTGCACCCTTCGCTACCTGTGCGGCGGTTTCTGCCGGGCGTGGAGTGAAAGCGATGACCCGGATGGACCGCCCCGCGACTGTAGGGACTTGCATAGGCGAGCTGAGCACCTGCTCCGCAGGGCCCTCGATGTCCTGGGAATCGATAAAGAACGCTGGCAGGCAGCGGGGCTGCCGTAGACAGATGTTGAGGACCGAGATCACAGAGGGAGGGGAGACGGGGATGTGGTTATTTGGAGCGCCTGATATTGAGAGAATGCAGGCGAAGAAGAACTTCAAGGGGTTGACCAAACCCTTGGCTACCGGAAGGATCCGGAAATGCGCAGCCGTGCTGCCCGGTTCCTGGGAGAGACGACTCGCAAGCCGCGGAGCCCCTCATTGCCAGCTCGAAGGAAGAGGACGTTCATGTGCGCGAGGCTTGAGGAACTCAGAAGCCGCAAGGCTGCTGCTGAGGCGTTGGGAAGATGGGCGATGGCTGGGCTGTTGAACCTCTGATCAATGCACCCAGGGATGCCCCTAGAAAACAATGATCTCCAATTTCTTCATGGCTGTAAAGCCCTATGACCCGCAGGCATTTACCGGTGACCACATCCCACGACCTCAGCGTCGAGTCGTCGCTCCCCGAGAGAGCACGTCGTCGGTCAGCACCCAGGCAGAGTATCCTGCGATGCCCTCGTGTCCCTTCAGGGTGCGCAGCTAGTTACCGATGGACACTTCTCATTGCCTGAGGGTATGGTCGGAACTCCCGGAGAGGGTATGGCGACCATCGGGGGAGAGACACACCGGCTTGATAAGCCCTCGTGCCCATCGACCACCCATCCGTGCAGGCTTTCACATGGACAAGGGCACCGACCTGGGCCTGCAGTTCGAGGCTTTCCGGACTGTTCCAGGCACATCCCGGGCCTGCCTCACATGGTCCAAGGCTCTGGAGTTCCCCGGTGTTGAAGAGCTCTCACATCAATGTCGTAGCCAACCGGAGTATTCGCGGCACGACCACGGCTGAGATGTGTGCAGTGGGTGTTGTGTGCAGGGCAACACTCTTGTGAAAAATCATGCGACTGACGGGCCTCCCCGTATCAACCCAGGGAGGCCCCCGTCGGAAAGAGAGGAAAGACAACATGCCCTGAGAAACTAGCAGCAGTGTTTCCAGAAGGTTGCTTTGAGGATTGAAGATACGAGAGGGGCAGGAGTATCTCCGTGCCCTTTAGTTTTTGCTATCTGCACACTCGGGAGTTACTTTGTCACAGCATTCAGAGGTTGCCGCTTCTTCGCAGCATGCGGGGGGTGTTTCCTCGCAACATTCAGAGGTTGCCACTTCTTCGCAGCATGCGGGGGGTGTTTCCTCGCAACATTCAGAGGTTGCCACTTCTTCGCAGCATACGGGGGGTGTTTCCTCGCAACATTCAGAGGTTGTCATTTCTTCGCAGCATACGGGAGGTGCTTCCTCACAACAGCAACAGGTTTCCTCGACGGTATTGGTCTCCTCAGGTTGACAGGTAGTTTCTTCTGCGCTGTTAGGGTTCATTTCCCCACTTACCTTTCTCTTTATTCTTTGTCAATTATACCATTAAACAGTAGCACTTGCTACTAGTAGCGCTGACCCACTATCCATAAAGATTATCTCGAGTTTTGGCCACCTCACTAATATTATCGGCCCTTTAGGACCTCATATTGAGAAGATAGGGGCCTCAGGTATGGTGTATAGATGTCTCATACATTGGTCAGTCCGTTACACGTCCCGCAGGCCGGAGGGGAATGAGAAAGGGCGGCACCGAAGGGCTGCCTGAGGGGTCTTGCAACATGGGAATCACCCGATGGACTTTCCAATCAACATCAAGGGTCTCGCGTAAGAGTGATGGGTCTTCTGGGGGTGAAAGCGGAGTTTGAAACGGTCTTGGGGTAGAGATAATCGGGGCGATTTGACTGGTTTACTCATTTTATCCTGAGCAATTTTCGGGCGACGTCGCTAGCCAGCCTGCGCCCATATTCCACGCCGGGGATTGGGTCCTGCCATTCCCAGATAGAGGGGACCTTTCGGGCGAAGAGTGACCGGATCACTTGGCTTGAGCGAAGTTGCCCCTTGTGGAGATAGTCCCGGATGGCGAAGGTGTCTTCCACCGCGGACCAGAAGTGCAGGCCTGTGTCCCGGGTTATCGCCTTGGGGGGGAGGGGATCCCCAATCAGGTCACGGTACATTATATAGGGGAAATTCAGTCCGATGTGTTCCAGCAAGGGGTTCAGGTTGCTGAGACGGACGTTTATCTCAATCAGATAGAACTTCTTTCTTCTGGCGTCATATTTCAGTTCCATTTCCGCAAAACCCCGGTAGCCTATCTGCTGAAGGAAGGAGCTGCCGATATCATGGATCTCTGGGACGTATCTTTGCTGGGTGAACACCGAGGCGCCGTATTTCACAGGGTATTGGCGTTTTTTCTGGCAAGTGGTCCAGTGAGTAATCCTGCCGCTCCGGTCTACATAGACTTCATAGGTATACATCTGATCATCGAAACCGGGAATGATTCTCTGGATTACGACGTCGATCTCATGTTCCTGGGCTTTGGATATCGCCTGTTGCAGTTCTTCCCTGTTGTCAACCTCAAAGACCTTGACCCGAAAGACGCTGACAAATCTGGGACTGGTTGTGGGTTTGAGGAGGCAGGGATAGCCTATCTCTGCTTCCACCCGGTCAAGGTCTGCAGGGGACAGTGTTTCGGGAGTGTCAACTCCACACTCCCGCGCCAGGTCATGAAGCGTGTCTTTGTGCATGATATCGGTGTAGAAGCCCTGGGAGGGGTTGGGAAGCAGGCAGTGGTCTTTGAGTGTATCGTATTGTTGGTCCAGGATTTCTGCATAGTCGTCGTGGGTGGGAATAAGCACTGGCTTGTCATGCTGCTCCTCCGCATATTCTACAAGGAACTGGACAAAGCCATGTGGGTTGTCCTTGTAGTAAGGGGCAATGAGTCTTGCCTCACAGTGACGGGATCGAAATGCGTAGGCCTGTTCTTCAGAATAGTCTACGGCGGCAACAGAAACACCCCTTCGACCCAGGCAGCGAATGGCGCTGAGACCTATGTAGTAATTGGCTCCGATGACAATTCCTTTGCCTGACATCTCTCAACTCCCGTCACTCTAGTTACTATTCCCGCGGCGGCCTTAACCCCATGCTTTGCATGGTCGCCACGGCCTGCTCTCGGGTCCGGAGGCAGGAGTGGATATTCATCTATCCGCGCCGCCCTGTTCTGCCTGCCATGGCGGGGCCCTCGAAGAGTCGGCCCGTTTCACGCCTCTTTTCAGCTGGGCGCGGTTCCCAACTCAGATATAGGCGAGGGTGAGATCGGTGTTTCCCATCTATTGACAATTCCCTGACAAGTATGGCATATTTTGGTAGGAGGTGATAGATGTTGTGGGTTTCGCGACGGTATCTGATCATGAGCATCGCAATTGGGGCGGTGATTGCCGCCGTCTCCTACCTATATCTCTCCGCAGCTGCGGTGGAGCAGCCGATCGTGGTGGCGGCACAGGACATCCCCGCTTACACCTGGATTGATGCCAGCATGTTGAGGGTCCAGAGGGTCCCAGCTGCTGCGGTCCATCCCCAGAGCCTTCCGGACCCTGACCTCATCAGAGGGCAGTATGCGACCAGGAACATCCTCAGCGAGGAGGCAGTTCTTTCGGGTATCCTGGTGAACCCGGGGAGCCAGGCGGCGGGGATGCCCTGGCAGCTGGAGCCGGGTCAGAGGGCCATGGCCGTTCCCTGTCCGCCAGGACGAGGAGCGGGTGGGACGATCGCTCCCGGCCACCTCGTTGACCTGGTGCATTTTCGAGAGAGCTCCATTCATGGGCCGGCGGCGGGACGACTTCTGTTGACTGGGGTGAAGGTTCTGGATGTGCGGAACAGTTCCGGTTCTCCGTGGCGTCCCGGGTCGGGGGATTCTCCATCCACAGCGGTGTTGGCAGTGGCACCGAACCAGGCCGAGATCCTCGCCTACGCCATGTCCACGGGAGATTTGTTTCTGACCGTCAGCCCCTATGATCCGGCTCCGCTGCACACAGCCGGTGAAGGAGCCACCGGATACAACCTGTTCGGTGAAGAGAGGGGTGAGCTGGGGCATGAGTGACGTTCCTTCGAAGGCTGGTTCCCGCTGCACCGTGGTATCCACGGACTTCGTTTTGATGGGGAAGCTGCAGGAGGGCGGATCCATGGAGGTCGGACGTGTCATGTCCGGGCTCCGGCCCGGGCTCTCTCCCGAGGGAGAGGAGGAGGTGCTGGTAATTGATCTCGCTTGCGAGGAGGATGCTTCTGTCGAGGAGTTTCTTTCGGCGGGATCGGATTTCTCCGTCACGGTACTGTTAGTTCCCGATGCAGATTCTGCTGCGCGATGGCAGAATCGCGGGGCGGTGGTGATTTCTGCGGCGGAATGGATCGGTGATGAGGGGCCGCCACCGGCTGACGCCGGAGAGGGACAGCCGAGAGGGGCCAAGCGGGCAGATGGTCGGACACCTGGGCGGCAGACCGTGGTCCTGTTCAGCCCCAAGGGTGGGGTGGGGAGGACCACCCTTGCGGTGAACCTGGCCGTGCGGGCGAGGGCTGGCCTGGGATTGGAGACCGTGATCGTGGATCTGGACATCGGGGGTGGAGATGTGGCCCTCCACCTTGACCTCACGGAGGAACCGACGGTGGTGGACCTGGCCGCCTACGGCGAGGACGTGACGGGAGACCTGCTGCGCGAATTCGCCGCAACCTACAGGCCCTCGGGGCTCTCGGTACTTCCGGCTCCGGGGAGACCTGAGCTGGTGGAGCTGGCTCCCTGGGAACGTCTTGCCCCGGTGGTGCGATCCTGCCAGAGGATCTACGACCTGGTCGTGGTCGACACCCCGGGGGATCCGGCCTCCGAGATGAGCTACCGCGCATTGGAGGAGGCCACCTATATCCTGGCGCCTGTCAACCTGGATGTGTCAGCGGCCAGGCGCTTGAAGACGGCTCTGAACATGATGTCTGAGCTCTCGGCAGACCTTCCCGACAAGGTGCGGCTGGTTGTGAACCGCCAGGCAGAGGGGTCCCCCATTACCTGCAGGGACGTGGAAGAGTTCATCGGCCTGGAGGCGGTGGTGGGTTTTCCCGATTGCTCCCGGGCGGCGGTCGAGGCCGTGGGTTCGGGAAAGCCCCTGGTCCTTGGAGGCGGTGATGACAGGATGCAGCAGGCAGTTGACGATATCCTGGAGGATATTCTCTCGCTGAGGGTTCCTGAGGACCGAGTATCTTTTCTGACGCGGATGTTGGGGTATGTGAAGGCATGGCCGGGGAGGAGAGGATGAGGGTGGACGGATTATTCGGTAGGCTGGGCAGAGAGGGCTCAGGAGTTGCCGAGGCCGGATCTCTCAGATCATGGGACGCAGACGAGAACTCACAAGACCAGGTTGCGCAGATTGTGACGCAGCTTCAGCAGAAGGTGTTGGATGCCCACCGGGCGCTTCTGCAGGCGGCCCGACGGGACCAAAGTGCGAGGGACAAACTCTATCGGCTAGTGGGGGCG
>PXCI01000326.1 GCA_003566675.1 Clostridia bacterium
AAGGAGGGCTTGTTGTTTGGCTATCCGGATGATACCTTCCGTCCCGAAGCGGGCCTGAAGCGTTCTGAGTCCGTTGCCGTGATCTGGAGAGTCCTGGCACATGACCATGATGACATCGTCACGTCCCTCAGCTTTGTCTTCACCTTTGACCAGGATGCGGAGGATTGGACCGGAGACTTCACGGATCTTCCCGTAGAGGACTACGAGGAGAATAGATACGAACTGGAATTTGACTACTCGGAATTGCCCGAGGAGCTTCGAGAGCATGGCAACGCCCTTCGAATCAGCGGATTCAACCACAGTGATGACCTGTTCATGTATGTGAAGAAACAGCTGACAAGTGCTGATGGGATCGAAGCCAATACGGAGTATAGGATCTCCTATGAGGTGGAATTTGCAACGGATGCTCCAGCCGGTGCCTTCGGTGTTGGTGGCCCCCCAGGAGAAGCCGTATGGGTCAAGGTGGGTGCCTCTGATATTGAACCCCTTCCGATGCAAATCGTCGAGGCGGGCATCCCCTTTTACGTGTTGAATGTGGACAAGGGGCGTCAGAATGAGGACGGAGCCAATGCTCTGCGCATTGGGGATGTGGCCAAGGTAGACAACGACGAGTTTGACGTGTATGAACTGAAGACGCTGGACAACAAAGATGAACCTCTGAGAATCTCTTCCGATGCCGATGGCAACCTGTGGATCTTTGTGGGTACGGACTCCGGCTTCGAGGGAAGGACTACACTGTATTACAATTCGATTCAAGTAACCTTGGAGAAAGCAAACTGAGGTAACTGCTGCATTCTTCGCGTTCGGGGCAACAGACGTGGGGCAGTCTCAAGAATGATTCGAGGCTGCCCCTGAATCGTAGTGCACAGCCGCTCCGGTTGTGCCAATGAAGTTCCCCCGTGAGATCGGATGCAGAGCAAGGCGAGAATCCATTCGGACTGCGACAGCCATGAGACAGGGGTCGGGCGATGCGCCCAGGCCTGCGGCCACACTGATCGTGAGGGGCGCCGCCAACAGAGCCGTAGAAGCGTTTCTGACAATGTCGGTTCAAAGGGACATCACACTCAGCAGAATCAGGGCAGGGTGACCCAGGATCGGTCCAGGCAGTCACCTCAACGGATGCTGCTCCATCTTAGCCGGCATGGGTGTATTACATGCTCAGGCCAGTCGCGCGCAGTGATCGCTCTCGGCATCAAAGCACCGAAGCTCACCACCGGTGGTTGTCAAGGGCCTTTTATCAGTCGGATTTCCACCTGCCCCAGTGACTTGCCTGACTTCAGTGAGATTAGCTCGTCCTCTAGCAGCTCTGCCATGGCCTGCTCAACCTGGCGCCTGGTCACCTCGGTACCCACCTCCGCGGTGATGGTACCCACGGGATCCATGAGCACCAGCCTGCCGTTCTGCTGTATGCGTCCTATCACGTAGCGCTTGATCCGTTCGACTGGAGAGCCTGTCTTCATGTTTGCCTCCTCGCTGGTGTGTCCAGACGTATCTTGCCCCATTATGCATGATTGAGAGCCCAATGCGTGTTCCTGTCCACATTGCAGTCTAAGAGATTGTCATGTGGGAGGAAAATGTCAAAGAGACGGTCTCTGTCTGCCCGAATGGCGGGTTCACAGTCTCCTTGAGAGCTGCTTGGACGCCGGTATGATGATGCGAGCCGCCGATATCAACAGGAACACGGCTATGCCGAGGGCGCCGGCAGCGTCGATGTAGTGTACCTGGCCCGCCGCGGCAGGGAGCAGCGTTATCAGCAGCGTCAGGAAGACCACGCCGTCGAGCACCGCCTTGGCACGACACAGGCGCCACTGCGAGTCCACCAGCGGGGTTGGCTGCTGGCGGGCCAGCAGCGAGCCCCGTCGCCAGAACCACCCGTTGACCACCATGCCTCCCAACGGCACCACCAATCCGGGTGCCACCAGGCCAGTCGCCGGTGGGTCGGCCAGTCGAAGTAGGGCAGAGACCACGATGAAGGTGGCGCTCAGCACCATGACCACGCCGACTCCCAGTGCGGCCCGATGTTCCAGTTGTCGTACCGTCTCGGGTTCGAGACGAGGAGCTCCCTTCGAGTGAATGCGACGGAGTACCCACCAGGAGGCGAAGA
This sequence comes from Clostridia bacterium, assembly GCA_003566675.1. GTDB lineage: Bacteria > Bacillota > Sulfobacillia > SLMV01 > SLMV01 > PWUC01. Next base: position 2,105 of record PXCI01000326.1, read on the forward strand.
GGCCCAGCAGCTCGGCGGATCGACGGAAGAAATCGGCCAGTTGGACACTGGTCCCTCCCAGCATGAAGGCTACGGCGGTGGCGGCGGGGGCCATCAGGCTGATGAGCCATGCCGAGCGCAGCGTACGTTCCTGCTGCTGGTAAACGGTAGTGCGTGCTGGCTGGGTCTCGGTCTTGCCCATGTTCACGGTCCCAGCAGCTGATTGAGCAGCGGAAGCATCAGCATGGACAGCCCAGCTACGGCCGGCGGTACCGTGAGGGTGTCCCAGCCCTTCCTCGATATCAGCTCGACCAGGGCGGCAGTGGCACCGAGCGCCAGCGCTGCCAGCAGCCGCACCGACAAGGTGGTCGATGTGAGCACAGAAAGGATGGCGAAAAGTGCCAGGCTGGCCGAGCCCCACATGGCCAGGGTGCCCTCCAGGGTCTTCCGCGGCGCGATGCGCTGGAGCCAAGGGCGTATCCTGCCAAACCGCTTACCCACCAGGGCGGCCAGGGTATCACCGACGCCCCAAGCCACGATGCCCATGGCGGCATGATGCTTGGTGTCCGGACCGAGCATCCCCCAGGTGAGCGCCAGCAGCACAAGGAACATGACAAACACGCTGGCAATCTGTCGACGGATTTCCCGCCCGCTCTGCTCCCGGAATATCGCGCGGAAGGCGGGAATGCGTTCCAGCAATCCCATCAGCAGGTACGCCAAGACGAAGACACTGGCAATGGCAGAGGCCGCCCCCCACCACCGCTCGAAGCAGTAAAGCAGTATGAACATGCTTGCGGAGCACATCAGGTGGTAGGTCTTGCGGATGACCTCGCGGGGAATGGCGAACAGCCGGCTGAGGATGATGATGACGGTGGCCGATAGGGCGTAGTATACAAAGACGGCGGCAGTTCCGATGGCATCAACAGGCGAAAACCACAAGGGCACATCGTCCCTCCTTAGGATGAGCATCTTCGGTATCAATGTTGATCATGATTGCAGGGCCACACGGGATGCCGTTTGCCTGTGTCATATCCGTCCTCGTAGGTAGTGCACCGTGACGAAGTCTTCGCCAGTGATGATCACCTCAATTCTACTCTCCCGTGGCTGCAGTAGCAAGCCTCAGGCTGGGCGAGGCGTTTGCGCTGTGCCCTTGGCTGTTCGTTTGGCAGCCGGAGAGGTAGCAATACCAGGGGATCAATCCGGCCCTCCAATCCTGGCTCTAAGCCTATAGAGCCATATATGGTGTCTTGTGCTTGTGCCACACTGACCGGTTTCCGGGCACCCTCCATCACTCTGGACACTGGTTGTGGTCTTTTGGGTCTTCGGCGGGGTGGGCAGTCCGACCAGGCGTCGCATCCGGTCCGGCTTGTTGCTTCTCACCTGGCCCAACGCCATGGCCAACATAATGCCCAGGGCCAAGAGGTTCGCATAACGTTCAACCACCGGCCAGACGCATGTTCTCGTGTCACGGATATACAGAGACCCATGCCCATGCTTATTCGCACCTTCATCTGGGCTGAACCCCAAATATAGTGACGCTCAAAGACAAAGACACATCCAGGCGACTGTTGATCCGCTCCACCGCCGTACGGCGAGCGTAAAGGTCCTTCCAGCGATACGGGCCCCGCGGAATGGGCGTGAATCGGCGGGGATCCCGGCTCATCTTCAACCGAATGCAATTCTTCACCGAACACTCGTCCCGGTCCGCACATGGATACTGCTGCTCTGCCAGGCCAGACACACCAACCCCTGAACGTTGCCCTGGGCAAAGCATGAGTCTCTGCCTGGATCAATCTGTCGTGATAAATGTGGCCTCTTAACGTGTCCCCCAGCACATAGGCGCCCAGCACGCCGCCCGTGCCAGCCCTGAAGTATTGCTGCTGGAAAACGCTCCTGCTCAATCAGGCCCGGCCGCAACTACAAGAACTTCGACACGTACGGGGATGTTTCTCCTCCTTGCCTCCTGGAGTGTCCCGAAGGACCCTCACCAAGAAATTCGGAGAACCACGATTCGTGCTCGATTTCCTCGTGCAAAATGGCCAGAGATAGATCATAGGTCCGATGGTCTTTGCCTGCTGTCAGGTTGCATATATTTGTGTAACCGCGAACCGCACAGCGCTCAGCGTCCAATAACACCCTGAGCATCTCATCTGTGTTGGCAGGGTCAGCCGGCAAGCTCGCGGGTGGGCAAGCGGACACATCATGAAAGTCTTTCATGTCATCTGGGAGCTTGCCGCCCAGTTCGTAAATTCGCGGGACGAGGGCTTCAAAGTGATTGCGGTCCTCAATCCGTGCTGATTCGGCTGTTTCTTTAACTGCCTCACCGTCAATGCCAATCAGATTAATCCGCAAAATGGTGTAGTAATAAAACGTGGTCAACTCTGCTGCAGCATTGGCTACCAGGAGCTCCATTAACTGATCCACGTCAACCCCGGCGTTCTCCACCATTTCTCGAGATACTCTCGCCATCATTGTCATCTCCTTCTATGTCGCGGCAGGCGTACAACTCACGCCAGTATTATCATTCTGAAGTGTTCCAATTCTGCCATATGGATATTCTTTTAGAATGGCCTCTCCGACACCGGACAGGATCCAGGCGGACGTTTATCGCCTGGTGCCGCCTGGCCTCAACAGGATGGTGCACCAACACATGCCGGGAACGGGCCTCAGCCGGTGGTTCGTTGAGGAGTTGTGGGCGGAATACCGGATCGAGGGTGTAATCGATACCCGCAACACTGGAAGGATAAGCCGGAGGAGTCGTCTCCTGGGAAACTGGAGCAACATGACCCACGACTGGCGAGGTCGGGGGTGCTGTTACTGCCCCCGGACGGGGAAACAGCAGGAGATGCCCTCCGGAGGGTTTGAGCGGGATCGAGGAAGTATCTTTGGAGGGGGAGGGTTGTGGGCGTAGATATTGCAGTAGGCTTTCACCGCGGCCAGCATTCCCGGCAGGTGATCGAGGCATTTGATCAGAAGTCGTGACCCTTCAACTTCAAGGATTTCCTCGAGGCTGTCGTGGAGTGTGCGCGCGGCTCCTTCCAGTCCTCTCCGAGCAGAGCATGATGGACCGCTTCACCCAATTCACCTACCCGCTGGCGCGGGTGTGTGGTCAGACAACCTTGTCCGGGTGAGACCTTATGTCAGTGCTATCATTCCTGTCGGGGACTTCATTTCTGGGACGCACAAAGCCGAAGTTACCGCAGTTATCGCTGAAGCTGTAGTGGGGCGAGGAACTGCTCGAAAACAATCCCGAAATGATTCGTGTATCATCCAGGCACATATGCTGGGCTGGGTGAGAGGCTCCGAACCCAAGGGCCTCTCTTTACCCCCTCTTCTTGTACATGTATGATCATGGTGTGAAGTAGCCAATTCCATGGAGGAGGGGAAACCGTGAAAATCATACAGCTGATGGGTGCCGTGGCTTTCATTATCGGCCTGTTCACTGCGATATTCGTCGGGATGCCCTGGTATATCCATCACGACCCCATGTTGCCCCTGTGGCTCAAAATCGCGGTATACTGCATGGTTGGTGGTATCCTGGTGGTTTTGCTTACGGTCATCGTTGAGCGTCGGGGAGAGGAAGCCCCGGCATTGGAAACTATACCAGATGAAGAGCGTCCCAAGGTGTTGATGCAGAATTCTGCAGAGGTTCCTGGTCGCGAGATAACCGAAGTTTTGGGTATGGTCAAGGGGCACATCATCTTCGCCGTCTCGCTGGGCAAGGACCTGTCCGCTTTGATGCGGTTGATTCCCGGCGGTGAGCTGGTCGAGTACACTGAGATGATGGGTGAAGCTCGTGAAGCGGCTGTCGATCGTATGGCGTTGGAGGCCGAACAGTTGAAGGCGGATGCGGTGATCAATGTTCGCTTCGTGACCACGAGCGTCGTTACTGGAGCGGCTGAACTCTTGGCCTACGGCACGGCTGTCAAACTTGAAGATCCAGTCGTCTGAGATGTGGAATTCGGCCCGTCCGCTGGGGGCCTTCCGGTCTCGTGTTTCTGGGCTGCGCTCAGCCCTCGATCTAGCCCCGGGACAGGGAGCTCTCTCCGATTGCACCGACCATCGACCTTGAATGTGGGGGGGTGCTTCATGTGGCAGATTGTAGGCGCCGCCGTCGGTGACTCGCCAGTGTGAGTGCGATGGCTACTCACTTACCAGACCCCGAAGGACGGCGCCAGACGGTATGCGCCCTATTGGACGTCCCTTTCCCCTCTTAGCCTGGGATCGAGCGCATCACGGAGACCATCGCCGAAAAAGTTAAAACCGAAGACCGTGACCATGATTGCGAGCCCAGGGAACACCGTTATCCAGGGTGAGTCCAGAAGGAACCGTCGGCCCTCGGCTACGATGTTACCCCAGGTGGGTGTGGGGGGCGGTACGCCGAGCCCCAGGAAGCTGAGCGTAGCCTCGGTAAGAATAGCGGCACCAACGCTGAGCGTAGCGAATACCACGGCGCCAGTCATGGCATTGGGGAGAAGATGGTGGAACATTACTCTCAGCGAGCTCGCACCCATGGCGTTAGCAGATTCCACGTACTCCATCTCGCGTACTGACAGAACAGATGCTCTCACAATACGGGCGAACCTTGGTGCCTGCGTTACACCCACAGCTATCATGACGTTGCGAATCGCCGGTCCCAAAATGGCAACGATGGCCAGGGCCAGAAGGAGAGTGGGGAAACAGATCAGGATATCTATTAAGCGCAGTAGGACTGTCTCAATGGTACCACGGTAGAAACCAGCGAGCAGTCCAATCACGGTTCCCAGGGCGATACCGATGCCGGTGGCAACAATGCCCACCTGTATGCTGATGCGAGATCCCCATATGATGCGGCTCAACAGGTCCCGCCCCATGTTGTCCGTGCCCAGAAGATACCCTGGGGTGCCCGGCGGTTCCCGCCGGATGGTCATGTCCAACGTAAGAGGATCGTGGGGAGCGATGTAGGGAGCCAATACCGCAACCATCGTGATGATCAGTACCAGCATCATACCGAGAGTGGCCGTGCGACTCCTCCTGAAAACACTGATGATGCCCTTGAGAACTCGGTTCTCCTTTTTGTTCATGTCTTGTGGCAAGATAGTCTCCCCCTAATCGAACCGGATACGAGGATCAAAGAAGCCGTAGCTTACATCCACTATGAGATTGACCAGCATGAACACGAGGGCAAACACCAGGAGGTTACCCTGTACCATGGGGTAATCACGGCCCAGTATCCCCTGTACGATCAGCCTGCCCATGCCGGGCCTGACAAAGATGATCTCTGTAACCACGGCGCCACCCAGGAGAGTTCCAAACTCCATTCCCGCCGCTGTTATCACCGGGATCACTGCGTTCTTGAGTGCATGTCGATATATCACGATCCGATTGCCCAGCCCCTTGGCGCGAGCCGTGCGGATGTAGTCCTCGCCCAGCACATCCAGCATTGAAGACCTCATCATCCTAGCTATGAGAGCAATTCTTCTCAATCCCAGGGTTATGGCGGGCAGCGCAAGATAATACAGGGTGTTCGGAATGTCCCCCCGTTCGCCGGCCCCAGTGAATGGGAATATGCCCCACCGCAGGCTGAAGAAATACATCCCGATCAGTGCCACCCAGAAGATGGGGGCGGTGTACCAGATAACCGAGACGAGGTTGGCCGAGAAATCAGCAACACTGTTTCTTCGCACCGCCTGGGTGATGCCCAGCGGCAGTCCGAGGCCCATGCCGATGATCATGGCGACGGTGGCCAGCTCTATGGTGTAAGGCAGAACACGTCTCACCTCTGACAGCACAGGCCTGGGTGACTTGATGGAGACTCCCAGGTCTCCTCGCAAGACACCGCTAACATATCGGTAGTACTGTATATGGATCGGCTGATCGAGACCGAGCTGACTCCGCACCCGTTCAACCGACTCCATGGGAGCGTCCTCTCCGAGCATAGCCAGCACGGGATCACCCGGGATCATGTGTATGAGGAAGAAAATCAGGGTCATCACGCCCAACGCGGTGGGGATGATGTACAGCAGTCGTCTGCCAAGATATTCCGTCATGGTTCACCCCCCACCGGGGTGGGGGTGAACCAGCGTCCCCCGCACCCCGGATGTGCAGATGTACTTACCGGCCTCGACCTTCGATGTAGGTGTTGTAGAGGTAGGTGTCCTCCACCTGACCAAGTTGGAACCCTTTGACCCACGGATGAAGTGCCCGCACGTTCGTGGGCTGGTACAGGGGTATGCTTGGTACTTCCTCGTTGAATAGGACCTGGAGGTCGAAGTAGATCTCGGCTCGCCTTGCCTCATCCATCTCAACCCGGCCTGCATTGATGAGGTCATCGGCACCACCCCACCAGGTGAAGTTCCGGCCTTCCGGTGATGATCTATCCCCGTGGAAGAAGCCAGACAGGATGGCATCGGGATCGTACCTTGCGCTTAAGCTCAGCCACGCCAGCGGTGACTCGCCGGCCGTTGTGGCAGTCATCCAGGCAGTGGAGTCCATCATGACGTATTCTACGTCGATTCCCACCTGAGCGAGCTGAGACTGCATGAGTGTGAACACGTCACGTTCAATCTCGATGTCACGCCCGTAGTACTGAGTCTCGAATCCGTCCGGGTACCCGGCCTCGGCCAGGAGATCCATGGCCAGCTCGGGGTCGTACTCGCGCACGGGAACGTTCTCATCGTAGCCGAACATCATTTGCGGGAGCTGCGTCACGAGCGGCAGGGTACCCATTCCTACCATGTCAGCGATTGCCTGCCTGTCAATCGCATGAGCCATGGCCTGACGGACCCGTACGTCGGTGAAGGGCTCAAGCACGGTCTTGATCTGAAGGTAGCGCGTGCCCGTGGACGGCAGTTCCTGGACCACAATGTCGGGATCCGCCATGAATTTGTCGTAGATCTCCTCGAGTGAGACCAGCATGGTATCGATTTCGCCGGCCTCAACAGCCATGGCACCGACCGTGTCCTCTGCGATGACAAGGAAGGTAGCTTTTCTCAACGTGGGAGCGCCCTCGAAATAGTCATCAAAAGCCACAAGGACAATTTCCTCGTGCGGAATCCAACGCTCGAACTGGAAGGGCCCAGTGCCTATCGGCTCGAAGTTGTAGTCGTCCCCTATGTCCTCATATGCGGCCCGTGACATGATCTTGCCTGGCCTGTATGCAGACATGTTGTGGATGAACACCGGTGAAGCCTCCTCGATGTGGATCTCCACGGTGTAGTCGTCAACGACCACGATGTCCGTGATAAGGTTGATGAGGCCGTCCCAGCGCGACCCAGTCTCGGGGTCAAGCGCGCGCTCGAAGGTGAACTTCACGTCATCAGCCGTGAACTCCCCGTATCCTCCGTGCCACTGAACGCCCTCGTGCAGGTAGAAGGTGTAGGTCCTGCCATCCTCCGAAATGTCCCAGTCATAGGCCAGGTCGGGTACGATATCGAAAGTACCCGTTTCCCACTTTACCAGGCCGTTGAAGATGTTGTTCGCTACGCCGTGAGCTGACGTCCACGATAGGTGAGCGGGGTCAAGAAATTCCGGATCACGTGTGATGGCCAGAGTTATCTCCTGAACGTCTGCTGCAGTTTCTTCCGGCTCTTCGGTTTCTTCCTCTTCCTCTTCTGGCTCTTCCGCTGGCTCAGGGTCGTCAACTGCGGGATCTGCCCCACAGCCCAGGAACACAAACATTCCCAGAACAAGCACGATGGCGAGAAAACAGGTGAGCAAATTTCTCGTGCGCATGAAAACATTCCCCTCCTCAAGGAACGAGAGCAAGCCCACTGGGTACAGCAACTGCAAAGGTGGAACGTTGGTAGTTTGATCAGCAGTGGTCCATGTAGGGGTTCTGCCATGGGGACTTGCATCTCCGTTTGTACTTAGTATTCTAGATCACATTGCCTATTTCCTGCTTGTAGTGTCGGTGTGCAATATGAAATCCGAATTCAACTGGCAGATACAGGCTACACTCCACCGAGGATCCGTTGTATACCACCATGAGCAGGGAACTCGACGATCACGTGGTGAAGCCCATTGAGGTGATTCGGATCCAGAATTCACGACAGCTGCCTCATCAACACCAGTGGACAGACAGATTGGCAGTTGTCCTGCAGGGTGGTGAGATTGCGGGAACTGATAGAAACGTGTGGACGTGAGCCAGCAACTTCCGAATCCTGACCTGCCTGTCCGTCTTAACATCCTGTCAGCGTCGTGTTTGCCATCCTGAGCGTGGGCTTTACTGTGCTGATGAAGCTTCCTTCAGTGTCCCTGGACTGGGCATATCCCCTTCATCTGGCCGGGAGAATGCTGGGGCCGATAGGCGTCGTTTACCGGCTCCGTGGGTCAGCATCGCACCGGGCATCGTCTGGGGTGCTCTGAATCCGAGGCTTCGGAGAGGCCGATGAATGGATGGGTGACGCAAAGCAGATGTCGGCTCATATCCGTCTTGTGATCACCAGCGGTGCCGCTGGGATGCTGGTCTGCGCCAACAAAATAGATCCTGTCCTTTAAGTTTATCTTTGTGTATTCCACCATAATCTGTTTTAATACAAAAGCACAGGTTCCTAGTTGCCGCATCCGAGGAGGAGTAAGGTTGGCTTTAGAGTTAAGCAAAACGAAAATTAGAAATGTGGCCATTATTGCCCATGTAGACCACGGCAAGACGACCCTCGTGGATTGCCTGCTGAGACAAAGCGGCATTTTCCACGAAAAAGCCGAGGTCATCGAAAGGGTTATGGATTCGATCGACCTTGAGCGTGAACGAGGCATTACGATTTTGGCCAAGAATACTGCTATTGAGTATAAAGGCACCAAGATAAATATCGTGGACACACCCGGCCATGCAGACTTTGGTGGCGAGGTTGAGCGGGCTCTGAGCATGGCTAACGGAGCCCTTTTAATCGTGGATTCCTTTGAGGGCCCCCGGTCCCAGACCAAATTTGTCTTGAGCAAAGCTCTAAAGGCCAATCTACAGCCCCTAGTTGTCATCAATAAGTCGGATCGGCCCGACGCCCGTCCCAAGGAGGTGCTGGACGAGATCATCGATCTCTTCTTTGAGCTGGGCGCAAACGATCAACAGTTGGATTTCCCCGTCGTTTATACCTCTGCCAAAGAAGGCTGGGCCGTGGAGCACCTTGATGGTCGGCGCAGCAACATGGAGCCTTTGTTCGAGGCCATTGTGAATGATGTCGATCCCCCGTCTGTGAATGTTCAGGGTGCTTTTCAAATGCTCGTCTCTAACCTGGAGCACGACAACTACCTGGGAACCTATGCTATCGGCAGGATCGAGCGGGGAGTCATCCGACAGGCAGAAGAAATTGCCATCATCCATCACGATGGTTCCCTGACAAAAGGGAAAACAGCTAAATTATTCGTGTTCGACGGTTTGACAAAGTTAGAAGTGGAAGAAGTCGTTGCTGGAGACGTGGCTGCTGTAGCTGGGCTAGAGGTTAACATTGGAGAAACTCTGGCAGATCCACAAAGCCCGGAACAGCTGCCGGTCATAAAAGTGGACGAACCTACCCTCAGGATGACCTTCATGGTAAACAACAGCCCTTTTGCAGGGCTGGAGGGGAAATATGTGACCTCTCGCAAGCTAAGGGAGAGGTTGGCCAGGGAGCTTAACACCAACGTAAGTTTACGGGTAGAGGAGACAGATAGCCCCGACCAGTTCAGGGTATCGGGCCGCGGCGAACTGCATCTTTCGGTCCTCATTGAAAGCATGCGCCGGGAGGGTTACGAGCTTCAAGTATCTAAACCCGAGGTCATATATAAAACCGTGGACGGGGTCTTAATGGAACCGGTGGAATACCTGACAGTCCTCATCCCCGAGGAGGTTCAGGGAGCCGTCATGGAAAACCTGGGGCGGCGTAAGGGTAATTTGGTAAGCATGGCCTCGGTCGGCGGAGGGGATATGCGCTTGGACTACCTGGTACCCACCAGGAGCCTGTCAGGCTTTCGCTCGGGATTCCTGACGGAAACTCGGGGCGAGGGGGTCATGAATTACAGCTTTCATGGTTACCAGCCCTACAAGGGAGAGATACAGACGCGCTTCCAGGGATCCCTCATTGCCTGGGAATTGGGCACGGCGGCCACGTATAGTCTGCTGCAGGCCGAAGAAAGGGGTACCCTCTTCATAGAGCCCGGCACCAGGGTCTACGAGGGAATGATTATAGGGGTTAACAGCAGGGACGAGGACCTCGGGATCAATGTGTGTAAGCGCAAGCATCTGACCAACATGCGGGCAAGCGGTTCCGATGATACCGTCAAGCTGAAAACGCCTCGTATTCTGACCCTGGAGGAGGCCATCCAATATATCGGGGACGATGAACTGGTTGAGATCACCCCTGACAACATTCGCCTACGCAAGAAGTACCTGGACAGAAATGAGCGTAATCGTGTCAACAAGCAGGCGCAGAAAACATCTTGACGAGGCGTTCAGAGCTGTCAGGCCATTGAGCCCGCTTTCACCATGTCTGACGTTGATCGTATCCTTTGTTGGGTTCCAATGAAGCGATGATAGGCAGGCCGCGGTGCCCAACCAAATCACGCCAGAACAGAGAAGGATGAGTCGGCAGATGCCTGGATGGTCTCCAGGGCGCTCGGCTGCTCTTTGTGGCTGTACCGCCCGACCCGTGCTCATCCATGCCGCATAGACACAAGTTTCAGAGGTGTGACGGGTTTGCCCCTTTCCGAGCGAATTCAGCACAATAATAAGAGGCCCGTGGGACCTCACACGGGCCTGCTCCGCAACAACCCCTGCTATTTTCTCTTTTTGATCTTGGCCCAGGTGTCCTTCAGCGCCGCAATACGGTTGAAGGTCAACCTGTCCTTGTCTTTGTCATGCGGGTCCACATAGAAATAGCCCTTGCGCATAAACTGCAATCGGCCGCCCTCAGCAACGTCGGTGATGGCGGGTTCTGCTGGAACATTTGTCAGAACACGCAGCGAATCGGGGTTGAGGGCACCCGTGAAGTCGCCGTCGTCCTCGCCTTCGGGGTCCTCTTCGAGGAACAGATTATCGTACAGGCGGACATCAATCCTGGCAGCATTCCGGGCCGCTACCCAGTGCAGGGTACCCCTGATCTTTCGACCGCTGGTATCATTGCCGCTCTGGGTCTTTGGGTCATAGGTGCAGCGCAGTTCGATTACGTTGCCATCGGGATCCTTGATAACCTCCTCGCACGTCACAGCATAAGCTCTCATGAGTCGCACTTCACGGCCAGGGGCCAGACGGTAGAATTTCTTTGGAGGATCTTCCATGAAGTCTTCCTGTTCGATGTAAATCTGTCGACCAAAGGGAACTTTGCGAGTGCCGGCGGTGGCGTCACCCGGGATGTTGTCCAGTTCTACCATCTCTGTCTTGTCCTCAGGCCAGTTGGTGATGACCAGTTTCAGGGGGTCCAGCACGACCATTCTTCGTGGTGCCTTACTCTCCAGGTCGTTTCGAATACAGAACGTTAACATGGCCAGGTCAACGACACTGTCGGAGCGAGCTACCCCAACTCGTTCCTGGAAGTCACAGATGGCTTTGGCTGTGAAGCCCCGCCGGCGCAGTCCCGCAACGGTTGGCATTCTCGGATCATCCCAACCCTGGACGTGGCCTTCTTCCACCAGCCGGCGGAGCTTTCGCTTGCTCAACACCATGTGGGTTATGTTCAAACGGGCGAACTCCGTCTGTTCGGACCGGCATTTCATGATCTCCGGCATAAGATCCAATGCGTTGTCTACCACCCAGTCATATAGGGGGCGGTGATCACTGTACTCAATGGAACAGAGGGAATGGGTGATTCCCTCAAGAGCGTCGGTGAAAGGATGGTCGAAGTCATACATGGGATAGATGCACCACTTGTCACCCGTCCGGTGGTGGTCGGCATGTAGGATCCGGTAGATGACCGGGTCTCTCATATTCAGGTTGCCCGAGGACATGTCGATCTTAGCTCTGAGCACCCGGGCCCCATTGGAGAATTCTCCCTGCCGCATTCGCTGGAAGAGATCAAGGCTCTCCTCTATTGAGCGGTCGCGGTAGGGGCTTTCTTCACCAGGCTCGGTGAGCGTTCCCCGGTACTCCCGGATCTGCTCTGTGTTCAGGTCGCAGACATAGGCCCTACCGGCTTCAACCAGTCGCTTCGCAAACTCGTACTTGGTCTCGAAGGAATCAGAGCTGAAGAACAGGCGGTCTTCCCACTCGATCCCCAACCACCGCAAATCCTCCATGATGGAGTCAACAAATTCCTCTTCCTCTTTGACGGGATTGGTGTCATCAAAGCGCAGGTTGAACTGACCATCAAAGGCCCTGGCAAGGTTGTAGTTAAGAAGAGCTGCCTTCACATGACCGATGTGCAGGTAACCGTTCGGCTCTGGAGGGAATCGGGTGTGAACTCGCCCACCGTGCTTCCCTTCCTTGACGTCATTGAGGATCATGTTGTAGATGAAATTGGACTGCATCTCGAATTCGTTACTCATATCGTGTCTCCTTTGCATCTTCCTGAGTGGGTGCTGAATTCTAGGTGCTCACCCTCTGGGAGGGCGCATAATTCTCTGCACAACGGACTGAAGCAGCGACAAGGATTCCTTACCATGTTTGTCATGGGAACGTAATCCTATTCTCAATGCTACACAATAACTGAGCGGATTGCACGTCAAGCCCCGCGTCGTCGGTAGGCCCAGATCCCCCTGGATTCGATTCGGCCTAACGAGAACACAGCTGCATATCGTTTGGTGTGATGCGGGTAGCATCGCTGGTCTTGGTCCGCACTTTGCCAAGGGATCCATCCCCTATTCAAATTGGATCCATCCGATTACTGAGCTGTGTCACGGGCAGGACTTCAATAGCAGGTGCCGAAGAGCTGTGTACAATGGCGGCATCTACCTTTTTGCAGTTCTGTCCAGTGCTGGATCGGGACAAGGCCCGCTGCATCGCCGCCTTGTTCGGGGAGATTTCTGCTGACGATCGGGAGGAGCCAATATCGTGGGTCAGTTGCCTGGCATGATTCAACGATTCCTCAAAGGGGTAGCTCCTAGCCTGCTTGCCCTTGCCCTCATGATCCTCTTGCTGAGCGGAGTACTAGCCAGCTGCGGTGACACCGGTGTCCAGACCGATCTTCCAGAAGACGAGTTCACAGGGGAGACGTCACCAGCTGATCCAGAGGAGGAAACTGAAGATGCGGAGGAGCCGGGGGACGAAAAGTCAGCTGTATCGGACGAACAAGCCTCCGAGGAGGCCCCCGCTTCACAGCCTCCGCCTGGCGAAGAGATCGCGGTCCACTTCATCGATGTGGGCCAGGGCGATGCGGTTCTCATTGAAGCACAGGACGCCAACATCCTCATTGACGCCGGCACACGGGCAGCCGGCGACATCGTGGTCGAGTACCTGGTGAGACGCGGAATCAGGGAACTGGACGTGGTCATCGGTACCCATCCCCATGCCGACCACATCGGGGGATTAATCGATGTTTTCAAGGAGTTCAAGGTGCATCGGATCATCGATGCCGGGGTGCCGCACACCACCGTGACCTTCGACGACTATCTCACTGGGATCGAGAAGCAGGTTGAGGCAGGGCACGCCACTTACGAGATCCCGGAGGGACAGGTGCTCACGATGGGTGCACTGATCCTGACGGTGCTTGGGCCCGAAGGGGATCTCGGCTCGCTGAATGACAACTCGGTGGTCTGCCGGGTGGACTTCGGCGACACTTCGTTCCTGTTCACAGGAGATGCGGAAGTGGCAGCTGAGGAGAGCCTCCTGCGCCGGGGCGTCAACTTGAAGGCCGACCTTCTCAAGATCGGCCATCACGGCAGCCGCACCTCTACCACCCAGGCGTTTCTCGACGCGGTGTCACCCGCATATGCGGTCATCATGGCCGGTGAAGACAACCGTTACGGCCATCCCCACGAAGAGGTGCTGGCGCGGCTGATATCTGCAGGCGGGAACATATTCCGCACCGACGTTCACGGTACGGTGGTATTCGTCTCAGATGGAAAGACCCTAACTTCCTCCGAAGCCCCCTGGCAGAACGCGCCCCAACCCACGGATCCCGACGAACCCCCTGGCACGATCAACATCAACACTGCCACCGTGGAGCAGCTGCAGGAGATTGTGCACATCGGAGAGGCGAGAGCGGAGGAGATCACCAGGCTTCGTCCCTTTGCTTCGCTCGATGAGTTGACCAGGGTCAGCGGGATCGGACCCGCACGTCTTGAGGATATCAAGCATGAGGGCAAGGCTTACGTCGAGTAAAAGTGCGGCAATAGGGACATGTTTGACCGCCTCGAAGGTGGAGCCGTACCCGTGTTGGAGAAAGTTAGTGGATTCGACGTTTCGGTAGTGTGTACGGAGCGGTGTAGCAGAACGTGGGACACAGAGGCAGATGGGGAGTCTTTGGTCCTGCAGTACCCGCTTCATGAGTTAGACGCAGGTCATCCTCCGTAAGAGGGCCTGTAAAGCGACTCTGGTGTCCTGATCGGATGCTCTACTCGATCCTAGTCTCGTTCCGCTGGGGTCTCTTCTGTCCTGCCCTCCAGGCTATGTGTCTCCTGGGTGGCTGCTACACCCGGATCCAGCATCACCCGGAGTGCGGAGATCTCTTCACGCAATGCCGTGATCTCCTTCCGAATGTCGTCCTCGCCGGAGCCCTTGTCACGTTCCACGAACCACGCCGCGATGTTCGCTGTCAGGATCGCCATGAAGCCTATGCCGAGCACCATGACGCCGATGGCAAGAAGACGCCCTCCGGTGGTCTCAGGGGCTATGTCACCATATCCTACGGTGGTCATCGTTGTAACTGCCCACCACATACCGTCAAGAAGTGAATCGGTGGATCCGCCACCTTCTATCAGGAAAAACACGGTGCCCGCTACCATGATCAATACCACTGTCACCAACAGGACGAAGTGTAGGGAGTTCTTCTTCAGAACACGGTTGGCCCCGCCCACAGCCCGCCCAGCAAAGGCGAGTAGACGGACAAACCTGCTGAGCCTGGCCACTCTCGCAATACGGGCAGCTCTTGCCGCGCGGAACAGGCGAAGTGACCGCAGAGAGCGCAGGGCTCGCACTCCAGCCATGGCCTCCGGCATGAAGATCGGGGGAGACAGTACAATGATGACAACGTCCAGCCAGGCGCGTTTCGTGTAGGCCCATTTGTCCGGTACCACAGACATCATGAGAGCGTACTCCGCAACAAAGGCCAACCAGATAAGGACGTTAGCAATCCACGTAGCAGTGGCGAGGGCAGGTGACGTGGTGGTGTACTCAACGAAGAGCACTGGAATCACAGCGACGGATATAATGATCATCGGTAGTTCTAGCTTTTTCTCAAAGGCTTCGTGTCTGGACTTCATAAAGATCGAAGGGACCTCGCAATCTTGGAGTTGCGCAGCTCTAACCACATAGTCGGCGCAATTCCCATCCAGCAACAGATCCGGTTCCTTGATTGCTGTCGCTTTTTGATCTCGTCGCAACCCCAAACCTGCCGTCGTGGGGCAGCTTATCTCGGATCATGGGGACCTGTCGGACACAAGGCCCTGTGATCTGTGCCGCAGATGAAGTGCGGAGGCATTGGGGGCAGGTGCTGAACGCCCAATGCCCCAGGAGTTCCAGGTGCTGCGATCACACGGCGAAGATTCCCTCAATCCGGCCATCTTCAGGGTATTGCTGCGCCTTCAAGAAAGCGGAGCAGGTCCGAGTCAGATCGGATCACCAGCATGGTCCCGTCACCAATGAATCTCGAGTAGGCCTCCAACCGTCGCGTGAATTGGAAGAATTCCTCGTCCTGTCCAAAGGCCTGGGCGTAGGTCTCCGCTGCTCGCGCGTCACCTTCACCTCGCAGGCGTTCGGAGCGCTCGTAAGCCTCGGCCAGGATGATTGTGGCCTGGCGCTCCGCGTCTGCCCGGATCTCGTTGCCCCGCTCCTCGCCCTCGGCTCGGTAGCGCATCGCAATCCGGTGACGCTCTGCCTGCATCCGGGCGAAAATGCTGTCCTGCACTTCTTCCGGCAGGTCTGTTCGCTTGATGCGGGTGTCATACACCTCTATGCCCAACTGTGCTGCCAACACCTGGACTTCCTCGGCCACGGTGTCCATGACTTCCTCGCGGTCCTCGCGTATGAGGTCAATGAAGTCGCGTCGCGCCACCTCCTGGCGCAGCCGGGCACCTACGATCTCATCGAGACGTGCCTGGGCGACGGCTTCCGTCCGGACCCTCCGGTAGAATTCGTGGGGGTCGACGATGCGCCAGCGCGTGACATAGTCGACGAGAACTCGCTTGCGATCCCGTGTCAGAAATTCTGCGGGTGCACCATCTGCGCTGAGAACACGACTATCCATTTTATACAGCGCCTGGATCCAGGGAAGCTTGATGTGCAGACCGGGGTCATGGATCGCGTCGACGAACTGACCGAATTGGGTTATGATGGCGATCTCCGTCTCATCCAGCGTATAGAGGGCCTGGCTTCCGGTAAGAACCAGGGCCACGACCAGCACCACCAGTAAAGTCTCTCGCCCTTTCATCAGCTGCCACCCCCCGTGATACGATCGAGGTTGAGTAAGGGCAGGGCATTCCCGCCGATGTCAGGATCAATGATGACCAGGTCGACGTCACCGTCGCCCAAAACGCTCTCAATGACCTCCAGGTACATGCGCTCCCGGGTCACCGAGGGGGCGAGGACATATTCTGCGTACACCTCGAGGAAACGAGCCGCATCTCCCTGGGCCTCGAGGATGCGCTGCTCCCGGTATGCCTCAGCATCTGCCAGAATTCTCGCTGCATCACCCCGGGCACGGGGAACAATGTCTTCCCGGTAGCCCTCGGCTTCTTCGACCAGCCGCTCGCGATCTTCCAGGGCCCGGACGACTTCATGAAAAGCGTCTTCGACCTGCGAAGGGGGATCCGCGGTGAGGATCCGGGCCTCGCGGACGAGCAGGCCTGACTGGTAATCATCGAGGAGCTCCTGCAGTCGCAGGTGTGTAAGCTCCTGGACCTCTGCTCGACCCTCGGTCATGGTGAAGTCGATTGGAAAGCTGCCGACCACACCTCGAAGCGCGACTTCCGCTGCGCTGTGGAGCGCAGCCTCAGGGTCGCGCACGCGGAAGACGAAATCCGAGGGGTCTTTGACGATGTACTGAACGAACAGGTGGATTTTGAGGATATTTTCATCCCCGGTGAGCATCAGTGCCTCGCGGTCCACCGTGCGGGTACTGTCATCTCCCTCCATCCGGTAACCGATTGTCGTCCTGCGAATGGTATCTATGTCGACAATGGTCACATGCTGAACCGGCCAGGGCAGCCGGTAGCGCAATCCGGGACCGGTGATGGCATGCTCCCGTCCAAATTGCCTTATCACACCCACTTCACCGGGCCCTACCGTATACAGCCCCGTCAGCAGCCAGATGGCGACAACGATGGCGGGGATGATCATCCAGAGACGGCTGTTGAGGATCCGGTTCAGGTCTGGTCCTTCGGGCCATGCTTCGATTGGTGCTTTTCGTTCATTCACGGATCAGCCTCCTTTACTTTGCTGTGGGCATCCCATAAGTACCGGAGGGCTGAAAGATGCCCTCCGGCAGGCTTCAACAGTTCTATTGATGCGGCAAGCAGGTACCGGTTCAGGCCCCACCGTCCATGGAGCATCTTTACCGCACGGTTGCGTGCACAGGGCACGGATTGATCCGGTGCTTCCGGTTACCTTGCTGCTTCGCATATTGCTGCGGCTACCCATCTCCTCCAGCCGATTTTGCATGGCGAAGGACGATAAACAGATCCTTGTCCTGCTTCAGGAGGACTCGGATCTTGGATAGAACTCAGTGCCGTATTCGTGTCCAGGGTCCGCGTGTACACAGGACACGTGTCTTTAAAGATTCGTGATGATCTATGTCGTTTCCTGCTGCTGTCTGCCATTGCCGCCAATCACACGGTTCCAGGGGTCTGGCGAAGTCTCCACGGAACACGTCTGCATGTCCTTGAGGTGTACCGAAGGGCACTGATAGATCATCCATGTGCCACTGGTTTTGGACGGGGCTGCCTTGCGGATGAGGACCACCAGTCAGAGACGTTCAGTGCGGCAAGAATCGTTGAGCCGATGCCCAACCGGGTGAGCGTCCTCGTGACACTCCATGAGGCATCGAGGGGAGACATCCCCGTTTGTTTCGGAGTTCCTGCAGCCGTGGTGTGACCTCGGTGAGATCGCAGGCAGGAGATGGACATTGCCATGGCTGTTGACATGGGCAAGTAGTGCTGGGTCCCCACGTGTATAGCTGAAGCATCATTCGTGAGTGCCCCTCTACAGCCCACAGACCGACACAGGGCGCGTACTGGCGCACCCCTTTATCTGCCCATGTGATGTCATGTTCAGCCCGCACTGCAGGATGTTCACCCTGATTATGAAGGGAGGCCCGGATGGATCAGTGCCTCTGCCCGAGCACTTCCCGGTAATACGCCTCGTACCTGGGCACCACCAGACTACTGTCAAACACGTTCTCAGCTCGCTGTCTCGCCGCCTCGCCCATTGAGATCTGCAATGTTTCATTTGACAGGATTTCCAGGGCATATTCTGCCATGGCCTCCACGTCGCCCACCGGGGCCAGGTAGCCCGTCTCCCCATGGACCACCACCTCGGGCAATCCCCCGGTGTGGCTGGCGATCACCGGCACGTTGCAGGCCATGGCTTCCAGGGCGGCAAGGCCGAAGCTTTCCTTCTCCGAAGGAAGAATGAAAAGGTCCGCAGCGGATAGAAGGGGAAGGATCTCATCCTGGTTTCCCATAAACGTGACATCGTCGCTCACACCCAACCGGTCTGCCGTTTCCTGTACCTTCACGCGATCAACCCCGTCACCCACCAGAAGGAGGCAGGCCTGCATCTTTTGGCGCACACGTGCGAAGATCTCCACCACATCAGGCACCCGCTTGACCGGGCGGAAGTTGGAGATGTGCACGACAACCTTGCACTCATCGCGAGGGCACCCCACCTTCTCGCGGGCACCTGGGATCCGGGTAACTTGCCTGGTATTCACAAAGTTATGGATTACCTCGATTGAGTTAGGCACGTCAAAGGTCTCGTAGGTGTCATCCCGTAGGCTTTGAGACACAGCCGTTATGCCGTCGCTCTTTTCGATGCTAAAACGGGTGATGTGGGCGAAGGTGGGATCGCTTCCCACCAGGGTGATGTCGGTTCCATGCAGGGTGGTCACCACGCGGACCCCAGAATCCCCCAGGACCTCCCTGGCCATGTGGGCGCAGAAGGAGTGGGGGATGACGTAGTGGGCATGGATGATGTCGAGTTTCTCCCTGTCGGCCAGCTCGGCAATCCTGTTGATCAGCGCCAGAGTATACGGCGGGTGTTTGAAGAGGGGATAGGCCAGCATGCACACTTCGTGATAGAACACGTTGCGGTGAAAACCGTCCAGGCGGAAGGGCATCTGGTAGGAGATAAAATGAACGGTGTGACCCCTCAGGGCCAACTCCTTGCCCAGTTCGGTGGCCACGACGCCACTGCCACCATGGGTGGGATAGCAGACAATTCCGATTCTCACGGTTCCCTCCTCTCGTTTTGCTCCCTGGGCGTTTTTCTGCGCCGCCGACCCTTCAGGGACGTGAGGTCCTCGAGGGGTTGTATCTCCTGAACGTAGATCCCCTCGCCGTAGGCGGCCTGGATCTTGGAGCCCATATACTGGTCGCGGCTTTGAAGGCCACTCATGAAGGCGGGATGGTTAACCAGGGTATCCCACTGGGTGTCACCCGGCAGGCCGAACTGGCTTTCATGGGCGCAAAGTGCTCCCATTTTCCGTTCGTAGTGTTTGCTGATATCCACGACAAAGGTGGGTTCGCCCACGTGGCCAAGGAAATACTGGGCCACAACCGATGGACGGTGGGCCTCGTCCTCTGCCGGGTACTTCCACAGCCCCGAGAGGTAGGCTGCCTCCCTGACCAGCTGACTGGCTCGCAGGTGATCGGGATGCCTGTCCAGGTGATACGATCCCACCACCACCTTCGGCCGGTAACGACGTATGATCTCAATGACGGCACGCAAGTTCTCCTCGTTCACTTGCAGGCGTGCATCGGGCAACCCCAGGCATTCTCGCACCTCGACCCCCATGATCTCTGCGGCTCGCAGTGCTTCTTCCCTTCGGATTTTGGCGGTCCCATTGGTCCCGGTTTCGCCGGCCGTTAGATCGACAATTCCGCACTTGTAGCCGTTGGCCGTGTGTTTGATCACGGTTCCCCCCAGGCCGATCTCCACGTCATCGGGATGGGCCCCGAAGGCCATGATGTCCAGATTCATACAATCGCCTGCCTTTCCCTAGCAAGTCATGATGAAAGATGTTCCCATTAATCCCAGCTGAAGAGGTAGTGACCAGGTTGACTTGGGAATTCTGCCATGAGCTGATTCCAGAAGTCTGGGCCGTACCTGAACAGGAAGCTGTAGATACCGAGGATCCGTTCCTGTAGCTTCCCCGTGGGTCGAAGCGCCTGGTCCAGGGCGTTGAAGTGTCGGATCATGACCTGGTTTTGCTTCTTCTGTTCCGCCCGCGTCCTGTTTTCCAGGTAACTCACCTGGTTGTAGACATGGTGCAGATTCTTCTCGGTCAGATTCTCCAACTCGGGACTCAGCTGGGCGAGTGTCCCTTTCAACTCGTCGTATTGTGCTGCCAGTTCCTTGCGCAGGTGCCCAAAGAGACCATCAACATCCAGCCCGTCAGTGTGTTTCATCTCTTTGTCAAGAACCGCGTTCAGTCCTCCCAGGAGCGCTTCCTCTGGGATCTTGTACCGCCTAATATATCGCTTCAGTCGGGGTTCTAACAGGGTGACCCAGGGGCGGGGCCAGAAGACGGGTGGCTCAACTCCAAACAGGGGATACAGGGGGGCCGCCTGGGCCAGGTACGAGATCTCGCCTGCTCCCAGCATGAAGGCCGCCGTGGGGAAGATGGTGTCCTGGACCAGGGGCCGCAGAAGAGCATTGGGACTCAAAGATTGTGGCTGCAGCCGAGCCAGGTCAAGGAGTTCCTTCTCTGTTCGCTGCACCGAACCATCCCTGGTCTCGTAGTGCCCATCGCGGTAGTGCAGGGCACTGCGACGTCCATTCATGATCATCAACAATGTGGAGTCGACGGCGCGCTTTACCTGAAGATGATAGCCTTCCTTCACGAGGGCGGTTTCCCGGGAGGCAAGGGACACCTCGATGTCCCCACGCAGTTGTATTGCCCTGTGCAAGACCCCGGAGGCCATTTCCCTGGCCTCCGGGAGTAGGGGGTCAAAGAACACCAGCCCCTGGTCGGAAAACAGGTGGGTCATCACTCGTGCGAACCATTCAGCTGGGGTGGCGGATGCCTGCTGAGCCTCTTCCAGCTGTTCGACAATGTCGGGGGCAAATTCTGAGTCGGGTAGCAGATCCGATAGGGTCTCCAATACCCTCTGGGCGGGCTCGTCCTGCAGCTTCAGGTGTCCCAGGGGTTCGCCTCGATGTTCCAGTTCCAGCTGCAGGCGCTGGAGGTCGCCTTTTTTGTCCAGTACATAGCAGTGGTTGGCCTCAGGAAAATCGTGGTCCTCGCTGGTAATCCAGAATACGGGTGCCACGGGGCGCTGCAGTTCTGCCTCCAGCCGGGTCGCCAGTTTGATGGCTGCCGCGGCCTTGTGGATGGTGTATAGGGGGCCGGATAGGAGGCCTGCCTGCTGGCCGCACAGGACCGCGACTCCATCTTCACAGCGGAGTTTCTGTATGTTTGTCTCTGTGGGGGGTTGGCATCCCAGTCTCCGATTGTACTTGGTTAGCATCCGGACCAGGAGCTCTCGATCTCCTCTGAATCTGGCTGAAACGGCCTCTGCCCTCTCTGCCAGGATGCGTGGTGCGTCGTAGTGTTCACCAAAGAACTGTACTGCTTCAGGTCGATTGGCGACGTAGTGCTCGTAGATTCTCGGAACAGGACTGCCGGATAAAGGAAGAGGCGTTAGCATTTTGGAGTCCCCCAGGAATTGTGTCGTTGTATTGCTTAACTTGTGGCGACAGTTTGTGCCGTTCTGTTCTGCAGCACGGTAACCCCGGATGACCACGGACTGTGAGATGATCTCCTGGTGCACAAGCCGTTTCTGGCATGCATGCACTCCATCCCGGTTTCCCGGATCTCGAAAGGTTGTTTGCGGAGAGTGCCCCTCGGATGGATGGGGTGAATGCAGTCGGCCTGCCACAATCAGCCTTAACCGGATCTGCGCATACCCACGAGCGTCATCTCAAGTCGATTCTCACCGGAGTATTTTGATTTTAGCAGAAAGGGCCGTTGATTTCTACCATATCCTTTTGTCCGGCTAACTCTGCTGCAGGGGGCATGTCGCCAGTGCTATCTGCAGGGTTTTGGTGAGTTCCCTATGTGCTTTTCAGTGCCACTCATGTGGGTGGAGGGCAGTCTGTCCCGGGGAACTCATGATTATCCTGTGCGTGTGTCGCTTGTCGGGCCCTCGGTTCTCTGAACGTGGCCCAGACCTCCCTGGATCTGCAGCAACTGATCGCCAGTGAAGGGGCCAGCAGCTGGATTCATCAGCAGTTCCAGGCGGAGAGGGTGTGCCGAGTAGAAGGTGCCAGCCACTCCCTGCTTGCTCGCAAGAGCTGTGATGAGCGTGTTGCAATGACCCAACCCGGTTTCCTTCCATGCTCAACGTGGTATTCTTATCTGTGGTGACACTGACCTACCCTGCTCTCGTAGATCCAGAGAGCCCCCGGCGTTCTCCGCCGGTTGCCACGCGTCTCGGGTCGGCGGAGTTCGGAAGGAATATTCTACTGTATCGACAGAGGGAGGCTGTAGTGCTGAGATGATCGCCAGGGGGGTCAATACGAGGCGTAATCGGAGGACTCCAGGGACGGTTCGCGTTCTCCTGGCCCTGGTTCTAGCTGTTGTG
>PXCI01000340.1 GCA_003566675.1 Clostridia bacterium
CGACAGCATAACGTCAACAATACCGCCCACTACGCCATCAAATACTCCACCGTAATAGCCACCCAGCATTCCCATAGTGATGCCAACCAGGCCACCCAATCCCACCGCCAACACACTCATGACCAATGACAGTCGAGCACCGTAGATCACGCGGCTGAAGATATCGCGGCCCAGCTCGTCAGTGCCAAACCAGTGATCGGAGCTCGGCGGCTCGAGCACGCGCACATAGTCCTGGCGATTCGGCTCGTATGTGGCGATGTGGGGAGCAAATACGCCCACCACGAAAAGTAGTACGAGCATCAGCGCTGCAGCGGCGCTGAGTTTGTTCTTCTGGAAGCGTCTCAGTAATAGTGTCTTAAATGAACGATCAGCCAAAAATCATCACTCCCACCCCGCTGGTCAATTGTAAGAGATGCGCGGATCCAGGAAGCCATATACCAGATCCACGATCAAGTTTACCAAGACGAATGTCACTGCCACTAAGATCACGCCGCCCTGCACCACCGGGAAGTCGTTGCCGGTGATACCCATCCACATATAGCGACCAACGCCGGGCCAGGCAAAAATCATCTCGGCAATCACTGCGCCGGCCAGCAATCCACCGAACTGCAGACCAAGAACGGTGATGACCGGAATCATCGCATTCTTCAGGGCGTGTCGATAGATCACGGTGCGCTCCTTGAGACCCTTTGCTCGTGCAGTGCGGATGTAATCCTCACGGAGTACATCGAGCATAGCCGACCGCGTCAGGCGGGCCAGGATCCCCATGGCCGCCACGCCGATGGTCAGAGCGGGCATGATGAGGTGCTTGATCGCCTCCACGCTCCAGAAGCCGCCCACGCGGCCAGATGCGGGCAACCACCCCAGCCGTAGAGCAAACAGGAGCATGAGTAACAAACCCAGCCAGAAGTTCGGAAGGGATACTCCCGCCAGGGATATTGTCATACTGATATTGTCCGTAATGGAGTTCTGTTTTATTGCCGCTGCAACACCCGCTGGAATACCCACCAGCATGGCCAAAGCCATGGCAAAGACGGCCAGCTCGATGGTGGCCGGATAACGTTCCAGCAGGCTGGGTGCCACCGGACTGCGGGTCCTGATGGATTCACCGAAATCTAAGGTCACCGCCCGCCTCATGTACATGATGAACTGCGTGTGCAACGGCTGATCAAGCCCATAACGAGCACGCAGCTGGGCGGCCAATTCTTCACCTGCATCTGACGGAACATCGGCCGGGATGAGCAGATCGATTGGATCACCCGGGGTCATGTGAAGCGATAAGAAGACTATGGTTAGCACTCCAAGTATCACGGGTATTCCAGTGAGCACTCTTCGGATTACGTATGCGTACATCCAGCCTACCTTCTTCCCTTGTGGTCCTCGGTCGCATCAGAGGCGGGGCGTGGAGCCCCGCCTCTTCTCGATCGCTACGCTAACTGGAGTCAGTCGAGATACCAGAGGTGAGTCTGGTAGAAGATGCCCGAGGGAGCCAGGAATACGTCCTTGATCTCCGGTTGGGCGGCATAGATCTGGAACATCCACCAACCAAAGGCCTCGACCGCCTCGTCGTAAACCAGCTGGTTGATTTCACTGTAATACTGCTTGCGCTCATCAAGTTCAAGGGTGCTCCGCCCAGCAACAATGAGCTCGTTAATCTTGACCTGGACAGGATCATCCTTTGGATACTGAGACACATTCCAGTAGCTGGCGCCGTCAAGGTTGCCAATCGCTACCGGGGGCTCAGCTGCAGCATTGGAAAGCCAGAGCGTGATGTCGAAGCCGCCGGTGCGAACAGCGTCGTAGTAGGGCAAGCGAGCTGCAGTGGAGATCTGGGTACTGATACCAACGTCGAACAACATCTGCTGGATCATCTGTGTAGCGCGGAGCCACGCCTCATCATCACCGCGTACGGGCAAGTGAAGGCTAATGGGCTCACCGTTAATCTCGCGGATACCATCCCCACTTGCGTCAACATAGCCGGCATCATCAAGGACAGCAATGGCCTGGTCCGGGTCGTAGGTATAACTTGAGGCATTTTCGTCATAGGCCCAGGAGCCTGGAACAGCCAGCTGGTCCATGGGCACGCCGTATCCAGCATAGGCCACATCGATCAGGGCCTGGCGGTCTATGGCGTAGGCAATCGCTCTACGAAGGTCCAGATCAGTAACCGTGGTCATGTTGAAGACCAGGCGGGCCCAGTTCACACGGCCAAATTCCATGACGTTGAAGCCGAGATCCTCAAGGCGCTGTCCCTCCTTGGGGGGTGCAAAGAGCGCCATGTCGATGCCACCTGTCTCGAGTTCGAGTACCTGGGTGCCGGCATCGGGGATGCCGCGGAAGGTGATGGTGTCCAGGTTGGGCTTGCCACCCCAGTAGTCGTCGAAACGCTCCAGAACCAAACGCTCGTCCTCGGCATACTCACCGATCATGAAGGGACCCGTTCCGGCATAGTTACCTGTCTCCCAAGAGCCAGGCTCGAGTATCCACACAGTGAGCAGCTTGGCCAGAAAGTCGGGATCCATACCGCCCAGCTCCATGGTGAAGGTCATATCATCGGTCGCCTCGTAACCAACCACATTGGCGAAGCTGCCTGCGGCGTAGCGCGGATCCTCAGGGTTGGTGATGCGGTCGAAGTTGGCGATAATGTCGTGAGCATCAAGCGTCTCGCCGTTGTGGAACTTCACACCGGAGCGAACAGTGAAGGTGTAAGTCAGTCCGTCTTCGGAGGCATCCCAGCTGTCGGCCAGGGAGGGACGATACTCCTCATCCCTCCAGAAGATGAGAGGTTCGCCGATCATCGAAGCGCCACAGAGGTCACCGATCGTACTGGCATTATGAATATCCGGCGGCGGAACGTTGGGAGCTGGCTGCGCAATAACCACTGAACCACCATCCTGAGGTCCAACCGGTTCTTCCTCTTCCTCCTCCTCCTCTTCTTCCTCGGGCTCAGCCGGCTCGGTGGGCTCGGTCGGTTCTTCGACCTGCTCACCACATCCTGCCACCACCGTCAGCGCAACAATCAGCGCCAGAGCGAGGAAAATCCATAGGTATTTCTTCCGACTCATGTCTTGCTCTCCCTCCAGAAGGTCCTCATTGTCTTCTGTCTAGGTGACCAGAGTTAAGCCGCGAATCTAGCCACCCGCCTGCATTGTCCCCCTCCTTAGTCCTGCGTCCGGGAACAGTCCGTCTCCCGAGGGAGGTCAGCATCTTCTGCAATCGAGAACTCAGCGGCGACGCAGAGGTCGCACAGTCCAGCAGCCTGGCTTATATGATCCATGGCACTCCACCAACCGGATCACCAGGTCCTCTACGAAGCAGAAATGGACACTGTCGTCATCGCCACCTAGGAATAGCATATCGCGAACTCTGTGACCTCACCAGCGGCTTTTGCTATCCTCCCTCTCCTGCCTTCTATATGCTTAGAAGATTACTTCGTTGTCAGACGTCCGAATTCCTGCAAGATCACGATTACGAATTATGTCCACCAATAACTCAGGGCGGGGCCCTGGGAATCAGCAAGAGCCCGGGGTGTAATCTTCGACTGGACTTGAAAGAGTACATCTTGGAGTATCAGAGTAGGCGGAGATTGATGGAAGCAGTTAAAAAAGCGAGGTGTCCACCAGGGGCCTTTGTGGAACAAGAATCCAGTAAAAAGTAAACGGTTTTCGGAATCGGATGAGGAAGCGCGGAAGACGTTTCCCGTATGCCCCGGATCCTGGAGGAGCACCATTGGTGCCTGGAGCAGCCTAATCTTGCCTAAAAAGGAGCCCTACATTAGAATCGGCACAAACAGTCGAAGGATCCGAAGAGCTCAGCAAGACGACATTGGCGTCAAACATGCCTATCCACGGATCATGCACAAGGGCATGAATCCGTCTGGAGGTCTGGCCCATCTTCTTCGAAGCAAAGCAGTGCATGACGGATTCTGGATTTCTTGTCCACAAGGTCTTCAGCAAACTATTTGCGCTGGTTCTGGTTTCTCTGCTACGCTTTGGATAATTGCAGGTTTCTTGGTGAAAGGTGGTGGCGCATGAGTGGTGTGGTGGTGGCACCGCAGCCGGCAGCAGCAGAGGTAGGAGGCGAAATACTGCGCGCCGGAGGCAACGCATTTGACGCAGGGGTGGCGGCGGTCTTCATGCAAGCAGCGGCTGACCCTTTTATGTGTGGCATCGGCGGCTTCGGGATTGGCCAGGTCTTTGTGGCGCAGACGGGCACTTGTCAATGCGTAGAATTCTATGGTCGCGCCGGCCAGGCGGCCCGGGAAGATATGTGGGCTGGTCTAGTGCGTAGGACTGCAGAGGAGAAAGCATACGTTGAAGGTTGGCAAAATGAAATTGGCTATGGATCCATGGGAATTCCCGCTACAGTAGCCGGAATGATGGAGATCCACCAACGTTGGGGGCGGATGCCCTGGGCCGAGCTAGTTCGTCCAGCTGAGCGGTTCCTGCGAGCTGGATATCCACTGTATCAATACATCGCTGACTACTTTTCCTATCCAGCTGGACCACCGGCCAAACCCACTCAGCTGCAACGGTTCAATGCCAGCCAGGAAATGGCACGCATATGGTTGCGTGAGGATGGTCAATTTCGTCAGGCCGGTGAAACCGTACAGTTGACCGATTACGCCGACACGCTGTCGCGACTGGCTGACGCTGGAGGAGACGACTTCTACCACGGCGATATCGCAACCCTGATGGTTGATGATTGGGCGGCCAATGGTGCTCTTATCACCCGCGAGGACTTGGCTTCCTACGGTGTTACAGTTGCCCCTCCGTTGGAAGGCAAGTATCGTGACTATGAGGTGAGCGTGCCGCCTCTCCCAGGAGGCGGAGTAACACTGCTGCAGATGCTCAATATTCTTGGTCAATTCAACCTGGCGTCGCTGGGGCACAACTCGCCCGAATACCTGGAACTCCTGATCAGAGCAATGCAAGCTGCGTCGCAGCAGCGCAAGCATCTGGGTGATCCCGGGTTTATCGACGTGTCGCTGGATGAGTTGCTGAGTCCCGGCTGGGCCGCCCAGATGGCTGAAGCGATTCGGTCAGGGCAGCCATTCTGCGGCTCGGAGAGGCCAGTGGACAGCACCACCACTCACCTGACGGTATGCGATGCCCAAGGCAATGCCTTGGCTGTGACCCACACCCTTGGTATGGGCTCTGGGGTGATAACCCCGGGGCTGGGGTTTCAGTACAACAATTGCTTAGGTGGATTTGATCCCGAGCCGGGCAAGCCTAACTCCCTGGCACCAGGAAAAGCGAGAATCTCATCCATGTCGCCCACAATCCTGATCCGTGATGGCCAGCCACAGATGGTCCTGGGGAGTCCCGGCTCCAATGCCATCGTCAATGCGATTCTGCAAACATTGTGCAATATTATCGATTTCGGCATGGAGCCACTGGAGGCGGTGTCGCAAGCCCGGGTTCATTGCGAAGGTGGACCGGTGTCCCTGGAGAGCCGCCTACTACGGTCAACGGCCAATGTGCTTGCAACGGCGGGTCACCAGGTTCAGCACGGCGCAATAGGTTATGATACCCTGCAGGGACGGGTGCAGCTGGCCGTGGCTGAGCAGTTGTGCTCAGATACAGTTGTGTGGCAGGGAGCCTCCGACCCGCGCCGTGATGGGGGGATCGCAGTATACGCCTAGCGCAGGGATTCAGACAATCGATCGGCATGAAATCGGCCCCTACGAGCCTCTGTGTAGGGGCCGCCTCTTCTGCGCACGGGGCACAGGGCGGCCATGAGGTGGCCGTGCCCACCGACATCATGGGCGGTTACACCTGCTTGAGGACGTAGGTCGTATCGGAAGTGAGCGAGGCGGTCTAGTGCATCCTGCCACAAGTTCCTTCCCTTTTTGGTAACGATGATTGGGCCTTGATGATCTGCGAGTCTGCTATCGGGTTAGTAGTCAGCGAGCACCCAGGAGAACTGTGTTGTGAGCATCTGTATCAGCTCTGGGATGGTACCAGTAAATGCTGTTGATTCCCAGCGTCCGCGATGGTCGGCAAAGCCGAGTTGGTAGGAGTGGGTGCCAAGGCGAGTGAGGCGAGCCCGAGAGATCTTGTCGCCTTCTTCTTCGGAATAGATGACGAGGTGATCACCTCGTCCCAGTGCTTTGAGATGGGTGAAATTGTGTTCTTTGAGTAGGTCTTCGATCTGAGCACAACCCTGCTTATTCATGATGCGCCGCATTTGAGCGTCCTGTGACATTCATCCCACCGCCTTCTTTTGTGATTGTAAAGGATATCCTCGGAAAGTCCAGTCAAAGGGATGGCCTTCCTTGAGGTTCCACCGATGGATGAAGGTCAGCACTCGATTGCGCAAGTCGTCCTTGGAGCGAAAGCTTGCCCTCTTCAAACAGCGCCGGCTCAAAATGGAGAAGAAGATCTCGATCTGGTTCACCCAGGAAGCATGAAGCGGTGTATGGTAGAACTCAAACCTGCCCCCATGCCGCTCGTTGAACCGACTCCAGCGCTGCTTTGGTCCATTCAGGTGGATGTTAAGGTTGTCCCAAATCACGATTACTTTCC
>PXCI01000138.1 GCA_003566675.1 Clostridia bacterium
ACTATCACCTGATCCGCAGAGCTTCCTTAAGCTCACATGCCAGAGATTCCAGTCTCCCCGGAGCCCCATCCGGGCTTCGGATCAGTTCTTCCTGTAGTTTGCGCACAAATGCTGTGCCGATCACTACTCCGTCACCCACATCTGCAAGAGTTCGGACATCGTCCGGACCGGACACGCCAAACCCGATCATGACCGGAGGCGATCCTGCGGTCTTGAGTTCACTGACGCATTCCCTGAGATGAGTATGGGGCCCAGCCCCCGAGCCGGTGACCCCTGTCAGTGAAACGGCATAGACGAACCCCCGGGCGCGTTTGGCGATAGCCCGCAATCGAGCCGCCCCCGCCGTCGGAGCAGCAAAGGACACCAACGCCATGCCCTGCTCATGGCACGCTCTCTCAAAGGGTTCTGCCTCCTCCATGGGCACATCGGGAATCAGTAACCCATCGGCCCCGGCCCGGCGGGCCCGGGCCGAGAATTCTTTCAGGCCCCACCTCAGCACCGGGTTGACGTAAGTCATGATGAGTAGCGGCACGCACGGATGCCTCCGACGAAGCTCGCGTACAGCCTCAAAGGCGTGTCTCAACTTGAAACCGGCCTGCAACGCCCGGACACCGGCAGCCTGAATGACGGGACCGTCGGCCAGAGGATCGGAGAAGGGAATCCCGATTTCGAGAATGTCAGCTCCGCCGCGAATGACGGCATCCATAGCTGCAATACTCATCTCGAGGTCCGGATCTCCCACCGGAAAATAACCGATCAGCGCCCGTTCCTCCCGATTCTGCAGTTCTGCCAGGCGCGTCAGCAGTCTGTTTCTTGTGGCAGTTTCCACTTCAGGCCCCATGTCAGATCCCTTCCTCTCCCATCAGTCGTGCCACTTCAGCCACGTCTTTGTCTCCCCGGCCAGAAAGACATACCAGCACTAGGGGTTCCCCTTGAACCTGGTCCAGCGGCAGGCTCTTCAAGTGGGCAACGGCGTGGGCTGACTCGAGGGCAGGGATTATTCCCTCAGTTCTCGCCAGCCACGCAAAGCCCTCCAGGGCTGCCTCGTCATCAACCGCAACATATTCAACCCGGCCCGCATCCTTCCAGAAGGCATGTTCCGGACCCACGCCGGGATAATCCAGGCCCGCAGATACGGAGTGTGCGGGGATGATCTGACCGTCCTCGTCCTGGAGTAAGTAAGTCATGGCCCCGTGGAGAACGCCAGGCTGACCGGCCGTGAGAGAGGCTGAGTGACGCATGAGGTCCAGTCCCTCTCCGCCAGCTTCCACCCCCACTAGCCGGACAGTTCGGTCACGTGCGAAGGGATAAAAGGTGCCCATTGCATTGCTGCCGCCGCCCACGCACGCCACCACAAAATCGGGCAAACGGCCCTCCCGGGACTTGATCTGGGAGCGGGCCTCCTCGCCGATAATCCTCTGGAAATCTCGCACCATCACGGGGTATGGATGAGGCCCCACCACACTGCCGATTACGTAGTAACTGCTGTCCACATGGGTGACCCAGTCGCGAATGGCCTCATTGATAGCATCCTTGAGTGTGCGACTTCCACTTCTCACCGGCACAACCGTAGCCCCGAGCAGCTCCATGCGGAAAACATTGAGGGCCTGGCGGTCCATGTCCTCCTCCCCCATGTACACGACGCATTCCATGTCAAACAGCGCAGCGGCCGTCGCTGTCGCCACGCCATGCTGACCGGCCCCAGTCTCGGCTATGATCCGCTTGCGGCCCATGCGGCGAGCCAGGAGGACCTGACCCAGGGTGTTGTTGATCTTGTGGGCGCCTGTGTGGGTGAGATCCTCGCGTTTGAGATAGATCCTCGCACCCAATTCTCGTTCCAGTCGGTCTGCTCGTGTCAGGGGCGTTGGTCGTCCAGCATACGTGGACAGGTAGTAATGGAGTTCCTGCTGGAAACACGGATTGCGCAATTCCTTCTGATAAACCCGTGCCAGATCCTCCAGTGCGGGAATAAGGGTTTCGGGCACGAAACGACCGCCGTAGGCGCCGAACCGACCGTCGGGTCCCGGATTGTCTCCTGGTTGCATTTGTCTTCTTGATATCCTCATTTCAGTCACGTCCTGACTCTCCCTCCAAAGGCCCTGCGGGCCGTTGCGACGTATTGATCAACCTTCTCCGCATCCTTTAGCCCCGCCCTGCTCTCCAACCCTGACGAGGCATCAACTCCGCCCGGTCCCACCGCCACTACCGCCTGAGCCACGTTGTCCGGTCCCAGCCCACCCGCCAACACCGAGCGCGTCCCGGCACCAGCCAGGATGCACGCGGCCCTGCCTGCAAGCTGCCAGTCGAAGGGCTTCCCGGTACCTCCGCGGAGTTCAGGGTGCTGGCTATCCAGCAATACAGCATCGGCGACACCGGCATAACGCCGCACCTGTTCCAGATCCTCCACCGTTCCCATCTGTAGGCCCTTGATAACCAGATAGCCCTTCAAAGCCAGTTCTCGACACCGTTCAGGTGATTCGTCACCGTGAAGCTGAATCCAGTCGAGGCTGGCA
The DNA here is from genome assembly GCA_003566675.1 of Clostridia bacterium. GTDB lineage: Bacteria > Bacillota > Sulfobacillia > SLMV01 > SLMV01 > PWUC01. The sequence goes on from PXCI01000138.1 coordinate 2,514, forward strand.
GCCCGATGAGCTTCGCTGATTTCTTCGTCGGTTGCATCTACGAATCCCCCCACGCGGGCGAGACCCGGCGGAATATGTCGGGCCAGCGTGCCGGCCTTCTGCGGGGATAGCTGGCGGGGCGATGGGGCGAATACCAGTCCCAGGGCGTCGGCGCCGGCCTGCCGGGCTGCATTCACGGCGGCGCGCGTTGTTACGCCGCAGACCTTTATCCAGCCCCGGGGCGCAGCCCGGGTGCCTGGTCTTCCCACTCCTGGCAACAGGGCAGACACGCCCTTTCCCGGCCGGGAGGCCCGCATCAGCGATGTGCCGACCAGAGCCGCCCTCACGCCTGTCCGCCTGAACTGGATCAGGTCCCCGGGAGTTCTCACCCCGCTTTCACCGACCACGAAGGCTCCAGCCTCCACTGCCCTCGGGGCCAGGCGCGTCGTCGTGTTCAGATCCGTCTCGAACGTCTGCAGGTTGCGGTTATTAATGCCGATGAGCCGGGCACCCACCTCCAAGGCCACATCCAGTTCCTCCCCGTTGTGAACCTCCACCAGGGCGTCCATCTCCCAGGCAGCCGTTGATTGCATATGCTTCTCCAGCTGGTCCCGGGAAAGCATGGCAGCAATGAGGAGAATGGCATCTGCACCCATCGCCCGCGCCTCGACGATCTGGATTGGGTCCAGGATGAAGTCCTTGCGCAGGACGGGCTGTGACGATGCAGCTCTGGCTGCTCTCAGATCATCCGGCGACCCGGAGAAATGCTCCTCTTCCGTCAGAACCGACAGGCAGGCCGCCCCGTTCAGCTCGTAATCCAGGGCAACCCGGCCAGCGTGAAGGTGACGGGCAATGGTGCCTTCGGACGGCGAGGCGCGTTTGAACTCGGTAATCAGGGCAAAACCATGGCACTCGGCTGTTTCCGTTAGGCGACGCAGAAAGCCTCTCGATGGCGCGGCTCTCCGGGCCCCCGCGTCCAGACGGTCCGGCTCCTCTTCCCGATAGAGGTCCTCTACCCGCCTGTTGGTGTGCCTGGCGATTCGGTCAAGAATGGAGCCTCGTTTGAGATTCATTCCCCACCCTCCTCCCCCATGGACTGTGTCAGATTCACAAGATCCTCCAGCACTTTCAGCGCCCTGCCGCTGTCAACCGCACGGGCAGCCCGCTGCACACCTTCCCGGAGATCCCTTGTCGCCCCAGCAGCTGTCAGGGCAGCGGCGGCATTGAGCAACACGGCATCGCGCCGCGCACCGCGTTCACCTTCAAGCACAGACAGCAGCAGCCGGGCGTTATCACCAGCGTTCCCCCCGGTCAGGCTCTGCACCGGGTAGCGCCGGAGTCCCACCTCCTCGGGCCTCACTTCGAAGGTTTCAACCGTCCGCCCGGGACGGCGGAATCGACTGACCCTGGAAGGTCCCGAGACGGTCAGCTCATCCAATCCGCCGCCGTGAACTACCCAGGCCTCTCGTGCTCCCAGGCGCCCCAGCACGGTAGCCATCAGTTCTGTCAGGTCCGCATCGTATACGCCCACCAGCTGGACATCGGCACCCGCTGGATTGGTCAGAGGCCCCAGAATATTGAACACGGTGCGGATCGCAAGCTCTCTCCTTGGGCCGATGGCATGTTTCATTGCAGTGTGAAAGGCGGGTGCAAACAGGAAGCCTATGCCTATTCCTTCGGCGCAGCGCGCCACCTGTTGCGGAGTCAGGTCCAGTCGTACTCCCAGCGCCTCGAGGACATCGGCACTGCCACAGGCCGAGGACACAGAGCGGTTGCCGTGCTTTGCCACGGGCACCCCCGCTGCCGCAGTGACAATGGCGGCAGCAGTGGAGATGTTGAAGGTGCTCATTCCGTCTCCGCCCGTACCGCAAGTGTCGACCAGCGGCCTCTGTCGGATCCGAACTCGCGTCGCTGCCCGCCGCATGGCCCTGGCACTGCCCGTTATCTCTTCCACTGTCTCGCCCTTCATCCGCAGGGCAACAATATATCCAGCCACCTGGCTGGGCGTCGCTCTGGCTGTCATTATGAGGCCCATGGCCCGTTCAGCCATTGACTCACACAGATCCTGCCCAGCAACCAGCCGGTTGATGTAGTGGGAGAGGTTCATGTTCTCCTCAAATGCGAGATCTATCACGGTAGGTCACCTGCGTCTCTCAAGGAAGTTCTGGAGTATGCGCATGCCATCCCGCGTCAGGATCGACTCAGGATGAAACTGCACGCCCTCCACTGGATGTTCGCAATGCCTGAGCCCCATCAGGACACCTTTGTCGTCACGGGCAGTAACCTGGAGTTCGCAGGACAGGCTCCCCTCGTCGACGATGAGGGAATGATAACGCGTGGCCACGAAGGGGTTGGATATGCCACTGTACAGGGAACTGCCGTCATGGGCTATGTGAGAGGTCTTGCCGTGCATGAGTACCGGCGCAGATACCACCCTGGCTCCGTAGGCCACACCGATGGCCTGGTAACCGAGACAGACTCCCAAAATAGGTACGGTTGAGCCCAGAGTACGGACCAGTTCGACACTGATTCCCGCCTCACGCGGCGTGCATGGGCCGGGAGAGATCACAATGTGATCTGGCGCCATGGTGCAAATCTCGTCAACGGTGACCTGGTCGTTGCGCACCACCTGCAATTCAGCACCAAGTTCGCCGAGATACTGTACGAGGTTAAAGGTAAAGGAATCGTAATTATCCACGACCACAATCATTGCAGCACACTCCTTTCGGCCTGTTCCAGCGCCTGCAGCAGTCCGCGTGCTTTATTGAGGGTCTCCTCGTACTCGCTGTCCGGTTGTGAGTCCGCCACTATACCCGCACCGGCCTGAACGTATGCCCGCCCGTCTTTTATGACCACTGTGCGGATGATGATGCAGCTGTCCAGATTGCCGGAGAAACCCAGATATCCCACGGCACCACCGTACGGGCCGCGACGGTAGGGTTCCATCTCGGCGATGATCTCCATGGCCCGGATCTTGGGCGCACCTGAAAGAGTTCCCGCGGGGAAACATGCCTTGAGTGCGTCAATGGCATCCACATCCTTGCGGAGCTCTCCCCGTACGTGGGAAACGATATGCATCACGTGGGAGTACCTCTCCACCCCCATCAGTTCAGAAACCCGGACACTGCCATACTCCGCAACCCGGCCCACATCGTTCCGTCCCAGGTCAACGAGCATGATGTGCTCCGCCCGCTCCTTCTCGTCAGAGAGGAGATCCTGTTCCAGGGCCCGGTCCTCGGCATCGTCACGACCACGCCGCCGCGTGCCAGCCAGAGGTCTCGTTTCGACCGTCCCGTCCACCACCCTGACCAGCATCTCCGGAGATGCCCCGACCAGGGTGACATCGGGAAGATCCAGGTGAAACATGTAGGGGGACGGGTTGAGTGACCGCAAATGCCGGTACACCTGAAAACTGGAGGTTCTGAGACGGGTCTCCAATCTCTGGGAGAGGACCACCTGGAGGATGTCCCCAGCCCGAATGTACTCCCGGGCTCGCTGCACAGCTGCGGTGAAGTCCCGCCTGTCAGTGTTACTGACAGGTACGAAAGGCATCTCAGGTGGCCGGTCCTCGGTTATGGGAGAAGCCTCCTTCATGCGATCGAGTAGACACCCTATCATCTCCTCAGCTTGCCGATAAGCACTTTCCGGATTCGCACCCGGCAGCGTGTTCACGATCAATTTGAGACGGTTGGTAGCGTGATCAAAGGCCGCAACTGCGCGTGACATGATGAACTGACTGTCAGGCAGATCCACCGTCTTCCCGGTGGGCACCGGAATGCTTTCGATGTGTCTTACCATCTCATAACCCAGGTATCCCACGGCACCCCCGAAGAAATGCGGTAGATGTTCTCGCACAAATCGCAGCGTCCGCCGGCCCGGTGAAAAATGAGATGTCCAGGCCCGCAGGGCATCGAAAGGATCTTCTGGTAGCGCCATTTCCGGCCCAGTCAGCGTCACCGTCCTATCACGGATGGTGAGCGTGGCGAATGGATCA
>PXCI01000072.1 GCA_003566675.1 Clostridia bacterium
CGTCTCAGACATCGATGACCGAAGATGCCAGGACCTGGCTTTGACATGCGAGGTTGTCTCCGCCGATGACGATGATATCTATGCTGCTGACTGTGACATCTTCTCCCCCTGTGCCATGGGCGGCATTCTCGATGAGCGAACGGTAGATATGCTCAACTGCAGCATTGTCGCGGGTGCGGCCAATAACCAGCTGGCAGACGAGAGGGCAGGCTACCTCCTGCACGAAAAGGGAATTTTGTTCGTGCCGGATTACATAATAAACTCTGGTGGGCTGATTCAAGTTGCAGATGAAATGTATGGATTTGACAGGGAACGTGCCATGAGGAAGACAGCGGGTTTATATGAGCTGCTTCAGAGGTGTTTTGCCCTGGCCGACGAGATGGGTATTCCTCCCTTTGAGGCGGCAGACCGCCTGGTGCGGGAACGGATTGAGAAACTGGCAAGAATCGGTCGCATCTATTTGCCCCCGCTTTACCACGAGAAGGGATGATGCTTCATGAGGATCTTTGAGCGGATGCGAGACATGGAGCACGAGCAGCTGGTTTTCTGTTATGACGAGGTCTCGGGGTTAAGGGCAATCGTCGCAATTCACGATACTACCCTTGGGCCCGCCCTCGGTGGAACCCGGATGTGGAACTATGACTCAGAGGAAGATGCGATCGAAGATGCCCTGCGTCTCTCCCGGGGGATGACCTATAAGAGCTCCGCGATGGGGCTCAATCTTGGTGGCGGTAAGGCGGTCATCATTGGTGATTCCAGAAAGGACAAGACGGAGGAACTGTGGAGGGCCTATGGACGCTTCATCCAGTCCCTGGGAGGCCGGTATATAACGGCAGAGGATGTGGGAACCACTCCCGATGATATGGCTTTTGTTTCGGCTGAAACAGATTATGTGGCGGGACTTTTACATAAGTCCGGAGATCCCTCGCCCATCACTGCCTATGGAACGTACAGGGGGATCAAGGCGTCCCTTGAGTACCTGACCGGCTCTACCGATCTCGCCGGTAGGACGATTGCTGTACAGGGGATCGGAAGTGTAGGTTATGTCCTGTGCGAGTATTTGCATGAAGAAGGGGCCCATCTGCTGGTCTCGGACCTTTACGAGGATGTCCTCAACCGGGCGGTTGAGGAGTTCGGCGCTGAGATTGTCGATCCCGATCGGATCCATGCCTGTGAGTGCGATGTGTTCTCACCCTGCGCCCTGGGAGCCGTGATCAACGACGTCACCCTCCCTGAACTGGGCTGCCGAATCGTCGCAGGGGCGGCGAACAACCAGCTAGCCGAGGATTCCCTGGCCCAGGGTTTGCGTGATAGGGGGATTCTGTATGCACCGGACTTCGTGATCAACGGTGGCGGTGTGATCAATGTCGCCCATGAATTTCACCCCGGAGGATACAACCGAGAGTTGGCACTGCGCCAGGTGGACCGCATTGGTGACTATCTGAAGCAGATTTTCACCACCAGCGACCAGGAGGATATCCCCACTCGCGTTGCAGCGGATCGGATGGCAGAGGCACGAATTGAGCGGATTGCGAAGGTACACCGAATTCGGGTGTGAGGGGGAGCCGATTGCGCCCATGGCTGCAGCATTGATGTGTCTGTCCCGGGCGTCGCGGAGCTGGACTTGACTCGTCGCGCTCGACATGTCTTTGGAGCATCCATGTGGGAGGACAGACTGTTTGGGTGCATGGGTTGTGCATTGCATAGGATTGAGGCCCTGGCTGGTGAAGAGGGTCCGATGTACGGTGCTTTTATGGAGCAGAGCATGCCGCCGTCCCGATTTCAGGGCAAAGGAGGAGTGCAGGTGGCCAAGAATGAAAAGAGATGGGTCTTCGACCCTGAACGATGCAAAGGCTGTAGGCTTTGTATCGACGCGTGTCCCGAAAACATCTTAAGATCTTCCGATCGGACCAATCGCTCAGGATATCGGACCGTGGAGATCACGGGGCAGGACCGGTGCATATCCTGTGGTTTTTGCGCTCTTATGTGTCCCGATGTTGCCATCGAGGTGTTCAGACCTGAGCGAAGAAGGGACGAAGAGGACGGGAGGGACCAGACGTGAACGATTTGCAACTGTTCAAGGGGAATGAGGCTGCGGCGGAGGCAGCGATACGGGCCGGCTGCAGGTATTTCTTCGGGTACCCGATCACCCCTCAGAATGAGATCCCCGAGTATCTGTCATGGAGACTGCCTGAAGTTGGCGGGGTGTTTCTGCAGGCAGAGAGTGAAGTTGCCGCCATCAATATGGTTTACGGTGCCGCCGGAGCCGGGGCCAGGACCATGACGTCTTCTTCCAGTCCAGGCATCAGCCTGAAGCAGGAGGGCATATCCTACATCGCTGCTGCCGAACTGCCGTGTGTCATCGTGAATATGGTCCGGGCTGGACCGGGCCTTGGCGGAATTCAACCCGCGCAGTCCGACTACTTCCAGGCAACCCGCGGAGGTGGGCATGGGGATTACCGGACGGTGGTTCTGGGCCCCGCGGGGGTACAGGAGATGGTGGACCTGACCTTCGATGCCTTCGACATCGCAGACCGTTACCGCAACCCGGTGATGGTGTTGGGCGATGGCGTGATGGGACAGATGATGGAGCCTGTCCGGTTCCCGTCCATGGTCAACGTCGAGGATCTTCCGAAGAAAGAATGGGCCACAACGGGGAGGCGTGGGCGAAGAGAGCGCAACCTGATCAAGTCTTTGTATCTCGACCCCGAGATCCTGATGAAGCACAATAGGAAACTCGATGACAAATATCGCACCATCCGCGAACAGGAAGTTCGGTGGGAGCGGGTGGATGCTGACGATGCAGAGTGGTTGTTTGTCGCCTACGGCACAACGGCCAGGATCGTCCGTAAGGCCATCGGTGACATGCGCAGAGAAGGGCAGAAGGTCGGCATGCTGCGCCCCATCACTTTGTGGCCCTTCCCTGAGAAGGCTTTTGACGATCCTGAGGGAAGGATCAGGGGTTATTTCGTCGTGGAGATGAGCATGGGGCAGATGGTTGAGGATGTCAGGCTTTCGGTGGAGGGCAGAGCACCGATTGGATTCTACGGGACCGCAGGAGGTGTGATGCCCGACTATCGGGATGTCAGGCGCAAGATGGAGGAGTTCATCCAGGAAGTTGGTGGTGCCCAGTGAAGGCCGTGCATACAACGCCCCGTTCAATGACGGAGAAAACAACTCACTATTGTCCCGGCTGTGTGCACGGAATCGTGCACCGGATCGTGGCTGATGTGATCGATGATCTGGATGTGCAGGACAGAGTCGTCGGGGTTGCCTCCGTGGGCTGTTCGATCCTGGCCTACGAGTATTTTGACGTGGATTTTCAGGAGGCCGCCCACGGGAGAGCCCCCGCGTTGGCCACCGGGATCAAGCGAGTGCACCCGGATTCGGTCGTTTTTACGTACCAGGGAGATGGAGATCTGGCCTCCATCGGTGCGGCCGAGATCATCCACGCCGCCATGCGCGGAGAGAACATCACAGTCATTTTCGTCAACAACGCAATCTATGGTATGACGGGCGGTCAGATGGCCCCCACAACCCTGTCGGGCCAGAAATCCACCACAAGTCCTGCCGGACGTGATCCCGGTCATTCGGGCCACCCAATCCGGGTGGTCGAGATGCTCGCCACGCTGCCCGGAGCGGTGTATCTCGAACGGGTCTCATGTCATGATGCCCGCCATATCATGAGGACCAGGAAGGCCATTCAGAAGGCCTTCGAAGTGCAACTTGCGGGCGAGGGCTTCGCGCTGGTAGAGGTGCTGTCCAATTGCCCCACGAACTGGCGAATGGATCCAAAGCAGTCCCTGGAATGGCTTAAAGACAATATGATCCCCTATTTCCCGCTGGGTGAACTCCGTACTCCCGGGGAGGCAGATTGACATGGAACACCAGATTCTGATGGCGGGGTTCGGTGGGCAAGGTATCATGCTCATGGGCCAGATGCTGGCTTATGCGGGCATGAAGGACGGTAGGTATGTCTCGTGGCTGCCCTCTTATGGCCCGGAACAGCGGGGTGGAACCGCTCACTGCAGCGTGATTATTTCTGATGAGCCGGTGGGATCCCCGGTTGTTACCGAGCCTACGATCTGTGTTGTGATGAACCATCCCTCTTTGGCCCGGTTCATGGACACTGTGCAGGAGAGAGGTCATATCTTCATCAACAGTTCCCTCACGGATGGGAGTGTCGAGCGCGACGACATTGAGGTGGTGCGGATTCCCGTGACAGATGAGGGTGAGGCCCTGGGCACCACCCGGGTGGCCAATATGGTCATGCTGGGTGCGCTCACCACCGTGGAAGGGTTGATTTCTCTTGAGACCCTGAAGGGGGTTCTCCCGGGGGTGCTTCCCGAACGCAGGCACTCCCTGATCCCGCTGAACGTACAGGCGCTGGAGCGGGGTAGGGAGCTGGTGGGAACCGGGAGCTGAGTGGGATATCTATGAGCAGAGTGGGGGAGAGGACAGGTACGTCGTTTGAGGCGCGGTGGCTACCGGAATCGGTGTTGCCGGCCGGGGTGGGAGGTACCATATGGCAGCAGGCGAGAATCAAGATTTGCCGGAGGAAGTAAACGTGGCTGATATTGAAGCGTTGCTCGGTCAACTTGCGGGCATAGACGCTTGCCGCGTCGTATGCAACCAGTGGGGTGCTGTGGAGGAGATCCACATCCTCACCGTTGATGGACGCCATCCCAAGCAGACGGTCAGGGACATTGAAAGCGCCCTCGCAGCGAAGTGGGGATTGCAGATCGATCACAAGAAGATCAGCGTTGCCCAATTGGAACAGGGCGATCCGGTGCAGCCGCAGCGGGCCAGGGAACCGTTTCGCCTGGTGAGCATAAACACCATCAACCGTCCCGGGAAGATGCAAGTGGAGACCCGTGTGATCATCCGGTCGCCGGAGGCCCGAGACATGGAGGGACGGGCGAGTAGCGTCCTGTCGCCGGCGCAGTATGGCAGGGTGTCGGCCGATGCGGCTGTTCAGGCGGTGACAGGTTTGCTCGAAGACGGATGCTCCGTTCACCTCGAGGATTTGCGGGTGTTTACGATGACCGCCGGCTCAGTGGTGGTCTGCCAGCTCAGTGTTATTCGTACTCGGGGAGATTCCGACATCATTGCCGGGGTTCACCCCGTGCAGGGCGAAGATTTGGTTCGTGCGGCCGTTGAAGCAGTTCTGGCGGCTGTGAATTCACACCAATTTTTGATTTGAATAGGGATCGGACAGCTGACCATGATGGAAGGTGGTTCCTTGACGCGTGCCTACGCCGTTGTGTCTGCCGAGGTACTCCAGACGGAATGTTTTGGTGAGAAATTGGTCCGTTGTGAAGTTCGTGTTCCGGGGATCGAGGGCACAACCCAGGCTCTGAACTACGTGGATCTCACCGGCGAGGTCTACGCTGGAGACAGGGTGTTGATGAACACTACAGCAGTGGACCTTGGCCTGGGATCCGGTGGGTTCCACTTCATTATGTGCGGTGAACGCATGGAGGGTCCACTCTCTGAGGGCCCTGGTCATATCATGAAGCTGCGTTATACTCCCTGGCAGATGAGAACCCTCGCGATCGAGGAGGAGGCCTCTCCTCATCACAGCCAACTGGTCGATGCCGAGAGCCTCGATGGGATGCCCGTCATCTGCATCGAGTTGCACAGCCAGCTGCTCCCCGTGATCGCAGGGATTCGATCTGCGAACTCCGATTTAAAAATCACGTACGTCATGACCGATGGCGGGTCTTTACCCATGCAGCTCAGTGCGACCGTGACCCAGCTCAAAAGCGCAGACTGGCTCTTGGCCACCATCAGCGCCGGCAATAGTTTCGGTGGAGACTGGGAGGCGGTCAACATCTACAGCGCCCTGGTGGCGGCGAGACGGGCCCTGGGGGCCGATGTGGCAGTGGTGGGCATTGGCCCTGGAATTGTGGGAACCGGAACCCTGTGGGGCCACACAGGCCTGCAGCAAGCCCAGGTTGCCAATGCGGTCGTGACCCTAGGCGGTCGGGGTGTGTTGCCCGTCCGGGTAGCCCGGGACGATAGCCGGGACCGGCACCGGGGAATCAGCCACCATTCCCTCACTGTTTTGAGCCGCGCGGTTATGGGGGAGGTCTGGGTTGTGATGCCACGCGAACTGTCCCGCCGATGGCATCTGTGGCGACAACTGCTCGGAGAGGGGATCTGTCGGCGGCATTTACTTGTTTCCGAGAGGGCAGATGAGGCCATAGAACTGCTGCGCCGGGACAGTGCCTGGGAGCAGTGGAGGCGGCTCCTTCGTCACATGGGACGTACCTTCGACCAGGAGCCGGACTTCTTTCTTGCTGCCTGTGCAGCAGGGCGTTGGGCCGGAACCCTTGTGCAAAAAGGTGGCGAGGGTTGATGGATGTCTGATGTTAAATGCGCTGGACGCATCGGGCGAGTTCGAATTGACCGGATCGCCGATGATCAGGTTCGAGAGGTGGCTGAGGAGGGCCATGTCGGCTGTGTTCTGCCTGTTCGGCCCTGTCATCCGCTCCTCAACATCCGGTAGTATGTCAATGATCCAGCCCCCGGGGCCAGTAGGCCCTCTCCCCGTTTTTTGCTCAATAATACCCTGTTTCTGGCTGCAAACAGTCTGTTTCCATCGGGATAGAGCCCCGGTGGTGGTGGAGGATAGGCCCCAGTGATGTGAAAGATGAAGAGGATGCCCCCGTAGCATCTTCTGTCAGGTATTGGGGCTTTGACAGACCGGAAAACCAGCTATATACTGAGGCTGCCCCTATACCCTATGGGGGTATGAAAGGCCATCTTACTGCTCATCAACTGAATGTTATAGATAACTGAGGCGAGGGAGGGGAGAACACATGACTGAACAGAGTAGGAAGGCGACGGTGCAGATCTCCGGCATGACCTGTGTCAATTGCGCCCAGGCTGTGGAGAAGTCCTTGCGGGGAGCAGAGGGTGTAATGGACGCCAGAGTCAACTTCGCCGTTGAGAAAGCCTATGTTGAGTACGACCCCGGGAAAGCGTCCCCGGAAGATCTGGTATCTGTGGTGGAGGAAGCGGGCTACAGGGGCAAAATAGAGGATCCTGGTCTCAAGACGATCACACTGAAGCTGTCGGGCATGACCTGCACTGCCTGTTCCCAGCGGGTTGTAAGAGGCCTTGAACAGGTGGCCGGGGTAGAGGAAGCCAGCGTCAACTTCGCCACCGAAAAGGCCACCATCAAGTATCGTCCCGAAGACATCAGGTCCGCGGAGTTCACCCGGGTGGTGGAGTCTCTCGGGTATGGTGTTGTTGAGGAAGAAGCTGCCGGTGAAACCGACCCTGACGAGGAAAAAATCCGGACAGCGGCTCGCCGGATGTGGTTTGGGATTTCCCTGGCTGGTCCCATCATGATCCTGATGATGATTCACATGTTTGTGGCCCCGATCCCGTACTACTTCCCCATCGTAGCTGTCCTGGGCTTCCCGGTGATTTTCATCGCTGGCGCCGAGACCCACCGGGCCACGTGGAAGGCGCTCAAAAACGGCAGTGCTGGCATGGACACGCTGGTGACCTTGGGTTCACTGGTGCCGTATCTGCTGAATTTTGCGGGGTTCTGGCTTCCGATCACATCCTTTATGGAGATGGCCACCACGATCATGAGTTTCCACCTGGTCGGGAGATTTTTGGAGATCAAGGCCAAGGGGCGGGCCTCACAGGCCATCAAGAAGCTGTTGGAGATGGAGGCCAAGACAGCCCGCGTCCTCATCGACGGTGAGGAAATGGAGATTCCTATTGAAGAGGTGCAGGTCGGCGATGTCATGGTGGTGCGCCCGGGTGAAAAGATTCCCACCGACGGTGTTGTTGCCCGGGGTGTGAGCAGTGTCGATGAATCCATGGCAACCGGTGAATCAATACCGGTGAGCAAAAAGGAAGAGGACGCGGTCATCGGAGCCACCATCAACAAACAGGGGCTTTTGCATGTTACGGCCTCAAAGGTGGGCAAGGACACTTTCCTTTCCCAGGTGATCAAGATGGTGGAGGAATGCCAGGGAACTAAAGTGCCGATCCAGGAATTTGCCGACCGGGTTACCAGCTATTTTGTGCCCGCCGTGATCGTGATCGCCCTGGGGGCGTTTGTCTCCTGGAACCTGTTTCCCGAATTTCACGTGGGGGTACTGGAGTACTTCAGCTTCCCCTGGAGCACCGTTGATCTGCCCCTGTTCTCCCTGGCTCTGCTGGCCACCATCGCGGTGCTGGTCATATCCTGTCCCTGTGCCCTGGGTCTGGCCACTCCCACCGCTCTGATGGTGGGCACTGGAGTGGGGGCGGAGAAGGGTGTTCTGATCAGAAGCGGTGAAGCGATTCAGACGATGAAGGATATGAAGATGATCGCGTTTGACAAGACGGGCACCATCACCCGGGGTAAGCCCGAGGTGACGGATGTGCTGACTTTCAACGGTCACAGTGAGGCGGAGGTTTTCGTACACGCAGGCAGTGTCGAGGCCGCTTCGGAACACCCCCTGGGCGCGGCGATCGTGGCCAGCCTAAGGGAGAGGAGCCTGGCCCTCCACGAGGTCGAGGAGTTTAACTCTGTGACGGGTAAGGGTGTGCGGGGGACAGTGAATGGCAGGACCGTACTGGTGGGGAGCAGGAGACTGATGAGCGAGGGCGATGTGGATCATGCTTCCCTCTGTGCCGACCTGGAGAAACTCGAGGATAAGGGGAAGACGGCCATGCTGGTGGCCATAGATGGAGAGATCGCCGGTATTGTGGCAGTGGCCGATACTCTGAAACCCGACTCGGCAGCCGCCATCCGAGAGATCAGGGAGCTGGGTATTGAGACGGCAATGATCACCGGCGATAATGAGAGGACCGCAGCTGCCATTGCCAGAGAGGTGGGAATCAACCGGGTACTGGCAGAGGTCCTACCCGATGGCAAGGTGGCCGAAATTGAGAAGCTGCAGAAGGAGTATGGTACGGTGGGCATGGTGGGGGACGGCATCAACGATGCGCCAGCCCTGAAACAGGCTAATATCGGTGTGGCTATCGGTACGGGTACAGATATTGCCATCGAGGCGGCCGATGTCACCCTGATCCGGGGAGATCTCAGCGCGGTGATCTCGGCGATCAAACTGTCCCGGGCCACATTCAGAAAGATCAAGGAGAACTACTTCTGGGCTTGGTTCTACAATGCCATCGCCATTCCGGCAGCCTTTTTTGGACTGATTCACCCCATGATCGGTGCTGCGGCGATGGCTGCGAGTTCCATCAACGTGGTCCTGAATTCAATCCGGCTGAGAAAGGTCAACATCGACCCCGTCTACACAACGGCTGCAAGCGAGATGGCCGAAGCGCGCTCCGCGGACGCCCGGGTAGCGTGAGCCGGCAACGACAGGGCGTGGGAGCATCAATGCTGGTCAACGAATGGGGTCTGGTCCCGGGTTCGGGGCAGACCCCATTCATCGGTGGGTTCGCCATCTCCTACCTTGCCGGTCCCGCGACATAGGTTGATCACGGGCGTGTTCAGCCACATACCTTGCCCGCCTGTATTGCGATGACCCTGGTCTGGGGCAGCGTCTCCTGACCCTATTCTCCCCGCTTCCCATGCATGTCTGGGTGGCATGGCTCCCGGGATTACTGGGCAGGAATATTTTCGACAGATCGCATTGTCTGGCGGTTCAGATGGGGGATCGATGGTGAATTGTGCCCCAGCTTGGCCCCGCGAGTCGGCGTCCAGGACGGTGCTGTTGCGAGACACATCTGCAGTTCACCATTTTCGTCCCAGGAGCGCAGCCCTTTCACATCTCCCGAACCGTTGTCGCGAAGGCATCGGTGGGGGACGCTGGATGCGTTGATGAACCGGAGATCCTTCCGGTTCATCGACGGCAGAACCCTCTTGCCATCGGTGTTGTGGTCGAATAGACAGGTCTAGTGCTCGGGGTTGTAATGATTTGGACCGGCCCAAATAAACTTATTGATGGGAGGGTTCGTAAACCCCGGAGGGAGAGACCTTCGTTGAAACTTGCCAGCAAGCGAAAGGGACTGGGATCTCGCAGTCCCAGGGTAATCTACTCAAATCGTGACCTTTTGATCCTGGACCATCTGCGCGAGAACATGGCCCTCTACTTTTTCGTACTGGCCATGCTCAGTGGAGGGGTGATCATCGGGGCCATGGTCACAGGATCATTGAGTCCGGAGCAGGCCGACGAACTGGCCGAATATACTCTCGGATTTTTCCAAAGTCTCGAGGGCTCGGAGATGCCTGTTTCTGGACGCGACATCTTCCTGAGTTCCCTGGCAATGCATCTCAAGACCCTTGGTCTCGTGTTCCTCCTCGGGTTTACCGTTATTGGGATGCCGGTGGTGGCAGTGGTTGTTCTCGTTCGCGGGCTAATCATCGGTTTTACCGTCAGTTTCCTGATGTATCTGCAAGGAGGAATGGGCGTGGGGCTGGCCCTGGTGTCAGTTCTACCACAGAATCTCTTCTTGCTGACTGCGCTGATTTTCTGCTCTGTCAACGCGCTTTCGTATTCCCTCAACATTCTCGCAGTGCGGCGTGGTGCGGCCAAGAGGGTGTCCGAGCCCTCTTGGCTTGTCTACCTGTTGCGCAGTCTCGTCGGCTTTGGCGTGGCTTTCGTGGGCGTGGTGGTAGAAAGTTACGTGGTTCCGACCCTGATGCGTCTTTTAGCTCCTTACTTATAGTGATATGATTTGAGTGACCTATAGGACAGGAGCCTTCTTGAAAGAGAGGGGATACATATGAAGATAGGAGTGCCCAGGGAGATCAAGAGCAACGAGAACCGAATCGCCCTGACGCCCGCTGGTGCTTCGGTTCTTGCTGGCGATGGTCACGACGTTTTCATTGAGAGGGGGGGCGGTGAAGGAAGTGGCTTCCCGGACGACTTCTACACGGCCGTAGGTGCCAGGATTCTGCCGGATGCAGCATCGGTTTATGGCGAGGCAGATATGATCATGAAGGTTAAGGAGCCCCTCGAACCGGAATATGATCTCTTGCAGCCGCAGCAGATTCTCTTCACTTACCTCCACCTCGCCGCCGAGGAGACGCTTACCAAGGTTCTGGTGGACAGGCAGGTCGTCTCCATTGCTTATGAGACCGTGGAGTATGACGACGGAAGCCTTCCGCTGTTGACTCCCATGAGTGAGGTTGCGGGGCGAATGGCGACCCAGGTAGGAGCACAGATCCTCGAGAAGCACAATGGTGGCAAGGGCATGTTGCTCGGAGGGATTCCGGGCGTCTCTCCTGCCCAGGTCGTTATCCTTGGCGGAGGTGTGGTGGGGACCAATGCTGCAAAGATCGCAGTGGGATTTGGTGCCCGCGTGACCATTCTGGATATCGATGCAGGACGCCTGCGCTATCTCAATGACATCTTTGGCAGTGTGTTGGAGACCCGCGTTTCCAACCCCTATGTCGTGGCGGAGGCAGTCGCCGGGGCAGATCTACTGGTGGGAGCGGTACTGGTCAAAGGAGCCAGGGCTCCCAAACTGGTGACGACTGAGATGGTCAGCCGCATGGAAGATGGCTCGGTAATCGTCGATGTCGCTATTGATCAGGGTGGTTCTGTTGAGACGATCGATAGGGTTACCACCCATGCGAATCCCACCTATGTCTCCCATGGTGTGGTGCACTATTCTGTGGCCAACATGCCAGGAGCCGTTCCCCGGACGTCCACTGTGGGGTTGACCAACGTCACCCTGCCGTATGCCCGGGCCCTGGCTGCTAAAGGCTGGGAGAGGGCCCTTTCCGAGGACCGCTCCCTGGCCAAGGGACTGAACGTGGTTGGGGGCAAGGTGGTCTATGAGGCCGTCGCCGATGCCTGCGGACTGCCTTTTTCGGAGTTCTCGTTCTAGCTACCCATATCTCATCGATTCAAGGTAGCGGGGGGAGTTTCTCCCCCGCTTTTCGGTTATAGTTTGACCTCTCATAACATAAGCATTATCGACGAACGGTTATGGGAGGAAACGAGGGTGCAATGGGACGCCGTGACGAACGTGGTGACCTGGGTCTCCTGTTCAGAATCTTGATATTGCTTCTGGTAATGGCTCTCCTGGTGCCGAAGTTCTTTGCCATTCTTCTGGAGTCCTTCATACCGATGCGTCCTTCAGAGACGGGGCCACATGTCAGAGAAGTCATGGCGCCGGTGCGGGTATCGACCTTTTGGGATGAAGTTGAAGTCTGGTGGAAGCTACTGCGCCTGGAGCTGGAACGCTATTATCGGGGAGAGTGAGATGGGCATCAGACGGGAGGGACTCACATTGGCTGATGCCGACGTAATACAGGAATACATTGACTATCTGGGCGTTGAACGGGGCCTGGCAGGCAATACCCTGGACTCCTATGGCCGCGACATCAAGCAGTTTCTCCGTTATCTGAAGACCCTGAACGGGGACGACTCTGAACAGGCGACGGGCAACGGCTTGTTGATCGAGGAGGCCACCCGTGCGACCGTGGTGACTTACGTGGTGTGGATGCGAGAGCGGGGCATGGCCTCATCTACCATCGCACGGCGCCTGGCGGCCCTGCGAAGCTTCTACAATTTTATGGTGCAGGAAGATTACATGCCCAGGAATCCCGCCAGGGATGTGGATGTACCCAAGCCGGATAAACGCCTTCCGGTCGTTCTCACCGTCGAGGAAGTGGAGAGGCTCATGCTTCAGCCCGAAGATGGAGATCTCATTGGGATGAGGGATCGGGCGATCCTCGAGCTGCTCTACGCCACGGGAATACGGGTGTCGGAGCTGGTCGATCTTGACCTTGACCATATCAGTACTTCCCGAAGACAGCTGCGCTGCATCGGCAAGGGTGATAAGGAGCGGATTGTTCCCATGGGTACGATCTCAGCGCAGGCGGTCAGGCGGTATCTTGCGGCGGGACGGCCACAATTGATCCGGGATCCCAGGGAAATTGCGCTGTTTGTGAACAACCACGGGCGACGATTGACCCGACAGGGCGTGTGGAAGATTGTCCGGCGACACGGGCATAGGGCGCGCATCGGTAAGAGAATAACTCCCCACACCCTCAGGCATTCTTTTGCAACTCACCTTCTGGAAAACGGCGCAGATCTTCGATCGGTGCAGGAAATGCTCGGTCATGCCGACATATCGACAACCCAGATCTATACGCATCTTACAGGAGGGCATCTCAAGGACGTTTATTCCCGGGCCCATCCCCGGGCGTGAAGGGCATGTTTACCTGCTCCTCCAAGAGTATTATTGGCTTCCTGCCACATCATACTTTCTACTGGAAGGAGTGATGTTCATGGCCAGGAAGTTGATGTGCATGGTCGTGGTGTCGCTGATGTTGGTCAGCCTCTGGGCGGTGAAGATAGGCGCCCAGGGCGACATTCTATTGGACGTGGAATCGATCGAGATATCCGCTCCCTCAGCGTACCTGATGGACGCCACCACTGGGATGCAGCTGTACGGCAAGGCGGAGCACGAGAGGCGTGCACCCGCCAGTATGACCAAGATTGTCACCATGGCCCTGGTGTTTGATGCGCTGGCGGCGGGTGAAATAGCCTTGGAGGACATAGTCACAACGAGCCCGCAGGCCTCAGCTATGGGTGGTTCTCAGATTTACCTGGCGCCGGGCGAGGAAATGGTCGTCCAGGAGCTTTTACTGGCCGTTGCCGTGTCCTCAGCGAACGATGCCTCTGTGGCCCTGGCAGAACACGTCTCGGGCACCCTTGAGGGCTTCGTGGACGATATGAACGCTCTGGTTGCGCGCCTGGGCCTGCAGAACACCCACTTCGCCAATCCACACGGTCTTGATCACCCGGACCACTATTCCTCTGCTCACGATATGGCTCAGCTGGCACGCTACCTCGTGATCAATCATCCCGAGGTCACCGAGTATACCTCGACGTGGGATCACTGGCTTCGCGAGGATACAGACCGCCCGTTCTGGTTGACCAATACCAACCGGTTGCTTCAGCACTACCAGGGGCTCGATGGCCTGAAGACAGGCAAGACGGAGGACGCCATGTGGTGTCTCACCGGTACCGCGGATCGCGATGGAACCCGCCTCATTGCCACGGTCATGGGGGGCGAGAGCTCGGATCAGCGGTTTGGTGATGCCGCAGGGCTCCTCGATGCGGGTTTTGCAGCCGTAGAGACGGTGACCCTGGTCCGACCTGGGGATATCCTGGCGACGGTGACGGTGTGGGATGGCGAGGAGGAGCAGGTGTCCCTCCAGGTGCAGTCAGACCTGGTGGTGACCATACCGAGGGGGACGGAGGATCAGGTCGCACTGTCTGCGGTTCCCGAATCCGACAGCCTTGTGGCCCCCGTTCGCACAGACCAGGTGGTGGGAGTGGTGACGGCTGAACTGGGCGGGAAAGCGATCGGTGAGTATTCGCTGGTCCCCGCGCAAAATGTCGAGCGCTGCAGCTTGCTGACTTTGTTTGTGAGAATTGTACGACGCCTGTGGTTTTTGCGGTGAACTGAGAAGGAATTGCGAGCACCCTCGAAGAAAGCCCTTCTGCGCGGGTCCTGAAAGGATCCGCCGGCAGGAGGTTGGTGATAACATGGAGATCAGGACCTGCTGGTGCGGCAAGTCCATGGTGGTTACGCTCCGGGGTGAGTTCGACCTCTCCACGGCTCCGGAATTCCGTCGAGTTGTGGACGAGACCCGCATGGGTAAACTGGATCAACTCATCGTTGACCTCGGGGAGGTCACCTTCATCGATAGTTCCGGTCTGGGGGCTCTTCTGGGCAGATACCGTCGGATCCAGGCCCTGGGGAAGGGCTTTGCTCTCGCCGCTCCTTCCCACCGGGTGCAGGAGATTCTCGGTCTTGTTGGGATCGGTCGGACGATTGACATCTTTCCCACCGTATCCTGTGCCCTGAAGGGAGGGGAGTAGTATGAAGGATTGCGCCAGCGACCGGGGCAACTGGATGCAGCTGACCCTGCCTGCCCGGCCGTCGAACCTGGGCCTGGCCCGGGTTGCGGTGGCCTCCTTTGCTGCGGGGGGCGGCTTCACCCTACCCGACATCGAGGAGCTCAAAGTCGCTGTGTCGGAAGCGGTGTCCAACGTGGTGTTGCACGCCTATCCGGACGGTGAGGGAGAGGTCCAGGTCTGTGCACAATTGCGTGAGAGCGAACTGACTGTCGAGGTAGTCGATTCTGGGGTTGGCATGGAGGATGTGAGCCGGGCGACCGAAGCCTCATACTCCACCCTGGAGGAGCGGATGGGCGTGGGGTTTGCTTTCATCGAGGCCTTCATGGATGACGTGGTCGTGGAGTCCACTCCCGCTGAGGGTACGCGGATCGTGATGCGGAAACGTCTCACTGCTGACCAGGATGAAACATCAGCGGATACGCCGTCCCTGTGAGGTGTCATGAGCATGGGCATCTGTGGGGACTGTCCGGGAGATGCGGAACTCTTTTGCCGCGCAGCTGAAGGAGATCGGTGTGCTCGCGACGCTTTGCTTAGGCGTCACACCGGGCTGGTCTATTCTCTCTGTGGCCGTTTTCCCGCTTCGGCAGATGAGCGGGAGGATCTGGCCCAGGCGGGTTTCTTAGGGTTGATGCAGGCGATCGATGGATTTGATGCCAGAAGGGGACATGCTTTTAGCACGTACGCCGTTCCCCACGTGCTCGGTGAGATGCGGAAGCATCTTCGGGGTGCAGGGGCCGTGAGTATATCGCGCCGTGCCCGGAAAATGACCCGCGAGGTTGAGCGAAAGCAGGAGGAGATGGCGGCCCGCACGGGTCGGCTGCCTGCTCTTATAGACGTAGCAAAGGCGTTGGGCCTGGACCCTTCCGAGATTGCCCTGGCCCAGGAAGCCCTGCGTGTGCCGGTTGATCTGGATGATCTGCACCTCGCTTCCCGAAGAGATCCCGGGCAGATGGAGGTGCTCCTTACCCTGAAAGATGCCGTGGCCAAACTCCAGCCCATTCACCGTGAGATTGTTCAGCGCCGCTTCTTTGCAGATCAGACCCAGGCGGAGATCGCCCGTGATCTTGTCAGGTCCCAGGGCCAGATCTCGCGGCTCCAGAGAAAGGCCCTCCTCCAATTGCGGCACCTATTGGATGAGGATGGATGAGATTCACTTCCTGCATGTGAGCCCATGTACTGAGCCATAATAGCCATGGATACTCACAGGGTCGGGGGTGAAATCTGTGACCGTCGTAAACGTGTTGGAGATGGTTGGTGTCTCGCAGGATGGGTTCCAGGAAGCGGTTCGCGAGGCAATCCTGGAGGCGCGCAATACCGTGCAAGGAATTTCGGGCGTAGAGGTTGTCAACCTGACGGCTGATGTTAGAAACGACGATATCGTTCAATACAAGGCCAATGTCAAAGTTGCCTTCACGGCCGATCATGGTGGCGTTCGTTGAGTCAAACCCTAATAGCTGTCTTTTGGGCCGGGGCCACCCCGGCCTCTGTTTTTGCCGTGGAGGTGAGATCATGAGGGCCGGATGGAAGGAATCGCAGGCTTACATGAAACTGCGCAGGGGGCGGACGCCGCGGGTTCCCCTTCTCAGGAACCTGATCGCGGCCTTCCTCGTTGGGGGTGCCATCTGTGCAGTGGGCCAGACGGTGACCAACGTCTTCCAGTGGCTGGGCTTCAGTCCCACCGATGCCGCCGGCCCCGTGGCGGGGACCATGATTTTTATCGGCGCCCTTCTCACCGGCCTGGGTGTGTATGATCGACTGGGCATCCTTGGGGGCATGGGGGCTGCTCTGCCCATAACGGGCTTCGCCAACGCCATCGTCTCACCGGCCATGGAGTTCAAGCGGGAGGGCCTCGTGCAAGGAGTGGGGGCCAGGATGTTCGAGGTGGCCGGACCGGTTCTTGTCTACGGTCTTACCGTATCTTTTGTGATTGGGGCGGTTCGCTACTTTCTGCGCGCATACTGAGGAGGATGGATCTGTGACCCTGGGAGTTCCACCGACGTGCAACACACTGACCTTCGCATCCAGGCCCCACGTGGTCAGCTGCGCATCGGTGGTTGGGCCCAAGGAAGACAAGGGGCCTTTATCGGGCAGTTTTGACATCGTGGCCTCCAGTGACGCCGTGGATGAATCCAGCTGGGAAAAGGCCGAGCGGACCCTGCTGCTGAGCAGCATCAGTCACTGCCTGAGCAAGGTCCAGGTGGACCCGAAAGAGGTGGAGGCTCTGCTGGCCGGCGATCTTCTGAACCAGATCATCTCATCGGGCTATGCTGCCAGGGAGTTTGACGCGCCCTATTTTGGTCTTTATGGAGCCTGTTCTACATTCGTTGAGGCCCTGATCCTGGGGGCGGTTTTTGTGGACGGGGGGTACCGCGATCCCGTGTTATGTGCCAGCAGCAGTCATCATTACAGTGCCGAGAGACAATTTCGGATGCCCACCGAATTCGCGGCTCAGCGCCCTCCCCAATCCCAGTGGACGGTGACCGGGGCGGGGTCGGTTCTGTTGGCTGCAACGCCCGGACCCGGGGCCGAGGAACTGGGTGTGGTCATTACCTCCGCGACCCCTGGCAGGGTGGTGGACTATGACGTGACCGATCCCTACGACATGGGTTCGGCCATGGCACCCGCCGCAGTGGACACCATGGCAGCGCATTTCCGCGACACCAACCGGAGTCCCGGAGATTATGACCTGATCCTGACCGGTGATCTCGGGCGAGTTGGACACGCGTTGGCCCTCGATCTTGCTTCCGGTATCGGACTTAATCTTGAAGAATCCCGCTTCCTTGACACGGGTTTGCTTATATACAGCGAGGACCAGGGGGTGGACTCTGGGGGCTCGGGATGCGCGTGTTCCGCGGTTGTCTTCTGCGGGCACATATGGCGTCTCATGATGAAGAGGGAAGCCCAGACTGCCCTGCTGGTGGGCACAGGCGCCATCCACAGTCCAGTCGCCTGCAAACAGGGAGAGTCCATTCCCGGGCTGGCCCATGCGATCCTGTTCGAGGTTGATGACCGGGACAGAGAGGAGTGACGTCTTGGATTACCTGGCCGCCTTTGTGACCGGGGGGCTGCTCTGCGTTGCTGCTCAGATGGTGTTGAATCTGACCAACCTGTCGCCAGGGCACGTGATGGTGTTGTTTGTCTCGGCGGGCGCTGTTGTGAGTGGGATGGGTTGGTATCAGCCCCTGATCGATTTCGGGGGCGCCGGAGCTACCGTACCGCTGACAGGTTTCGGACATGCCCTTGTTACGGGAATTCTGGATGGGTTGAACCGGGACGGTTTGATGGGCCTTTTCACCGGCGGCATCACTGCAACGTCCTTTGGCATCACCGTTGCAGTGGTTTTTGGTTACCTGATGGCGATTCTTTTCAACCCGAAGGGTTAAAGGAGGTCCGAGTTGAAAACGCGACAGCAAAGACGCCAGCCGATAGACAGCGACTTGCAGAAAAACCGGGAGTTCCTGGCCGACGAGATCGGTCTCGGTGAGTCCTTCGACCTGGTGGGAAAGGAGTTCACGGTAGCTGGGCGCGATGCTTTGCTGGTGGGAGTCGACGGCTTCATGAAGGATGGAGTCCTTCTGTTCATTGTGGACAGCCTGACCCATCTCAGCCGTGAGGACGTTCTTCCCAAACCGATGAACAGCCTCTACACGAAGTTCGTCGGCTACATCGAGTGCGAGCTGGTTGATGATATGTACGAGGCTGCCGATGAAATCCTGACAGGTCCCGTGGTTCTCTTCCTCGATGGTGAGGAGCAGTGCATGGTGATCGACAGCCGCACGTACCCGCAGCGGGCGGTGGATGAACCCGATCTTGAGAGAGTGATGCGCGGCCCGCGTGACGGCTTCGTCGAGACCCTGGTCACCAATCTGGCCCTGTTGCGGAGGCGGGTGCGGGACTATAGCTTACGCGTGAAATTGGCCACGGTGGGTGCTCGTTCCCAAACGGACGTGGCCGTCCTGTATCTCGAGGATGTGGCCAACCCCGACACGGTGGCCGAAGTGCTGGACTCGATCGAGGCCATTGATGTTGACGGGGTGTCTATGACGGACAAGAGTGTGGTCGAGTTCATGACGTTGGGCAGGTCCCGGCTGAACCCCTTTCCCGTTGTGCGAAACACCGAACGCCCCGACGTGACGGCGGAGTATCTCTTTGAGGGGCACGTGGTGGTCATGGTTGATGGTTCACCCTCAGTCATCCTGCTGCCGGTGACGTTTTTTCACCATCTGCAGCACGCAGAGGAATTTCACGAATCGGTCCTCAACGGCACCTTCATACGCCTTCTCCGGTACTTTGGCGTGATGATCGCGTGGGTCGGTACGCCCTTGTGGCTGATGTTGGCTACCAATGAGCATCTGTTGCCGGATGCCCTGGCCATCATCGGGCCGAGGGAGCCACCGAATCTTCCCCTGCTGCTCCAGTTTATCTTTGGCGAGGCGGGAATCGAGTTGATCCGAATGGGCCTGGTGCACACGCCCAGTGCCCTGGCCACCAGTCTGGGTATTATCGGGGCAGTGCTGCTGGGAGAACTGGCCGTGGAGGTCGGCCTGTTTAACAGCGAAGTGATTCTGTATGTGATCGTGGTGGCCCTGGCTTACTTTGCCATACCCAGTTGGGAGATGAGTGTTTCCCTGCGCCTGTGCCGCATCGTTTTGCTTCTGATTGCCGGGCTTGTTGGGCCGCTTGGACTGTTGATCGCTTTTCTGTTCAATGTCTTGCTGTTGGCCCTGACCCGTTCCTGGGGTATACCCTACTTGTGGCCCCTTCTTCCCTTCAACTGGAGTGGATTTGTGGATGTCATCTACCGCAGGCCGGTTACTGCGATGAGGCGCAGGCCCTCGGTGCTGCGCCCGGGGGATCCGACCCGGGCCGACGAACCCGAATAGGGATGTGTTGCAGTTCGCTGGAAAAACGAACAGGAGGGGTACAGATCAATGCCGATGCCTCGCGTTGGTGTAGGATGCTGTCGCGCCCTTTGACCCCCGGGCTGTCCAGGGCCGTGGATGATCTCTGTCTGCCGGTCAAGGTTTTCTACGGTCACGTGCTGTGGTTGGCATCCAGGGTGCAGAGGCTGCTCATATCCCGCATGATCAGCGTGAAAAGGCACATCTGCGTGGCCATTGCTGATGGGATTGCCGGACATGTCAGGGTACTTCTGCACGACAATGCGGGCACTCGTGTTCTTGCTCCGGTTCGTTGACACCGCCGGTCCTCGCGCCACCAACGGCGATCACTGTTGGAGTTGGTTTCGGCTATGGGCTTCTCCCGGCTCGAGGGGTTCCAGGCGCTGCGGGAGGCGGGTTCGGCCTCGCGCCCGGATGTCTCTTCTACCCGGCGGTCCCTCCCAGGATTCCAACAGGGTCTCCAAAAGTGGCGGTGCTTGAGCAAGGCCTCCAGCGGCTCGGCGTTTCTATCGAGGAATTCGGCAGGTTGGCCCGGGGAGTCACCGGGTCCGTCCGGATCGCGGGGCGGTGTGCAGTTTTTGCCGAGTCTGATATGATACACAAGCAGCAGGTAGGTTATTCAATTCCAATCATCATCAGGGGTTTATGCGGTGCTCTGGTGTGCAGTTATGTGAGTCATGTCGGTAAGGGCAAGGGAATCGGACCGCCGGTGGTGTTTGCGGGCGGTGTGGCTTCGAACGTCGAAATGAAGGATGCTTTTGGGCAATCTCTGGGTTGCAAGGTCAGGGTGCCCCTCACCGCAAGGTGGTGGGGGCGATCTTGGAGGCTATTTTGGCCCGGGAACAACAGGAGATGGTCCGCCCCGATTTTGGGGATTTGGCGTGAGTTAGGCCAAGTCCAATACCCGTACATTGTGATCCAGGGATCCTCTACGGTGCGCTGGGGCGGCTGCTGTGAACGGGGCAACCCGTCCACTGAGCCGAGTGAACAGGGAGGGGAGGAGACGCGTTTGATCAGGGATCCGTTGATGCTTCTTCTAAGTGTGCCGGGTCTGCTTCTTGCCCTGACCTTTCATGAACTGGCCCACGGGTATGTGGCGGACGCTCTCGGCGATCCCACCCCCAGGGCCAGCGGCAGGTTGTCACTGAACCCCATTGCACATCTTGATCTGGTGGGGACGCTGATGCTTCTGTTGTTCCGGTTTGGATGGGCAAAGCCTGTACCCATCAATCCCATGTACTTCCGCGATCGCGACAGGGGACTTCTGTTGACGGGCCTGGCTGGTCCGCTGAGCAATGTGCTCATGGCCTGTTTTGCGATGTATTTGCTGCTGCAGTTTCCATCTCTGAGATTTTCAACCGTAGGTACCATGGTTTCTTTTTTCTTTCTGTACAACATCTGGTTGGCAGTGTTCAATATGCTTCCCATCCCTCCGCTGGATGGGTCCAGGGTGCTGAGTGCCCTGATTCCGCCTCGCTCCCCTTTCCGGCGGATCCTGTATCAGATTGAGCAGTATGGCTGGTTGATCCTGATGCTCCTTATTCTGACCCGCCTGATCTCGGTGTTCATGCTTCCGGCGGCTGCTGCCCTGGAACGCCTTATCATGTTTATCGTCAGCCCCCTGGTCATGTGATGAAGGGAGGTCAGAGAGATGTCGCATTCTGATGATGGCGCGATTGAGTCGGTACTTTCGAGACTAAGAGAGGTCCTTGATGCCGTCGATGATGTGGAGAATGAGGAATCGCATCTCAAGGACCAGCGCGTGTTGGATCTCATCACGCCCTTTCTAGATGTGTGTTCTGAAGAACAGGTGGCCCTGGGAGTCCAGGTGGATTTCGTGCACATGGCCTCGGACTTGTTGAAAAAGAAGATGCAGGCTCTGGTTCCGTCAGGCAAGGAAGACGAAGAGGACATGGATTACGATGGAGAGCCGGAGCGGCTCCTGGCACAGTTGATGGAGTACCGCCGCTATCAGGAGGTGGCAGAGGATCTCAGCCAGCGCGCGAGGAACATGAGGAGGCAGTTCCCACGACTACCGCCCGAGATCCAGGAATGGGAGGAATCCCTGGCCGACATCGAGGGCGCAGATCTCGCGGACCTGGTCTCGGCCCTGGAGAAACTTCTCGTTGATGATGTCACCGAGGTTCAAACTATAGCGCGAGAGCAGATATCGGTTTCTGAATGCACCACGGCGATTCGCAGGGAATTGGCGGAGGCCGGTGGGGCCCTCGAATTCGGGCGCATTTTCCCGCTGCGCAGTGGAAGGACCCTGGTCGTGGTCACGTTCGTGGCCCTGTTGGAGCTCATCCGGGCTGGTCAGGTCCGCGTTGCGCAGGGCGAAAGGTTTGGTCCTATCATGGTTTACCACGTTCCCCAGGTGGAGGGAGATGTCGACGCAAGTGGAGGAGAAAATACAACCGACGGACCGACGTAAGCAACTTGGCGCGATCGAGGCCTGCCTCTTTGCAGCACCTGGGCCGCTGAGTCTTGAGGATTTCTCTGCAGCGCTGGACCTCGATCCAGAGAAGATCGAGCCGCTCCTGTCTGATCTGGCCGAAAGATACGACATCCCAGGCAGCGGCGTCCAGCTTCTGGCCGTGGCCGGAGGGTACCAGATGCGGACCCGGATGGAGTATGCTTCTGCCGTCGAGAAGATACTGATCCCCCGGAGTGAGCAATTGTCTGCGGCCGCGGTGGAGACCCTTGCCCTCATTGCATATCGCCAGCCCATCACGCGTCCAGAGATCGATCAGGTGCGGGGTGTGAGCACCTCTCACCTGTTGAGGAAGTTGGCAGGTGACGGCTTGATTCGGGCTGTGGGGCGAAAAGAGGTTCCAGGGCGGCCGAAGATGTACTGCACGACGGACAGGTTTCTCGAACAGTTTGGCCTGCACAGCCTGGAATCCCTACCTCCCCTACCGGAGGCGAGCGATCGTGTCTGCGAATAGCCCCTTTTTTGAGCGGGGAGAATAGGCCCATGGCCATGGTCGCAGTGATGATTCTAATCGCCGCATTCTTGCTATTCGCCCCCCTCCCACTGCATATTGGCATGATCTGTCGAGATGAACAGGTCTGGGTTCGGGTCGCTATCAGGGTGGCGGACAGCTCTTACCCTTTTTTCAGATGGCACGGGCCTGGGCCGAACCCCCAGGTTCTCCTGGGATACTTCACTGGTGGATCTTCGAAGAAGGCCCCGGTTGGAGGGAAGATGGTCGACCGCCTCACAGCCGTCCTTCGTTCTGGACGAGGTTTGCGTCTGTCGGTATTGATGATCGTGGGCAGCCGTAGCGGTGCCCTGGCCTGGCTGATCATTGCTGGAAGATCTGCTGTTACCGAGGTTGCCCGGGGGGTAGTGAGATCGCGTCTGCCGGAAGTGAAGGAACTGGATATCGTGGTTCAGGGCAAACCGGGTGGTGATGCAATGACAATGACCGCCAGCTGCATAGGTCATTTCCAGATCGGCAAAGTTATACTCAGTTACTCAAAGGGCTAGGAGGAAGATTGATGGCCGAGCATCCGATTCAGGCGCTCTTCACCACCACGCTCGAAAGCATCAGCAATATGATTGATGTTAACACGGTCATCGGGGATCCACTGGAAACCCCCGATGGGATGCTGATCATTCCCATATCACGCGTGACTTTTGGCTTTGCCGTGGCTGGAGCGAATATGGACATCAGCGCCGGCGGCCAGAATCAGCAGAATCAGCAAAAAGACAAGCAAGGAGAGGCCGATTTCGGTGGAGGAAGCGGCGCGGCCGTTTCTGTCCAGCCGGTAGCTTTTTTGATCGTCGATGGTGAGTCGGTCCATCTTCTTCCTGTGGATGAGGACAATCCCTACCTAAAGCTTCTGCAGATCGTCCCCGAGGTGGCCGAGGAGATCAAGGGCCTGTTCACCCAGGCAGACGACTCGTCCTCGGTTCAAGCCTGAAAACCTGAAGCCCAGCAGCTTGGCTTGCCCCCAAATGATCAGCGGTTGGAAATCTGAAAGGGGCAGTTCACCTGCAGGGAGCCTATCCTAGCAGACCGAGTGAATATTGGGTGGTTCCACAGTCGTTTCATAGATTGACGTGTCTGGAAGAATTATCTACAGTGCGGTATGTACGTACGTCAGACCTGCGCAACAACAAGGTCGGCATTTATTCCAGCCGGTATAAAGGAATATCTCTCGGATCTCGGTACATCGTCGAAAAGGGGCAGGATCCCGGGACCTGACAAAGAACACGTACGATAGGATAAAATCCGGAGCGTGTTCCACGGCTACCCGCCGTCATCGGCAATGATGTAAAGGCCAGCTGGGATTTCACCGGGAGTGCGAAAGGGATCTGCAGATGACTTCGTCCACAAATGTACATTCAGCACAACGATCAACTGCTTTATAGACCGTGTGAACGACCAACCGTATGATACGAGGAGGTTAAGACGTGTCAGATGAACAGATCAGCCGACTGGTCCACGGAGGATATGTGCTTTTTGATCCATCGGCAGGAAGTGGCGGCGTGATCGCAGACGGGGCCGTCGCAATCCACTCCGATGGCACGGTGGCATCCGTGGGCACCTATGCCAGCCTGGCGAAACGCTTTCCCGACGCTCCTGTCGAGGGCTCCCCCGAATGTCTGGTCATGCCTGGAATGATCGACAGTCACTCACACGGAAGTGGGTTGAGTTATTTCGAGCTTGGTGCGGGATACGATCATCTGGAGCGCTGGAACACCGTCATCCCAACCATCGCGCGACCCGACCCATATCTGGATACCTTATGGTGTGCAGTCAAACACATCCGGTCGGGTTGCACCACCATTCATCACATGAGCGGTA
>PXCI01000146.1 GCA_003566675.1 Clostridia bacterium
CCCCGCACCAACCGCCCGTAGACCACCCAGCCGGTGATGCCCAGGACCAGGATGATGTTTCTGAGTCCCGAACCCAGCACGAACATGACCGCCACGGCCAGGAGGATGAAGGGGAATGCCAGCTGAACATCGGCAATTCGCATGATCAGGTCGTCGACCCAGCGGCCGTAGTATCCCGCCAGAAGCCCCAGCCCGGTGCCGATCGTCCCTGCCATCAGCGATGCGCTGACCCCCACCAATATGGAAATACGGCTGCCGAAGATCACCCGGGACAGAACATCCCGTCCCAGGTGATCCGTGCCCAGGAGGTGGGCCGATGACCCGCCACCGTTCCAGGCCGGAGGCTGCAGGCTCCTTGTCAGGATCTGTTCGCCGGGGTCATGGGGAGCGATCATGGGCGCAAAAACGGCAGACAGAAGCACCAACCCCACCAGCGCACACCCGATCTGGGCGCCCCTGTTCCTCTTGAAGCTCGCCAGAGCCTTCCTGTACAGCTGCCCGTTGACTTTTGCCATCTCCGTCTGATTCTCAACGGAACCTGCGCTACTCGCTCTTGTGGCCATTTCGCCCCTCCTAACTGAACCTCACTGTGGGATCAAGGTAACTGTAGACCATATCCGTGAGGAGATTGACGGACACGATCATCAGGGCCATCACAAAGACAGCAGCCTGGACCACCGGCATGTCCCGGTTGTTCAGACCCTGGATCAGGAATCGACCGAGACCGGGCCAGGCGAACACCGTCTCAGTGATCACGGCCCCTCCGAGCAGGGTTCCGAACTGCAGTCCCACCACCGTGACCACGGGGATGAGCGCATTCCGGAGTCCGTGTTTATACACGACCACCTGTTCGGATAGTCCCTTGGCCCGGGCAGTCCGAACAAAATCCAGGCTGAGGACCTCAATCATCGTCGACCGCATCAGCCGCATGACCATGGCCATGGAGTAGGTCCCAATGGCCAGCGCGGGCATGATCAGGTGGACCAGGCTGCCTCGCCCGGAAGCCGGGAGCCACCGGAGGCTGACGGAGAACAGGAGGATCATCATGATCCCCAGCCAGAACGTCGGCATGGACTGACCCAGCAGCCCCAGCAGCGAGGCCGCAAGGGACGCTGCCGAGTCCTTGTGGGTTGCCGCCACCACGCCCAGGGGCACAGCCACCACGACAGCTACTCCCATCGCGACAAAAGTCAGCTGCATCGTGGCCGGCAACCGGCCCAATACCAGGTCCAGGGCCCCCTCCCGGTGTCGCAAGGAGGTCCCAAAATCCCCAGAGACCGCTCCCTGCAGGAAGCTGGCGTACTGCTGATACAGCGGTCTGTCGAACCCAAGGGCCGTCCTCATCGCCCTCACAGCTTCAGGGCTGGCATCGAGGGGCAAAAACAGCGTCACCGGGTCACCCGTCATGTGGACCAGCAAGAACGTGACCAGGGACACACCGATCAGTATGAATATCGAGTGTACCGCGCGTCTAGCAAAATAGCGTCCCATCAGCAATCTCCGTGGATGCTCATGATGTTACTACTCCACCCTGGCATCGAAGGCATAGATCCGCTCGTCCGGCCTCGCCTGCCAGTCCAGCCGTGCCGAGATACCGTAGATGTCCAGCTGCTGGTGAAGGAAGACCCATGGGGCTTCCTCCCGGAGGGTTACCATGGCGTCGTGGTACATCTGGAGCCTCTCGTCCTGGTCCATGTGTATCCGGGCCCGGTCAAGGAGAGCATCGATTTCGGGGTTGTCGTAGAACGTGAAGCGCTCCCCCGTTCTGAACCACGAGTACAGGGTGGCATCGGCATCAAAGGTGGAGTTGCCCCAGCCGATCAGGAACATATCCTGCATCTGTCGACCCATGATCTTGTCGACAAAGACGCCCCATTCCAGGACGTTCAAGTCTATATCCACGCCGATGTCTTCAAACTGACCCGTAGCAGCCTGGGCGATTTCCCTGTCCATCAGGTAACGTCCGCTGGGGGAGTCAAAATTCAAGCTGAGCCCATCGGCATGACCGGCCTCGGCCAGGAGCTCCAGGGCCCGGTCCGGGTCATAGGGGTAGGCTTCGACGGATGGATTGTAACCAAAGTGGGTCGCACCAACGGGCTGTCCGGCCAGGGGAGTGCCGTTGCCCATAAGAACGTTGTCCACGATACCCGGAACATCGACGGCGTAATTCAGGGCCTGCCTCACCCTCACATCTTCCAGGGGGCCCGGTGAATCCGCGATGAGCCCGAGGAATATGACCCGACTGCTGCCAACCCGGGCCACGGCGGTGTCAGCGCCCTCCTCCAGGGTCTCGGCCTGGTGGGGCGGAACATTGACGATCAAGTCGACGCTTCCGGTCTGCAACTCTGCCATACGGGTGGAGTTCTCGGGTATCACCCGGAACACGACCCGGTCTATGGCGGGGGGTCCTCGCCAGTAATCCTCGTTGGCTTCCAGGACGACCCTCTCGTCCCGAATCCACTCGACGAACTTGTAGGGTCCGGTGCCCACGGGGTTGGCGGCCAGGTGCTCATGACCCATTTCCTCGGTGTACTTGGGAGGTACCATCTGCCTGGGTAGTATCTGGAGGGGCAGGGTGGGGAAGGGCTCGCTCGTTATGATGTGGACCGTGTAGGGATCGATGATCTTAACCTCTTCAATCGCACTGATGTGTGCGACCTGCGCCGAGTTCATCTCGGGGTCCAATATGCGCTCGATCGTATATTTGACCGACTCCGCATCAAAGGCCTCGCCATTGTGAAAAACGACGTCGTCCCGCAGTTTGAACTCCCACGTGGTGTCATCGAGAGCCTCGTAGGACTCGGCCAGGGCCGGAACGATGTTGGAGTCGAGATCCATCATGAGCAGCGTATCATAGATATTTATGACCACATTGGTTGTCGGTGCTTCGGCATGCATGTTGGGATCCATAGTGGTCGCATCCACGCCCTGGGCAATAACGATCTCGGTCTCCTTTTCCGTCTCTGAGGGGCCCGTTGGGGTCGTAGCATCGGAACCGCAGCCTGCTAGAAGTAGAATGATCATCCCCGCCACCGATAAACACAAATATTGCCTTACGCCATGTCTACGACTACTTCGCATCCCGTTACCTTCCTTTCCGTATCAGCGAGAAAATGTATAAGACCCAGCAGCAGATCCGTGTTGCAGGACCTGCCGCTGGGTCTTTTATCCCCACGGTGTACCTCACCTGGCGGGCTGTTGCGACCTGCCAGGAGGGGCTGTACCGCTCGGTCCGGCCCCGTACATATGACGGGCGGAACCCTAGGTACACTCCCACTGATTTATGATGTTGCTAGTTAGTCTATGGCAGGGAATAACTCCTGTCAAGGGCTTTCAGGGTAAAATCATCACAATCTCGCAATATTCTGTCAACTCGGAGTGTACATACCATCATATCGCACTTCAACCGTCGTTCCACCTGCTGCCATACATGGAATGGCACAAGGCACTGCGGGGAGAAGCCGGGTATGTCGGAGGATTGACCGTAGCACTGAAGAAATCGTCTACATGAGATCAACAAGAGGCCTTTGCGTCGTCACCTGAGGCCTAGATCAAACCGAGCATGTGGGAGGATGAATGCGATGCGCATCGTGGACCACCCGATCCTGGGTCCCCTGGAGCAGGTTGAGACCATCACCATACATGTTGACGGAAGGCCCGTACAAGCAAGGCCGGGCGAGCCCATAGCGGCCGCCCTGTACGCTGCCGGGCTCCGCACCGCCCGCTTCACCCCGAAACATGGGGAGCCCCGGGGGCTGTACTGCGGCATTGGACAGTGTACCGACTGCGTCATGGAAGTCAACGACGTCCCCAACGTCCGCACCTGTGTCACCCCTGTAGCAGAGGGTATGAAGGTGCGTACCCAGCACGGTTTGAGGGGGGCAAAGGGACATTGAAAACCCGGGATGTGGTGATCATCGGAGCGGGACCCGCCGGGCTCACGGCAGCCACCGAGTGTGCCCGGACCGGGCACCGGACCCTCCTGGTCGACGCCAACCTGGCTCCCGGAGGCCAGTTGATCAAGCAAACCCACAGGTTCTTCGGCTCGGGAGCCCACATGGCAGGAAAACGTGGGATCGACATCGCCCGGGAGCTCACTGCCGGGGCCGAGGAAGCCGGGGTGGAGCTGTGGCTCGACAGTTCGGTTTATGCCCTGGCGTCGGACGGCCAGATCATGATAATGCGGGGAGCTCTCGAGGGGGCCGGGGACAGCCGCAGGATGCACAGTGAACGGGTGACGACACAGAGGATGATCCTGGCCACCGGTGCCGAGGAAAACCCCCTGGCCTTCCCAGGATGGACCCTGCCCGGGGTCATGGGAGCCGGAGCGGCCCAGACCCTGGTCAACCTACACCGGGTCCTTCCCGGACGGCGGGTACTGATGGTCGGTTCGGGAAACGTGGGGTTGATCGTAGCCTACCAGCTGCTGCAGGCGGGAGCCGACGTGGCCGCTGTTGTCGAGGCCGCTCCTCGCATCGGAGGATACGACGTCCACTCTGCCAAGCTGAGGCGGATGGGCGTCCCGATCCTCACCTCGCACACCATCGTTGAAGCCTCGGGCGACGGCCAGGTTGAGACCGCCATCATTGCCCAGGTGGATACGGAGTGGCATCCCGTTCCAGGCACCGAAAAGAGGCTGCGGGTTGACACCATCTGCACAGCCGCCGGCCTGAAACCCAACACGAGGCTGGCCAGCATGGCCGGCTGCCAACTGGGCTTCTCCCTGGGTAGTTGGAGCCCTCTATATAATGAAGACATGCAGACCAGCCATCCCGATATCTACGTTGCCGGAGACGCGGGTGCCGTGGAGGAGGCCAGTATTGCCATGGAAGAGGGTCGCCTGGCGGGACAGTCGGTCGCGGCTTCCCTGGGTTCCGTCGTGTGCGAAACAGAAAGACAGGCCCGCAGGCAAAGCCTGGCCAGTCTACGCCGGGGTGATAAAACCGGCGCAGCGCGGATGCAGATGACGGAGTCGGATCGAAGAGGTAGGCGTACTGGTGATCACGGCAACCTGGACCCATGTCACGGCCAGATGTATTCAGCAGAAAGCGGTGATGAACATGCAGGATGACCTGATCATATGCCGCTGCGAGGAAGTCACCGTCGAGCAGATCCGCACCGCCATTCGACAGGGGGCCGTGACCCTGGCGGGGATCAAGAGGCGCACCCGTGCCGGCATGGGCCTCTGCCAGGGACGCACCTGCGGCGCCCTGGTGACCAGGATCCTGTCGGTGGAACTCTCACGGCCCCTGGACGGCTTCGCCCCCGATGCCATCAGACCCCCCTCGGTGCCGGTGACCTTCGGAGTGCTGGCGGGGGATCGCAAATGAAGGCAACGGATGCGGTTGTGATCGGCGGCGGGGTGATCGGCACGGCAGTGGCCTACTACCTGGGCACCGAGGGCGCCGAGGTGACCCTGTGTGACACCCGAGACATCGCGGGAGGCACCTCGAGTGCCTGCGACGGCCAGGTCCTCGTCAGCAACAAGAAACCTGGCTACGACAGTGACATGGCACTGAAAAGCCAGGCGCTGCTGGAAGCCATGGCTCCTGACCTTCCCATCGACATTGAACACGCCCCCCACGGGAGCCTCCTACCCATCGACAGCGAAAACGACCTGGGAGCTGCCAGGGATTACGTCGACGGCCAGCGCACAGCGGGCCTGCCCATGGAGCTGCTGGACCCCAGGGAGACGCAGAGCGAATGCCCGGCCCTTGCCGGGGACATGGTGGGGGCCGTGTTGTGTCCCCAGGACTCGGTCCTGAACCCCATGGCCCTCGCCTTTGCCACCGCAGAGGGGGCGCGGCAGCGGGGCGCCCACATACACGCCTTTACCGAGGTCCTGGACATCGAACGTGATGCAGTCGGGGCCGTCTCGGCCGTCATCACGTCAAAGGGGAAGGTTTCGACCCGATGTGCCGTGATCGCCGCAGGAGTCTGGTCTCGGTCCCTGGGGGAGAAGTTGGGACTGCACTTCCCGGTCAGGCCGCGCAAGGGGCACGTGCTGGTGGCCCAGAGAGGTCAGCCACCGTACCAGGGAAACATGCAAGAATTTGGATACGTGATGACCAAGTCCGGCCAACGTCGCACCGGGGACATCGAACCCGAGATGGAGGAGTACGGCGTCGCCTTTGTCTACGAGGCCACCCCCGCGGGCAACTTCCTCGTAGGCTCGAGCCGTGAGTTTGTGGGTATGTCCCCCGGTTCCAATCCGGAGATCATGCGCCTCATCGCCCGGCGAGCCGTGCGTTTCCTCCCGGGGATCGCTGATGTGAACGTGATCCGCACCTATACCGGGTTCCGCCCGTGGACCGCGGACGGTCGTCCCATCCTGTCGGCTGTGACAGAAGTCCCGGGCCTGTACCTGGCAACGGGGCACGAGGGGGACGGGATCTGTCTTGCGGCGGTGAGCGGTCGGCTGATGGCCGACATGATCACAGGCACAA
>PXCI01000272.1 GCA_003566675.1 Clostridia bacterium
GGCGAGGGCTTCAAGATCGCCATGTCATGCATCGACGGCGGCCGATATACCGTGGCTGCAGGAGCCGTAGGCCTGATTCGAGCCTGCCTGGAGGCCAGCACGAAGTATGCAAAGGAACGAGAGACCTTCGGTAAGCCCATCGCCGAACACCAGTTGGTCCAGCAGATGATTGCCCACATGGCGCGCGATGAAGAGCTCTGCCGCCTGCTCGTTTACAAGGCGGGATGGCTCAAGAACGAGGGAGTCCGCAACACCAAGGAAACCGGCCTTGCCAAGTGGGTCGCCTGTGACTGCGCCTTCCAGGCCGCTGTGGATGCTGTTCAAGTCCACGGTGCCTACGGCTATTCCGACGAGTACCCGGTGGAGCGTTACCTCAGGAACTCGAAGGGAGCCGTCATCTACGAGGGAAGCGCAGAGATCCAGACGATACTGTCCGCGCAGTACGCTCTGGGATTCCGCCAGGATAAGCCTCTCCGGCGCATGTTGCCCAGCTGGCCCTTTGATGAATAAGCGGGAATCGGGGTGATTGAGCATGCATTTTGTGGTGTGCATCAAGCAGGTTCCAGAGACCACTGAGGTGCGGATCGATCCTGACACCAAGACGCTCATGCGGGAGGGCATACCCTCCATCATTAACCCCTTTGACACGTACGCCATCGAGGAAGCTCTTAAGTTCAAAGATGACGTGGGTGGCAAGGTGACGGTGATATCCATGGGACCTCCCCAGGCAGAGGAGGCCTTGAAGGAGGCCCTGGCCATGGGAGCAGATGAGGCCATCCTGTTGTCGGATCCGGCCTTCCGGGGAGCGGATACCCTGGCCACCTCTCGCACCCTGGCAGCAGCTGTGAACCGTCTCGACGACTACACCCTGATCCTGTGTGGAAAACAGGCCATTGATGGGGACACAGCCCAGGTGGGACCCGAGATCGCCGAGATTCTCGACGTGCCCCACATTGCCTACGTCAAGAAGGTGCGCGAGCTGAACGAGGATTCGGTGACCGTGGAACGCATGGTCGAGGGTGGTTATGAAGTGATCCAGGCCGCGCTCCCTGCCCTGATGACGGTGGTCAAGGATATCAACCAGCCGAGGCTCCCCACCATGCGGGGCATCATGCGGGCGAAGCGTATGAAGGTGACGACCTGGGGTAATGACGACCTGGGTCTACCCCCTGATCATGTGGGCCTGGACGGCTCTCCCACCGAGGTCATCAAGGTGTTCCCCCCGGAGCTGAGTGCCAGCGGGGAGATGATCCCCGGTGAACCCGCCGAACAGGCCGTGGCCCTCGCCAAAATTCTGCGCGATGCTGGTTTGGCTTAGGAGGTCGAGACATGCGCCAGATTATCGTGGACAAAGATAGATGTACTCTCTGTGAGATCTGTATTCCGGTCTGTCCTTTTGGTGCCCTCGCCCTCGTAGGCGATGAGATCAAGGTCACCGAAAGCTGCAATCTCTGTGGTGCCTGTGTGCCAGAGTGCCCCGCGGAGGCTATTGAAGTGACGGGACCCGCTCCCGAGGAGGTGGACCTCTCGGGGTGGCACGGGATCTGGGTCTTTGCTGAACAGACCGATGGTCGCCTCGCAGGGGTGGTATTGGAACTGTTGGCAGAGGCACGGCGGATGGCAGCCGTCACCGGCGAAGAGGTCTCGGCTGTGCTTGCAGGAGAGGGCACTCGTGACCTGCAACCCGAGCTCATCGCCCATGGAGCGGACCGGGTATATGTCGCTGAGGATTCCGTCCTTGCATCCTTCCG
Source organism: Clostridia bacterium (assembly GCA_003566675.1). Classification (GTDB taxonomy): domain Bacteria; phylum Bacillota; class Sulfobacillia; order SLMV01; family SLMV01; genus PWUC01. The sequence continues at coordinate 1,752 of PXCI01000272.1, forward strand.
AGACGAGACCTATGTGACGGTGATCGCGTCGCTGGTACAACATCATCAACCCTCGGTGATTCTGTTCGGTGCCACGGCCAGGGGAAGATCCCTGGCCCCCCGTTTGGCGGCGCGGTTGGGTACGGGACTGACAGCGGATTGCACGGAACTGGATGTTGATGAAACGGGCCTTCTGATCCAGACACGACCGGCTTTTGGTGGGAATATCATGGCCACCATCGTCTGCCGTCGTCATCGGCCGCAGATGGCCACGGTCAGACCCCGGATCCTCCAGGCAGATGCCCCAGACTACGATCGCGAGGGCGAAATCGTCGACGTCCGCGTGGACGGCCCCGCACTTCAGGTTCGAACGCTACTTCTCGAGGCGGTCGAGGAGGAGCAGGGCATCATGATCGAAGACGCGGACATCATTGTGGCCGGAGGCCGGGGACTGGGTGGTCCCGAGGGGTTTGAGATCCTCTTTGACCTGGCCAAAACCCTTGGCGGTGCCGTCGGCGTGTCCCGTCCCGTTGTTGATGCCGGCTGGATCCCCTATATCCATCAGGTTGGCCAGACTGGCAAAACCGTGAGCCCCAGCATATACATTGCCTGTGGCATATCGGGTGCGGTGCAGCACATGGCCGGAATGCGCTCTGCCGATACGATCATCGCGATCAACAAAAACCCCGACGCACCCATATTCAACGTGGCTACCTACGGCCTGGTCGGAGACCTGTTTCAGATCATACCCAATCTAAAGCGAGAGATCACGAATGCCAGAAGGTAAGGACACGCCAAATCAGGGAGGTGCAATGCGGTTGCAGGCCATATTTGTCGCTGGAGCGGGCCAGATGGGCAGCGGAATTGCCCAGGTGTCGGCCCAGACTGGGCACCGCGTCATCCTCTATGATCTGACAGAGGAGTTGGCGCAGCGGGGATTTGAGACCGCAAGGGGGTTCTTACAGCGCGCCGTGAGCCGCGGCAAGCTGGAGGCCGACGATGCGCAAGGCGCCCTGGAGCGAATCGAACTCACAGCCGATCTATCCCGGGCGAAAGATGCCGACTTCGTAATCGAGGCCGTCATTGAGGACAGGGACGCCAAGAAGGATCTCTTCCGCCGCCTCGACGATATATGCCCCGAGGAGGTAATCCTGGCCAGCAATACGTCGTCTTTGTCGGTTACTGAGCTGGCAGGTGTGACCTCCCGGCCGGGCAACGTGATTGGAACCCACTTCATGAACCCCGTGCCATTGATGAAGCTGGTGGAGGTGATTCGGGGCCTGGAGACCAGCGATGCTACCTTCCAGGCAGCCCGTCGCTTGATCCTGGCCATGGGCAAGGAGCCCGTGTCGGTCAACGACTATCCCGGTTTTGTGATCAACCGCCTCCTCATTCCGATGATCAATGAGGCCATTTCGTGTGTGCATGAAGGCGTCGCGGTCCCCGAGGATGTTGATCGGATCATGACCCTGGGGGCTAACCATCCGATGGGTCCCCTCGCATTGGCCGATATGATTGGGCTCGACGTGGTGCTGGCCGTCATGCGGTCTCTGTACGAGGGCTTTGCCGATCCCCGCTACCGTCCGTCTCCCCGCCTGGTCAAGATGGTGGAAGCTGGGCAGCTGGGAAGAAAGACGGGAAGCGGTTTCTATCAGTATGGGAGGTGACGGGGTGTCTGAGGTGGTGCGATGGGAGACCGATGACCAGATCGGTATCATCACCGTGAACCGACCTGAACAGCTCAACGCCCTTGACGAGTCCACCCTCAGGGCCTTGCTGAAGGTTCTTGAGTCGGGGGCGGCATCCGGGGAGATCCGGGCCGTCATCGTGACAGGGGCGGGGGATCGCGCCTTCGTTGCTGGCGCTGACCTCGGGAGCATGAAGGACATGAACCGAACCGAGGCACAGAACTGGTCGCTACTGGGCCAGACAGTGTTTTCGACCATCGAGGATCTGCCCAAGCCGGTCATTGCCGCCGTCAATGGCTTTGCCCTCGGCGGGGGCTGTGAGCTGGCCCTGGCCTGTGATGTCAGATTGGCGGCTGAGCGGGCCATCTTTGGGCAGCCGGAGGTGACCCTTGGCATGCCACCGGGCTTCGGCGGGACGTATCGGTTGGCCCGGGTGATCGGTGAGGGTCGTGCCCGCGATCTGATCTTCACCGGCAGAACGGTGGGCGCAGCGGAGGCTTGGGAGTTGGGCCTGGTGTCCAAGGTGGTCTCCGACGATAGCCTCATGGAAGAGGCTGTCCGACTGGCCCTCAAGATTGCGTCGAACGGCCCGGTCGCCCTGGCCCACGCCAAGGAGGCCATGAACAGAAACAGGTATCTACCCCGAGACAAGGCTGCCCGCACGGAGGCCGTTCTTTTCGGTAGGACCTACGACACGGGGCAAGCGCGGGAGGGGATCAGCGCCTTCTTGGAAAAGCGCAGGGCTGAGTACACCTGACTCCTGACCCGCTGTTCTCGCGGCGGCATCGGGCTGCCATTAGCAGCCCGATGCCGCCTTTTGCTGTATGACATGGTATCTTGACCGGCAACAGGCAAAGCTGGTTTACTGATGCAAGTGATCAGTTAGTTCTGGAGGCGGACTTAATGGTGCGGCAAATCCCCGAAGACAGATCGGACCTACCCTCCGATGCGGAGGATGTCCCGGAGGACACAGCGGAGAGCCAATCCCGCGGCTTGTTCTACGGATGGGTCATCGTGGGAGTCGCCACGCTAGGCGTGTTTCTGTCCGGTCCGGGACAGACCTACTCCGTATCCATGTTCATCGATCCCCTGATTGAGACTTTTGGCTGGAGCCGCTCCCTGGTTTCGGGCATGTATTCTGCGGGCACCCTCACGGCCGGGCTGTTCATGACCGTGATCGGGCGCACGGTGGACCGCAAGGGCTATCGGCCCACCCTCACCGTGATTGCCCTGTGTTTTGCCGCGGCACTGTTTTTCATGAGCCGCGTGAGTACCCCTGCGGCCCTGTTCGTCGGATTCATGATGATCCGGACCTTCGGCCAGGGGTCTCTGACGTTGATCCCTAACAGCATGGTCCCACAGTGGTTCATCCGGAGAAGGGGAAGGGCTCTCAGCTTCCTGGCCATCGGTGGAGCCCTGAGTGCCGCCTGTCTGCCGTACGTGAACCTGGTATTCATTGAGAACTTCGGATGGCGGTTTACCTGGATGTTCTGGGCCGTGGTGCTTGCTGCAGTCATGGCTCCGGTGGCCTGGTTTCTGACCCGCGAGCGACCCGAGGCCATGGGCCTGGTTCCCGATGGTTCCCCTGCTCATCCTCCTCGGAGTGGTGCTCGAGTGACACCTCTGGAGCCAGAGGAAGCATGGGATGTTCCCGAGGCCATACGCACCAAGGCTTTTTGGATCATCCTGTTCACCGTGTCGATCCCCAGCATGGTCTCGACCGGCGCCCAGTTCCACCACATGTCCATCCTGACAGAGAACGGGGTCACCGCCCAGGCGGCGGCGGTTGTGTTCACGGTGGCCGCAGCGACCCGGATGGTCCTGACCCCCCTGGCGGGCTACATGTGCGATCGCTATCCCATTCACTTTGTCCTGTCGGGTGCGATGCTGATGCAGGCCTTGAATCTGGTCTTCCTGTTATTCACGACGTCTTTTTCATTGGCCGTGGCCCTGGGCATCATCCAGGGACTCCGTATGGCATTCCTGGTCCTCGTCGGTGGGGTGATCTGGCCCCACTTTTTTGGACGGAGGTACCTGGCCAGCATACGGGGTGTGACGACAGCAGGCATGGTAATCTCCTCGGCCCTGGGGCCCCTTCCCTTCGGCCTCGGATATGATCTTTTCGGTGGATACACCGAGGTCCTGTTGCTCATGACCCTTTTGCCCCTGGTCGGCGCCATAGCCGTCCTGTTTGTCCGGCGCCCCCAGAAGAACGACGGTGCTAAGTGGGCATCGGAGAGAGCCGGCGCCGGCATGCAGACACCAACAGGTGGAGGCCGACCCCAGTAACGAACGGGCGCTGGTGAGTCCTGGTGTCCCCTTTCTTCTTTCAAGATTTAGAAGTATAGGCGACCGGATTGGGCCTGTCACACCGACTCATCCACTCTCCGCTCGCAGCAGGACAAGGGTGGGGTTGAACAGAAACATGCCAGAGCCAACGGGAACGGACTCAAGTGCAGCCCGATTCCCGCATGTAGGTAACGGCACTCCCGGTTCAGAATAACCTAACAGACAACGCTGCAACCGTGAGAAACGTCGGGCGATTAATCGGCGATACAGTCCGCGTATGGCAACTGATTGTTTATCTCTGGAGGCGACCTCATGGTGCGGCGTATCCCCAAAGACAGGCCAGATCTTCACTCCAATACAGGGAGCGTTCCGGGGAGAATAGCGCAGCCCGGTCCCCGGGGTCTTTATTATGGATGGGTCATCGTGGGAGTCGCCACGCTGGGCGTGTTTCTGTCCGGTCCGGGGCAGACCTACTCTGTCTCCACGTTTATCGATCCCCTGATTGAGACCTTCGGCTGGAGCCGGTCTCTGGTCTCCGGCATGTATTCGGCGGGCACCCTGGCTGCCGGGTTGCTCATGACCGTGGTGGGACGCATAGTGGACCGCAAGGGCTACCGACCCACCCTCACCGTGATTGCCCTGTGTTTTGCCGGAGCGCTGCTTTTCATGAGCAGCGTGAACACTCCCGCGGCCCTATTCCTAGGGTTCATGATGATCCGGACCTTCGGCCAGGGATCCATGACGCTGATCCCAAGCAGCATGGTGCCGCAATGGTTCATCCGAAAGAGGGGAAGGGCCCTCAGCTTCCTGGCCATCGGTGGATCCCTGAGTGGTGCCCTCATACCCTACGCGAACCTGATGTTCATAGAGAGTTTCGGATGGAGGGCTACCTGGGTGTTCTGGGGAGTGGTTCTCGCTTCAGTGATGGCTCCGGTGGCCTGGTTTCTGACCCGCGAGCGTCCGGAGGATATGGGCCTGGTTCCCGATGGCCCAGCTGCTCCACCAGGGGGGCGAGGCGCGCAAGTGAAGGCCCCAGAGCCGGAGGAGGCCTGGGATGTTTCCGAGGCCATACGTACCCGGGCTTTCTGGATCATCCTGTTTACCGTGTCCATTCCGAGCATGGTCGCTACCGGAGCACAATTCCACCACATGTCCATCCTGGCGGAAAACGGCGTCACGGCCCAGACGGCGGCGGTTGTGTTTACCGTGTCGGCAACGACCGGAATGATTCTGACGCCTCTGGCAGGATACATGTGCGATCGGTATCCCATTCACTACGTCCTATCAGGTGCAATGTTGCTGCAGGCCCTCAACCTCGTCTTCATGCTATTTACAACGTCCTTTTCCACGGCCGTGACCCTGGGCCTGATCCGGGGGTTGTGCATGGCCTTTTTGGCTCTGGTCGGTGGGGTGATCTGGCCCCACTATTTCGGACGTAGGTACCTGGCCAGCATCCGGGGTGTGACAACGGCCGGCATGGTGATCTCATCGGCCCTGGGGCCCCTCCCCTTCGGCCTGGGATACGATCTTTTCGGTGGATACACCGAGGTCCTTCTCTTGATGACCGTTCTGCCCCTGATAGGGGCCGTTGCCGTGCTTTTTGTCCGGCGTCCCGAGAAACAAAGATCGGCAAATGGATGTCCGGCGATGATAACGGGAACACTCAAGCGCCTGTAGATCGGGGTCAACGCCAGACGTGAGCGTCCGCCCCTGGCTTCCTTCATCGGCATGCAGGATTGTTTCGAAGTGGGTCTGTGCAATGGCAGGATGAGGTCTAGCAAGGGTGGCCCACCGTGGATTAGGGAGGGGTCCGCGCTCGCGAGGGGTCAGGCTGGCCATCCTACACTTCAAGCACGACTCCAAACGAGGTGAACGGGGAAAGGATCAATGCTGCTTCGGAGCCCCGGAGGAACCGTCGCCTGAATAATCCGCTTTGAGGTAGAGCACCTGACAGGTCTAACGCGGCCAGCCCCACGCATCGCAGACCGAAACCCGGGGTTGGAAGTGGGGGACAATATGAAGGCGGAAGGTGTGATGGGAACTCGTCGTTGACGAAAGGGGTCAGGAACCCTTCACCGCAGATGTGGCGATGAACGGCTCAAAGGTCGTGGCCGTTGGCAATCAGGGGGTCGCCCTGGGCCATTCGGCTGGTCCTGTATGGGGCTCTGTTGTTGTCCTGATCGTTCTGATCCTGCGAAGCGCCGAGCGCAGGCCACCACCTGGTCGCGAGTCGACGCAGCCCAGGCTGGATGAGACGGCCGATCTGCGCGCCGAAATTGACCGCCTGCAGGTGCGCCTCGACCGGCTCAAATCGGAGGAGGATCGCGAAGATCGCCGGTGAAGCCCCCGGCATCAGCGAATCGGTGATCGTCTATCTCTGACGTGAACAGACCCGCCCATCCATACATAAGATGGTGGCGAGGGGATTATGTTCATGGGAGGTGGACCGAATGTTATCCAGGGGAAGGCCCTTTATCGTTCCCGATGACCCCTTCGAGCGCCTGTTGCTGAGGCTATTGTTCCTCTTGGGGTTCGTGGTGATCATGGGGCGCAGGTAGTGCTGATCGCCTAATCCCTGAGTGGACCTGCATCCGGGGTCAGGGGCCCAGGCAGGGCCCCTGACCCCGGAACCTGTCTGGCTACGATCAGCAGCGCCCCTTCGTAGTGCGCAGGGTCATCGTCGCAGCTCCCACGTCCATCACGGCCCGCGACAGCACCTTCAATCGCTCCTCTGCGGCTGCATCAACCCCGGTGGTTGCACAGACGCCCTGGTGACCGATTCTTTCCGAGTTCGAGTCTCCGACGATGATCATACCCTGTATGAACATCATGTCGTGAATGGCCCTGACCGTGGTCTCCTGGCCGCCAAAACGTCCGCCGCCCACCGACATCGCAGCCCCCACCGTATACAGAAGGGATTTCTCTTTTCGCAAGGTCCGGGTCAGATCCCACATTCCCTTGAGGGGAGCGCTGACCGTCCCGAAGTAGACGGGAGAGCCCGCGATGACGATATCCGCCCCTGCCAGTCGGCGGAAAAACCCCTCGAGGGCCGTGCCCTCGTAACAGCTCCCCATGCAGTCATCTCCACAATCCGTGCAGTAGGGAGGATTGAGATCTGTGAGTAGGCCGGCAGCATGCACCAGTTCAACATCGGCTCCGTCTTTGGCCAGGTGTGCCTCGACAATACTCAGCATTTTGTGGGTGTCACCCATCTGGTTGCAGCTTCCGTTAATCAGAATCGCTTGCACCATCATCACCTCTTCACGTAGTGTCTCCGATACTCCTTCTTCACAACGTTGAGGTCTCCTGTCCCAGGGCCTCCTGTGGGGCAGGAAAGCCGGCCTCTGTGCCGAAGAATGCCATCAGAAAGTCGCGTTATCTGCCAGGTTTGCAGGAAGTCGCTCCGGACCAGACCGTACCCGGATGAAGACCCCGGAGAGAATCTGTGCCTGCCTCACCCGCAGAAACGTAAAGTTTGAAAGGAGATAGGTATGACACACCGGGAGGAGATCCTGAAAAAGCAAAGAGACTATCTTTACCCCTCGGTTGCAACCTACTACGATGATCCGCCGGTGATGGAGCGTGGCCAGGGGATGTACCTTTACGACTCGGAGGGGGAGCGTTACCTGGACTTCTTCGGTGGGATCCTCACCGTCAGCGTGGGGCACTGCAACCCGAGGGTCACAGAGCGGGTGACGGAACAGGTCAAGAAACTCGTGCACACCTCCACCTTATACGTCACCGAGCCCCAGGTCTTGCTCGCCGAGAGACTGGCAGAGATTACGCCGGGGGGCCTGTCGCAGACCTTCTTCACCAACAGTGGGACCGAGGCCGACGAGACCGCGGTGCTAACAGCCCAGATGTTCACCGATCGGCAGGAAATCGTGGCCCTGCGACACTCCTACAGCGGCCGCAGCATGCTGGCGATGTCCCTGACCGCTCATCACAACTGGCGAATCGGCGGTACTCACATTGCCGGGATCAAGCATGCCCACAGCCCCTATTGCTACCGCTGCGCCTTCGGCAGGGAGTATCCCAACTGTGACCTGGAGTGTGCAGAGGATATTGAGGAGCTGATCCAGACCACGACATCGGGGAAAATCGCTGCCTTTTTCGCAGAGCCCATCCAGGGCGTTGGGGGGTTCATCACACCTCCTCCGGAGTATTTCGCCCGTGTGATGGAAATCATCAAGAACTATGGGGGCCTCTTCATCTGCGATGAGGTTCAGACGGGATTTGGCCGCACGGGCGATCACTGGTTCGGTATCGAACACTGGGGCGTTCAGCCCGACATCATAACCTGTGCGAAGGGCATCGCCAATGGCGCTCCCATGGCAGCGACCGTGGCGACGCCGGAGTTGGCCTCCGCCTGGAAGGGCAAGACCATTTCAACCTTCGGAGGAAACCCGGTGAGTTCCGTGGCTGCCCTGGCTACCCTGGACGAGATCCAGGAGCGGGACCTGCTCACCCATTCTCGGGTCAACGGCGATCGGCTGCGGTCCGGCCTTGAGGCCCTCAGGGAGAAATACTCCGTTATCGGAGATGTGCGGGGCATGGGCCTGATGCAGGGCATCGAGGTCGTCAGAGCGGACAAGGTGCCGGCCGGAGACCTGGTCGACCGTATCTTTGAACAGAGCAGGAGCAAGTCTCTTCTGATCGGTCGCGGGGGACTGTACGGTAACGTGATCCGGATCTCGCCGCCCCTCGTTGTGAAGAGTGATGAGGTGGATGAGGCACTCGAGATCCTCGATGGGGCCTTCGCATCCCTGGGGGCCGATGCGCACGTTGGTTGAATGCGGTGCCTGCGGCCGTCCCTGTACGGCCGCCATGGAGCCCTCAGCGGGATGAAACGAAATGCCTGAACGACCCTGGAAGCAAACTTCGGTAGATAGAGGGTGATTTTTGTGCCTGACGATGCCCGGGTGGAGGAGTTCCGGGAATTCATAGAAAAGATCAGGGAGCAGCACGATGTCCCCGGCCTGTCGGTCGCGGTGGCAGATGGTGACCGAATCCTGTACGCCGAGGGTTTCGGCCTCAGGAATGTCGAAAAGAATCTGCCCGCAACCCCGGGGACCCTGTATGGGATGGCCTCGGTCACGAAGTCCTTTACCGCTCTGGCCATCATGATCCTCGAGGAAGAGCAGAAACTCTGCAGCGCAGATCCGGTGGTGCGGCATCTACCGGAGTTCCGCCTGACCGGTGGCTCATCAGCGGAAGCCGTCACCATCCATCACCTGATGACCCACACCTCCGGCATGCCCCCGACGGGGGCACTACGATACAGCATGATCCGAAGCATGGAGGGAGATCCCTCCGTCGACGAGATCAAGAGGCTGGGGCGATGGGAGCAATGGACCGACCGGGAGCCCATCGACACCTATGAGGATCTACTGGACTTCATAGTCGATGATGATCAGCCGCCCCTGGGACGTTCAGGTCAGCAGTTCAGCTATTCCAACGACGCCTATTCGCTGCTGGGGGCGATCGTCGAGCGGGTGAGCGGGCAGCCCTTTGATTCCTTTGTTCGGGAGCGCATCCTGGAGCCTGTAGGCATGAGATCAAGCACCATGGGTCTGGATTTTCTCGAGGAATACTCTGACGTGACCCAACTGTACAGCCAGAGCGAGGAGCGGGGCGTTATTGCAGCTCCGAAATGGCAGCACGCCCCGGCGATGCTCGGGGCCGGCTTTCTGCGCTCCACCGTCACTGAGATGGTTCGTTACGGCCAGATGTATCTAAGCAGCCTCTCACCCGGCTCGGGAAGCCTTGTCGGGCGGCAGACGGTGACCCGAATGACTGCCCCTTACTTCCCCTGCGGTCGCAGCCAGTACTACGGCTACGGTCTAGTGGTACGACCGGGATACCACGGGGTGACGCTGGTGGAGCACGGCGGTAGCCTGAAAGGGGTGTCGTCCCACTTTGGCTTTATTCCCGAGAAAGACCTGACAGCCTCGGTGGTTGCGAACCTGCAGGGCATTCCCGCCAGCAAGATCTGGCTGGGGGCGATGAACCTGATGCTGGGACTTCCCGTTGACACCCAGCGAAGCCGAGAACCCGAATACGAGGCCTCTCAGGAGGAGCTGGAGCGGTTTGTGGGGTCTTATGCCTCGGGAGAAGGCGCCCTGATCGACGTGCTGATCGAAGATGGTGATCTGTATGCTTTCATAGACAACAGCACGCATCTTCTGCGGCCTAGCGGCCCGGACACGGCTGCCATGATGCGAAGGGGAGAGGAGAGCATGGTCCGTTTCATCCCGGGACCCACCGGAGAGGTGGAGGCCATGTACACTGGTTTGAGGATCATCCGCCGGATCAGCGATCAGCCCGAGGGGTAGCAGGGGAGGCCGGGATCGGAGCAGCGACCCGTTCCGGTCCTCATTTTCCCCGCATGGCGAGATATTCTCCCGTCGCTTGTAGGCACCGACAGCACTTGGCCGAAGTGTTGGTGTCGGTTGCCAGCTTGGTTGTGGCGACGATCATTGCATCTGCGGTATTCCGCTGGGTGTAGCCGGCGTGGTCTGGCATGTTCAGGACGCCTTTCGTCTCATCGGTATCCCAGGGGATCATGGTGTTCGCCAAGGTCAAGACGATACGAAAGAGCCTGATTGTGGGGTCGCCCAATCATGGGGGAGCCAGGGCTTGTAGCCGAGACCGCGATCAAGTCGTGGTTTTTCAGAGGTAAGAGATACAGATAGGGGGAAGAGATGGTTGAACATAGTTTTCGTTGTCCCGATATGATCTTGATCAACGGACCGATCTACACCGCTGATGACCAGAGCCGGAGTTTTTCGGGCATGGCCTTGTCAGACGGAAGGATCATGGCCCTGGGCAGCAGTGATGAGATCAGTGCCCTGGCCCGTGAAGGCACACAGAAGGTTGACCTGAAGGGGCGCTCCGCCATTCCAGGGATCTTCGACTCCCACAACCACCTTGCTGTCGCAGGTGCGGTGATGAGCGACGGGGTGCTCCTCTTTGATGCCTCCACCATTTCCGAGCTGCAGGAGATAGTCGCTGACCAGGTGAGGAAGCTGGCGCCGGGTGAGTGGGTACTGGGTGCTGGCTGGATTGAAAACCAATTCAAGGAGTGGCGGATGCCCACGCGCTGGGATCTCGACGAGGTGGCCCCGAACAACCCGGTGATCCTGAATCGTCTATTTGAGATGTCCGTCGTCAACTCCAAGGCGCTGGAGCTGGCTGGGCTGACCGATGATGGCCCCGACCCCGATAGGGGGATCACCGACCGTGATGAGCAGGGACGCCTGACGGGGGTACTGAGATCGGGGGCGCAGGAAGCGGTGCGGGCAATGATACCGGGGATGAGTTCCGCCGAGAAGGTCAGGGAGTATGAGCGCCACATCCGAGTTGCTGCTGAGGAATACCTTCGCTACGGCATCACGAGTGTCGTCGATCCCGGTGTCCGGCCCCTGGTCATGAGAGCGTATCAGAATGCTCGAGAGAATGGAGATCTACCCCTACGGGTCAATATGATGCCTACTTGGTACGGGTTTGGCAGCCACACGGAGAACATGGAGGGAAAGCTGGATCACATTGGACTTCACACCAACTTCGGAGATGAGTGGCTCCGCATCGGGGCCATGAAGATGGTCATTGACGGAGGACTGGGCAGCAGAACCGCCCTCATGTATGATCCCTGGATCGACGGCAGCAGGAGTAGGGTGCCCCTGTCCATCGACACAGGCAAACTGGAGGCGTATTTTGAGGAGGCTCACTCGGCGGGTTGGTCCATTGGGATCCATTGTTGCGGTGACAAGTCACAGGACATAGCCTGTGCCAGCTTTGACGCTGTAATCGGTCGAGATCCGCGGGAGGACGTCCGGCACAATATCATCCACGGTTACTTCGCGACCCAGAAGAGCCTCGACATCATGCAGCAGCGCAGCATCTCGGTGTCCGCCCAGCCTGGATTCATATGGGTGGAAGGAGACGTGTATTTTGGCGCTGCCACCGAGGAGAGGCTGCGTGACTTTACACCCCTGAGGTCTTACTCGGAGCGGGGGATTATGGTGGCCTGCAACTCGGACATGACCTCGGCTCATTATAACCCGTTCTGGGGGATTCACAGCGCGGTGACGCGGCAGACCTCGCGGGGCGCGACGCTCGGTGACGAGGAAAGGGTGGATCGGTTTGAGGCCCTACGGATGTTCACGCACAATGGGGCCCATCTGGCCTTCTGGGAGGACCTGACCGGGTCCTTGGAGATCGATAAAGCGGCGGACGTTGTTGTTCTCGATAACGACTACGGTTCGGCAAGTGATGATGATTTGCATGATCTGAAGGTGGACATGACCATCATTGGAGGCGAGACCGTCTACGACCGCAGCTCCTCGTGAGACAGGGAAGGTGACCAGGAGTCTCTCCGCTCGAGTTGGCTGCGGGGGACTCCTGTGGGGTCCCTTCCCGCCGGTGCGACCAATGCCCCCCGCACAGCGCAAACCAGGTGCATACTGCCGACCCTCCGACATCCTGGCATTCGGTTTGGGCAGTGCAGCCATTCGATATAAAGAGAACCAAGATTCCAGACAGGAGGAAGAGCATGTGTGCAAGTCGTTTTCGCCATCCCGATATGATACTGACCAATGGCCCGATCTATACCGCCGATGTCCAGGGGAGGAAGTTTTCCGGCATGGCCATCTCAGGCGGTAAGATTGCTGCCCTGGGCAGCAATGACGACATTTGTGCCCTTGCCCACGAAGGCACACGAAAGGTTGACCTGAAGGGGCGTTCCGCCATTCCCGGGATTTTCGACTCCCACAACCACCTCTTCATGGCGGGTGCCGTGATGAGTGACGGAGTGCTCCTGTTTGATGCCACCACCATTTCCGAGCTGCAGGAGATGGTGGGCGACAGGGTGAGAACGCTGGCCCCGGGCGAATGGGTCCTGGGTGCAGGGTGGATCGAAAACCAGTTCAAGGAGTGGCGCATGCCAACGCGATGGGATCTCGACGAGGTGGCCCCGGACAATCCGGTGATCCTCATGCGGCTGTTTGGTATGTGTGTCGTCAACTCCAGGGCGTTGGAGCTGGCTGGGCTTACCGATGATGGTCCCGGGCCTGATAAAGGAAGTGCAGACCGCGATGAGCGAGGACGCCTGACCGGGGTGCTCAGGTCAGGGGCGGAGGAAGCCGTGCGAAAGGTGATGCCGGATCTGGGTTTTGTGCAGAAAGTGAAAGAACACGAGCGTCACATTCGCATGGGCGCCGAGGAGTTCGTTCGCTACGGCATCACAGGCATCATTGACCCAGGCGTACCTCCCCTGGTAATGAGAGCGTATCAGAACGTCCGTGAAAGGGGAGACCTTCCCATCCGGGTGAACATGATGCCAGCGTGGCACGGGTTGTATTCCACGATGGGTCAGGATCTGGAGGGTAAGATGGATCACATCGGGATACGCAGCGGTTTTGGCGACGGGCGCCTCAACATCGGGGCATTGAAGATGGCCATTGACGGGGGACTGGGCAGCAAGACGGCCCTCATGAACGATCGCTGGACCGACGGCACCCGTTCTGAAATACCGCTGCGGCTCGATACGGATAACCTTGAGGCGTGGTTCGAGGAGGGACACTCGGCGGGTTGGTCCATCGGAATCCACTGTTGTGGTGACCGGGCCCAGGACATTGCCTGTGCCGCCTTTGACGCTGTAGTTGGACGACATCCGCGGGAGGATGCCCGGCACAACATCGTCCACGGTTACTTCGCCACCCCGGAGTCCCTCGAGATCATGCAGCGACGCAACATCTCGGTGTCTGTCCAACCCGGCTTCATATGGGTGGAAGGAGATGTGTACTTCACCGTCGCCTCGGAAGAGAAACTGCGTCAGTTCACACCTCTGAAGACCTACTCGGAGAGCGGGATCGCGGTTGCATGTAACTCGGACATATGCTCAGCCTATTACAACCCGTTCTGGGGCATTCACAGCGCAGTGACGCGGAAGACGTCCCGGGGTGCGACTCTCGGTGATGAGGAGAAGGTCGATCGGTTTGAAGCTCTGCGGATGTTCACGTACAATGGAGCCTATCTGGCCTTCATGGAAGACCTGACCGGGTCCTTGGAGATCGGCAAGGCGGCCGACGTGGCGGTTCTTGGCGCAGACTATGGATCCGTCAGCGATGATGAACTGCGCGATCTGAGGGTGGATATCACCATCGTCGACGGCGAGACGATTTACGAGCGAGACAGCTGCTGACCTGGTAGATCAGGCTGGGAGCCCCTCGCGAGACGCCATGGGGGTACGTGGAGAACGTTTAGCTGGAGGCAGGGGCTCCCGGTCTTCGCCCAGTAACCACCATAAAGACATGATCTTCTTCACGTCCGACGTCGTGTACAGACCCGAGCAATCGGAGACGGAGTGGGGGAGACCGGTTCACTCCAAGGCGACAGCCATGAGAGCGAACCGGGTCATGGGATCACGCTCTTCTACGGACGACTTCACCGGGGGTCCTGCCCGTTCTTTGACCTTCGCTGACGACGGGGATTCCGTTGACCAGCACCCAGTGTATGCCATCGGGATAGCGGCAGGGATCATCAAGGGTGGCCCGGTCCGAAACGGTCTCGGGGTCAAATACCACGATATCTGCCCGGGCCCCTCGCCGGATCACCCCGCGGTCTGCGAGTCCCAGCCACCGTGCCGGCAGTCCGCTCGATTTATGTATGGCCTCTTCGAGGCTCAGTAGACCCAGGTCCCGCACATACCTGCCGAGTAGCCGTGGGTAGGTGCCAAAACTCCTGGGGTGGATCACTCTCTTCGACCCAGAAGGTTCGTCGATGGCAGGAGCGTCGGTGCATACGCTGCTGTGCGGATGCAATAGGATCCGCTGAACATCCTCTTCCGCCATGGCGAAGGCACACACCGCCTGCCCCTCGCTGTCGATGACCAGTTTGCGCACCACCTCGACCGGATCGACTCCGAGATCGGTGGCGATCTGTCGTACCGTTCTGCCAACCAGGGTCGACTGTCCCGGGTGGCGCAGGACGGTGTATCCCCAGTCGAAATCGCCCAGGGAGCTCTTCCAGCCCGGGTAGCCCGAGTAAAGATCCGCTGCGAGTCTTTCGAAATCTGTACGCTGACGCATGCGCTGCACCGCGTCCTCTTCTCCGCACCCGGTGAACCATGGGGGAAGCAGGTCCAGAATCGTCATGGCCGCGGCAAAGGTGTAAGGATACACATCCACTCGAACCCTCCGGCCCCGGGCGCGCTCGCGGTCAATCGCGGCAAGGCTCTGTGTAGATTGGCCCCAGTTGTGGGGGATCATCGACTTGTGGTGAGCCAGCTGGGCGGGAACTCCCAGGTGCCGGGCGATCTCCACGGCCTCCTGCACCGCTTCCAGGAGCCCGTCGGCCTCATCGAGGAGATGACTGGCGTAAAAAGCGCCCTCAAACCGGCCAAGGTCAGCCCCAACCGCCCTAATCTCCCTGGGAGAGGCGTAGCAGCCGGGGACGTAGTCGCGTCCCGTGGAGAGCCCGTAGGCCCCGGCCAGCATGGCCTCGGAGACCAATTCCCGCATGGCCCCGATCTCCCCTTCGGAAGCCCTCCGGGTCGTCTCGGATCCCATCACCGCTCCCCGGACGCTTCCCTGGCCGATCAGGGTTGCGACATTGACGCCCGTCCCGAGGTGTTCAATCTGTTGCATCCATCCCGGAAGGGAACCTTCCCATCGGGCATCCCCTGGATCATCCCCATAGGTGGGCGCAGCGGATGAACCACAGTTTCCGGTGACCACGAGGGTGATTCCCTGGGCAACCAGGTTCAGGCTTCGGTTCTGCGTCAAGAGGGAGAAATCTGCATGGGAGTGCATGTCAATGAAGCCGGGACAGAGAATGCACCCCCGGGCGTCCACCTCAATCGCGTCTCCGGAGGTCACGTCCTCACCAACGGATGCGATGTAGCCTTCCCGGACGGCCACATCGGCAATGGCTGCGGGAGAGCCCGTACCGTCAACTACCGTCGCATTGCGAAACACATAGGTCGAATTCATGTTCAATACCTCCCTGGCGAAATTGATCTCCGTGGGCTCAACGGCGGAGGACCCTACCTGGCTGACCCGCAGGACCCTGCCCTTCCCAGGCTGTTTCCCCGTTGACCAGTACCATCTCAATGCCCTCGGACGTCTGCTCGGGATTCTCATAGGTGGCCCTGTCAATGATCTTCTGAGGGTCGAAGATCACCAGGTCTGCCTTCATCCCTGCATCAATCCGGCCTCGGTCCTTCAGCCCAATGATCCTCGCCGGCGTCGAGGTCGCCATCTTGACGCCCTCCTCCAGCGACATGAGGTTTCTCTCGCGAACATACCGGCCAAAGAACCGCGGGTACGTCCCCCAGAGCCTGGGATGGGGCTTGCCGCCGTAGATCCCATCGGTCGCCACGACCGAGGCGGGGTGGGTGAAGACCCGTTCCAGGTTCTCCTCGCTTCCATAGTGGCTGATCATGGTGACTTCCAGGTCCTCCTCCAGGAGCAGGTCACACACGACATCAACAGGATTTTTGCCCGTGTTGCGGCTGATGTCATCGATAGACTGCCCGACGAGTTCTGCGTTGGCGGGACTGGGCACGAACGAAATCACGATGTTATCCCAGCCGACGCTGATGGAGCGGTTGTGCCACACATCCAGGCCCTGGGTGAAGGCATGGTGCACCCGCTCCCTGTAGGTATCGTCTCTGAGACGCTCTATGCAGGCCTCTGGCCCTCCATCGAGCATCCAGGCGGGCAGTACGGCACTGAGAACCGTGCTCCCGGCAAGATACGAGTAGCGGTCGGCCGTAACGGACATTCCCTCATCGAGGGCCGCATCGATCTTCTCGAGAGCGGGGACGAGAAGGTGCCAGATGATCTCTCCATGGGCCTGAAGATGGGAGATATGCAGCCGACAACCAGACCTACGGCAGACATCGATGACCTCCGTGATGGCATCCAGAAGATGCAGCCCCTCATCGCGCATGTGGACCACGAATACCCCGTCGTATTCAGCGACCACCTCCGTCAGTGTCACCAGCTCCTCGGTGGGAGCGTAGCTGGACGGGGGATAGATGAGCCCGGTTGACAGGCCCCATGCCCCCTGCTCCATGGCCGTCCGGACTGCCACTGTCATGTGATCGAGTTCGGCGGGCCTCGCGGACCGATCTTCGCTGCCGAGGGCCAGGAGTCGGATCGGCCCGTGGGAGAGAAGGGCCGCCTGGTTGTTGGGAAGGTTGGCTCCCTGCAGGGTGTCGAGGTAGTCAGAAAGGGAGCGCCACGTCCATCTTTCGAGATCGCGTCTTCCGAGGAGCCCGGCTGTCAGCCGCGAGAGCGGTTTCTTGGTCGCATCGTCGATGGGCGCCACGCCGAGACCATCCTGGCCCAGGAGCTCTGTGGTGATACCCTGGCTGATCTTGGCCTGTGGCGGCGGCGAGGTGAGGAGTCGCAGGTCGGAATGGCTGTGGGTATCAATGAAACCGGGGCATACCACCCTGCCGGCGGCGGACACAACGACTTCCGCCTCGCCAAGGGACGAACCGATCTCAACGATTGTGTCACCGGCCATGCCCAGGTCAGCCGAATAGGCCGGTCGACCCGTTCCGTCAATGATGGTCCCCCCGATGATCTTCATGTCTAGCATCGTCTGCCTCCTTTCTGGCCGCACATAAGATGCTGCAGCCGATGGGACTGACATCATTATTTGGCAGAGGGGGTGGGAAGTCCTGCTCACACCCGTCGAGAGTCCCGGGTAAATGGCTGATTCTGAAGCTGGCAATTGCCTCCCCGGACCAATCTTGCCGTGTTACAGGAAGGAGTCTTCCCAACGAAGGTAGAATGTGTAAACAATGCAATCCCATTCTTCGACAATCCTGAAGGAGGTGCTGTTCATGAAGGTAGTTGTTCTCGGAGCAGGTATGATGGGATCAGCTGTCGCGGCTGACCTGGCTGCCAGTGAAGAGGTATCCGCCGTGATCGTGGCCGACATTAACGAGGAAAATCTCAGGGCATGTGCAGATGCCGATGCGACGGGCAAGCTCGAGGTTCAGTCACTCGATGCCGGCGACACCAAGGCCCTGGTGACCATCATGGAGGACGCCTTTGCCGGCATCTCGGCTCTGGCTCACGTCTTCAGCATGGGGGTCGTGGGTGCAGCGATCGAAACCGGCACCCACCTGGTAGATCTCGTGGGTTCGCAGCCGGAGGCAAAACTCGCCCTCGATGAAAAGGCGCGGCGTTCGGGATCGGCCATCATCCCTGGCTTTGGGTTGGCTCCTGGACTCACTAATGTGTTGGTGGGCCGGGGATTCACACTGTTGGACTCTGTTGATACCGCCGTGGCGAAGGTGGGCGGAATCCCACAGGATCCGGAACCGCCCCTGCAGTACCGGGTGCTGTACTCCATGGAAAGTACGTTCAACCAGTACGTGCGTCGGTCCCTCATTGTCCGGGACGGTGAGCCCGTCTGGGTGGACGCCCTGTCGGATCTCGAGGTCGACCGCTATGCAGATCCGATGGGTGAGTGCGAGTCCTTCGTCACCGACGGTCTCTCGACGTTGCCGTTCACCATGGACCTCGAGGGTGTGAAGTACATGGCTGAAAAGACGCTCCGCTATCCCGGCCATGCTGCCAAGATCCAGACCCTGATCGATTGCGGCCTATTCGAGACAGATCCGGTGATAGTGCAAGGCCAATCCGTCGTGCCCCGCACGGTTCTGGATGCACTGCTGGCGCCCCGTATCATGGGCGGAGACTCGAAGGATGTGTCCGTTCTCAGGGCGGAAATCTCCGGAACTTCTGGCGGTACCCGGGCCACCCATCGCTTCGACCTGGTTGACTTCTACGATGAGTCCCGGAACATGACGTCCATGGCGCGCACCACGGCCTTTCCCTGTGCAGCCGCGGTGAGGATGCTGATCCGGGGTGACATCCCCGAGCGGGGGGTGCTGGCGCCGGAACTTGTCTTTTCAGATCATCGGTACGATATTCTGATGCAGGAGATTGGGAGTCGGGGCGTCGTTATTGAGCACCAGGTGCTCAACGACTGAAACAACTGGGGCCGTGAGCGATGGAGGATATCACGGCCCCGAGTGCTCTCAGAACCACACCCTCAGCGCGCGTCTCACGTAGAACTGGATAAAGGGCAGCACTCGCACCAGAGCGGCCAGTAGGATGGCACAACTGAGGCTTGTCAGAACCGGGACGGTCCGGTTGCCCTGTCCGATGAAGATGGTGGGGATGATGATCAGTGATGCCAGGGGGGATGGCGCTGAGACTCAGCAGGGGTATCCCAACGAGGAACAGGACCCACCAGATCCCCGCTGCAGCCATCAGATGCCACCACCGGATCGTTCCCAGCCCCAACTCCCAGAGGGCCCAGGATAGAAGGGCAGTACCCCCGATCAGCCGGAGGAATCGTGACGGTCCCGAAGCCAGGAAGATGAATCCATCACTGTTTCAGCCGGGGATCCAGAACGTCCCTGAGCCAGCCCCCTAAAAAGATCACGCCCAGAACCGAAATGGTTATGGCGACGCCGGGGAAGGTGGCCAGCCACCAGCTGGTGCTGACGTGGTTCCGGCCGTCACTGAGCATCTGCCCCCAGGTCACCGTCGGCGGTTGCACACCCAGCCCAGGGTAGCTGAGGGCGGACTCAGAGATGATGGTGGCCGCGACGTTGAGCGTGGCCATGACGATCACTGACGCCATGAATAGCATCTCGTCAGCCCTCAGCTGCCAATCCAGTTCGTCGGCCACGCCGTAGTTGTTCATCAGCTGGAGGAGAAAGAGCTGGCGCCGCTTCCATCTCCTGCTACACGGTGTGCCAGGGCATGTGCAATAATAGAAGAAGAAACTGGCTGTTATGTGCACTCATAGTGCTATACGCTGCTGACAAATCCGTAAGAAGGAGTGACAACGATGGTTGATCCCCAGGATAAGCTCACACCGCCCACCTTTCAGGACGTACTTCTGGCCAGGCGAAGAATCGCACCTTACCTGCGACCCACGCCGGTCTACCAATCGCCTTTGCTCGATGATGCCTTTGGCTTTGAGGCCTCTGTCAAGTGTGAAAACCTGCAGCCCACGGGAGCATTCAAAGTCCGGGGGGGCCTGAATCTCCTGTCGGTGCTGCCCGAGACATTCAGGGACCGGGGCGTGATCACGGCCTCGAGCGGAAACCACGGGCAATCCATTGCCTACGCAGGACGGACCTTCGGAACCAGGGTCATCGTTCATGTGCCCGAGAACACCAACCCCTTGAAGATGCGGACCATGGAACTGCTGGGTGCGGAGGTGGTCGCGAAGGGCATAGATTTCGACGAGGGTCGGGAAATGGCCGAGGAGCGAGCGGAGAGCGAGGGCTACTACTACATACACAATGCTAATGAGCCCTACCTGATCGCCGGGGTCGCAACGGCTGCCCTTGAGCTGCTGGAAACGGTGCCGGACCTCGAGGTATTGCTTGTTCCCATCGGTGCGGGATCTGGAGCCTGCGGAGGGGGCCTGGTGGCCAAGACCATCAACCCAGACATTCGCCTGATTGGCGTGCAGGCGGAAGGGGCGGACGCGGTCTATCGCTCCTGGCGAGATGGAACCCTGCAACAGACCCCGGAAATTCTGACCTTTGCGGAGGGCCTGGCCACGAGGGTCGCTTTCGAACTTCCCTTCCGGATGCTGCGGGATCTTCTCGACGACTTTCTTCTCGTCTCGGACGACGAGATGCGGGCCGGCATCCGGTTTCTGCTTGATAACACCCACATGGTGGCAGAGGGGGCCGGGGCAGCTACGACCGCTGCGGCACTCAAACTGGGAGACGAACTGCGGGACAAGCGCGTTGGGCTTATGCTCAGCGGAGGAAACATGAACCTGGATCGGCTCAGAGTGGCCCTGGGATGAAGCACGGAACATCCCGTCTCTGAACAGGTTCCCATCTCCTGTCCAGATGGGTGTCCTTCTCAAGGCGGTGCTGAGCTGCCCTGTGCGGCATAATATCATCAGAACGGTCGTTCTTCAACGAGGAGGGGTACGATGACATTTGCCGGGATGGAGCCAATCCTTCGGCTTTTTTTCGCCATGGTCGTCGGGGGATTGGTGGGATTTGAGCGGGAGATCCACGATCGTCCTGCGGGGTTGCGCACCCACATTCTCGTGTGCGTGGGGGCATCGTTGATCATGATGATCTCGGTCGAGGTCTCACGGAGCTATGTCGGGGTGATGCAGAGTGACCCCGCCCGAATCGCGGCCCAGGTGGTCAGCGGAATTGGCTTTCTGGGTGCCGGGACCATTTTGCGCGAGGGAGCAACCGTGCGCGGCCTGACCACTGCGGCAGGCCTCTGGATGGCGGCAGCCCTGGGACTGGCCTCCGGTGCGGGGCTGTATTTCCATGCCCTGGGGGCGACGGCGATCGCCCTGATCTCCCTGTCACTTTTATCGCGCGTGGAACTGTACGTGGCCCTGAAGCGCAGCACCGGGATCATCAGGTTGGTGGCCCAGGACCGCCCGGGTCTACTAGGCTCCGTTGGAAAGCTCGTTGGATCCCACGGCGTAAATATCACCAATATTCGAATGACACGCGAAGACGGTGACCGGATTGAGCTGTTGATGTTCGTGGGGTTTTCGCCCCAATCAGACAAAATGGCCCTCGCCGGAGACCTGGAGGAAGTTCAGGGAGTCACGAGCGCGGAGATCCGGGGCAGGGATCTGCAGGGACCTGATGAATGAGGATTCCGCCGCTCCCCGGATGGATCTCCCTCGGCACAGAAGGGCCGTCCCCAAAGACGCAGCTCGTGCAGCGGAAGACATCTTCTCCTCTTCTCGTTAAGTCGTTATAGACATGCATGACAGTCTCAGATCCTCCCCCTTGATTACGGTCGAGATGAGCGAAGGATGTCGCTCAGTGGGGGGAGCGGTGTTCTGCGGGTGATCGCCGCAGGTTCAATTATCCCTGTCTTGAGGGCACCGGCTGAAGATATGGACAGGTTTGCACCGATATGGTTCAATGATCTCAGAGTCCTTCGCAGTGTCCGTTTGGGGTCCCATGGCAGGGGCACCCAGTACAGAGACCGACTCGGGGCGCTTTTCCGACCCCATGTCGATGTGCGTGGGACGAGCAAGAACGCTCAGCAGGGAGGTTGTGATGGTGTCTGCCAGAGAAGAGGTTGTTTTTCGCAGTGAAGAACCCCGCAGTGTCGAAGAGATCGGGGAGTTCCTGGTCCGGGTGGGCAAGAGGCTGAAGGAGAAGGGATCTTTCGGGCTCACCCAGGGAGACCAGCAGGTGGAGATTTGCCCCTCAGGCGCGACCAAGCTTGAGCTGAAGTACGAGGTAGAAGGAGGAACCAAGCATCAATTCGAAATTGAAATCGAGTGGAAACCCCAGGCAGGCGGAGGAGGAAAAGTCGACGTGACCTGATGTAAGGGATGAACCCCAGGTTAGGGGGGCGGGGCCGCACGCGGACCGTCTCCCTGACCCGACAACGATGGGCAGGGGGACGGCAGCTCCCATCATGCGCTCAGCAAGACATTAGTGGAGAAGACACCTCCGGCGTGATCTTTCACTGTCCGTATGGATCACTCAGCTGCAGGGGACTCGGCGGCGACCTCCGAAACAACAACCGCAGCAAACCACGTCTCTGTCATCGTCATGCATTCATAACCTGATGGACGACACGTGAGACTTCATAGATGGTATAGGGTTTCCGGATCACCCCCTTGAACCCGTATTCGGTATAGTTGGCCATGACAGGCTCGTCCGAA
>PXCI01000011.1 GCA_003566675.1 Clostridia bacterium
GTCTCAACGACTTCTCGACGAAAGGGGAACCAACTTGCTATGCTCGCCTGGGACATGTGACCACCTCCTCGGAGTTTGTTTGTTGGCTCCAAACACTATTCCCCGAAGGAGTTGCATGTCCTTTTACTATGCTACGACTATTTGCAGCCTGCGATCCTGCCAACTCAAACGGAGAAGACCCCAAAATAGGATGTTAGAGCTGTCCTAGAGCCGCATTCCTCGGTTTGTGCGAAGAGGGGCCAGTTAGAGGGTGTTAGACTGGGTGACTACACTGATTCAGTTCTCAACAAAGAACATGCGATGACCGCTGACCGCCTACTGCATAGCAAATCCGAACTTGAAGAGAACGCTTCGGCATTGTGGCGCGAGGTAGCCAGTCCAGGAAAAGCCCATAACAAGCAAATGACGGTTGTACTTGCTTTGTGGAGGGCTGGTCTTATGGTCGCAGACTAAGAAAAGGGTGTATTTACAAAACGCAGCTCAACCTCCGGATGCCGACCTCCGACCTGCATGTCCGGTGGTGTGCGGGGACAGCGGGGGCGGCCCCACCTCCTCCTGAGTTATGTTGACCACGAGACGTAGATCGGGTGGCTGTCTCCGGATCAAAATCCCCGTGAGCCCGGGTCCGGGTGAAGGGATGTTCCTGCCGCCAGAGAACAATACAGGTGTCGGCAGGGATTCCCTGCCGAAATAGACGGATCGTTGGGAGGGATTCGCAATGGATGAGATACACAGACAGATTGCTGAACTGAAGGAGCAGCAGGGACGATTGATGCACGTCTTTCACTCCCTGTTCAAGGCGGTTGATGACATATCCTGGTACAACAGGGTGGCAGATGTGGCCCGGATCGACAAGGTCACGTTCACCGGACCACCTCCGGCCAACGCCCTGGCCCAGCTTCCCCAGGACCGGGGAAACCCGGTAAAGGTACCCGCTTACACTTTTGTCCCAAGGGAGGCGGACGAGGGGAGAAGATACCCCCTGCTGGTGTTTCCCCACGGTGGGGTTCACGCCAACTTCTCCACCAGCAACACCGCAATTGTTCGGGAACTCATTGCCCAGGGCTACGTGATCATCGCCCCTGAATACCGGGGGAGCACCGGCTACGGCGAGATGCATCACAACCTCATTGACTACGGTGGATTGGAAGTTGAAGATACCTTTGCCGCGAGAAACTGGATGCTGGAGGCGTACCCCGAGTTGATTGACCCGGCCCGGATTGGGATTATAGGCTGGAGTCACGGGGGACTGATATCGCTGATGAACGTATTCGATCATCCCGAGGCCTACCAGGTGGTCTACGCCGGAGTTCCTGTCAGTGATTTGGTGGCCCGCATGGGTTACAAGACGGAGCAATACCGGCAGCTGTTCTCAGCGCCCTATCACATTGGCCAGTCGGCATACGAGGCCGTTGATGAGTACAGGAGGCGTTCGCCTGCCTGGCAGGCTGATAAGCTGGAGACGCCCCTTCTGATTCAGACCACAACGAACGATGAGGATGTGAATGTACTGGAGGTGGAGCATCTGATCAAGGCCCTCAAGGCCGCGGGCAAGGACTTCGAATACGAGATCTATGAGGATGCCCCGGGGGGCCATGTTTTCAACCGCATTGATACGCCGCTGGCCCGAGAGATCCGGGGTAAGATCTACGATTTCCTGGCCCGGTACCTGTCTCCTCCGAATCCGCCACAAAACGCGGATGGATCGTGACGCGGCCGCCCGACAGCCATACCTGGTGAGGACCGGGGATGCCCGGAGGTGTTTCTCCTCAGTCGGCCTAGGAGCGCGATGGGCAACGGGTGTTCGTGAAGCCTATCCTCGAAAGGGTCAACGGGGTTCGTGGGTCGACGGATAATGACAGCTTTGATAAGCGTTCCGTTGAACCGAGGGATCGAGATCCGGCGAGCCTGGATCTGGGGGATCGGAGCGCTTCTCCGCGGCGCAGCGGTTGTCAAAGCTCGATGAACGGTCCGAGTAGGGCTGGAGGACCGACCGGGGGATCGTCGCCCAGGATCCGATCTTTCGCGCCGTTTATCCGGGGCTGGGTGCTGGCGGATCGGAAGGGAGTCGGATTGTTAAGATGATGACCGTAGCGCTCTCCAGGTTCGAGCGCTGGGGTAGATTCTATCTCGGGGTTGATGATTCAACTGCAGCCTGGCACACCGTTGTCTCGTCCCACATAGGATGGAACGATGGAGAAAGGGGAGTCTCGGCTGTGGTATCCAATGTCATTATCAATGGCAGAGAACTAGAGGACCTGAGCCCCTATCTCAGCCGCGATGGGGTAGCTTTATTGTGGCTGGTTTCGCAACATCTCGGCGCACAGGTTTCCTGGCGTCAGGACGATCAATCGATGGTGATCTGTGGTCCAGGTCCCCTGAGCCAGATATCCAGCTGGATGAAGGGGCAGCTCGGGAAGTGGTCCACGGCCCATCGCTCGTCTAACGGCGTAGTGCCTCCGCCGGGCAGTCTTCTGGCCTCGATGTCCTCTATTGCTGGGGGCAGTGAGCCCCGGGGCTTCAGTTCGGGGCGAGTTGACGACACACAACCCGAGTTCCTTGAGGAGGTGGGTGACGTGGAAGTGCAAGACCGGTGTGCAGGTGATCCGGACGCGTGCGATGGGGACGCGGACATGAGGGCTGAATGCGATCCAAGCAGGGAGGATCCTCCTGTCGATGCGCCTGATGTTAAAGCGGAAGAGGCGTGCAAGGGCGAGCCCGGTGACGAATCACCTGTTGGCAAACCCGTTATTAGCCGGAAGAAATATCAGAGGTCTCAGACCGACGCGGTTGTCCATCACCGGCCCCTCAAACGGGATGGATCGGGTGCGGGTAACAAGGGCGGTACGGCTACCGAGAGTCGTTCTTCCACAGACGATATGCGTCAGAAGTTGGACCTCCTGGCCCGGTATCGTCCTGGCTGAAGCAGCTGCTGAGGACGACCGGGTGTCGTCCACAAACAACCTACGAAACGATCACCTGAAAGCGTCCACCTGCAAGGGGGGCGCTTTCAACGTTGGATGCAAAATACCGTTCTGCAGGACAGTCGGTTGCAGCCCCGGCTGTGCAGCATGTTTTCTGATTCACCATGGGGTGCGAGGAGAGTCTTGGTTCAGGAGCGTGCAGGCATGCCACGGATAACGTCTTCGTACGATTTGCCTGCCCTGCCACGGTTCTCGTTGTCTTGCATCGGTTGATCTCTTCCTGGAATCCACGGGATGATCTTTGTCCTTGAGGCATAAATGGGCGACATTGCAGCAGAATACTGCTGGGGGTGGTCCATCAATGGTTCTTGACGGTGACTTGAAACGATTGGTCGTAGTAGTTGTCGCGGTTGGGATTCTTCTGTGGATGGGATTCGCAGGAGGTATTTCGTCGTTGGCCCAGGCGCAGCAGAGGCCTACCCTTTACTGGGGCTCCAGTGGAGAGGCAGTGAGGGAGGTCCAGAACCGATTGGCACAGTGGGATTATTACGATGGGCCCATCAGCGGTGTCTTCGGTCCACAGACGTCCGAGGCCGTGCGGTGGTTTCAAAGGAGAAATGGTCTGGTTGTAGACGGCATTGTGGGGCCCCAGACTTACGCGGCCCTGGGGCTGCCGGTGAGAGCTGGAGCGGCGGCAACGCCAACGGCGACTACAGGGGTTGCCCGCAGCGACGACATGGACTTGCTTACGCGGGTGGTGTCGGCGGAAGCCCGGGGTGAACCCTACGTGGGGCAGGTGGCGGTGGCAGCGGTGATCATGAACCGGGTGCAGAGTCCCTCCTTTCCCAACAGTATCAGTGGGGTGGTCTACCAGTCCCTGGCCTTCGAGTCCGTGGCCGATGGGCAGATCTGGCTCACGCCATCAGCCGATGCCAACCGCGCCGTGCGCGATGCGTTGAATGGCTGGGATCCTAGCTACGGTGCTGTATACTTCTGGAACCCTTACAAGCCGGTCAACCCGTGGGTGTGGTCCAGGAGCATCGTGACCCAGATTGGGCGCCATGTATTCGCAAAATGAGGGGGTGAGTCCGCTGAGAGAACAACGTGAACAAGAGGAAACAAGGACAGCGAAGACCCGGCGGATCTACAGCGATCAGCTCCTGCGTTGGTCCGTTGCGCTCTTGATGTTGGCATTGATTGCCACGGGAGCCTGGGGTTACGGAGAGTATCGCGGACGTCAGCTCGCGATCAACTACCTGGAGGGCGAGCGCCAGCGAGCGTTCTACAACCTGCTACACAACGTTGAGAACATGGAATTGAACCTGGCCAAGTCCATGGTTGCGGGATCGCCATCGCAAACGCTGCTGCATCTGACCCAGGCCTGGAGGTATGCGGAGTCAGCGACATCGGATCTTGGGGGCATACCCATGGGGCACACCACGCTCCTGCGTACCGGCACGTTCCTCAATCAGACCGGGGATTACGCCCTGTCCCTGGCGCGGACGGTCTCAAGGGGGAGTACCCTGACGTCCGATGAAAAGGAGGATCTGATTGGACTGCACCAGCAGGCAGCCGAATTGGGGTTGGCACTGCATGAGTTGCGAGAGAAGTTGGAGGATACCGGTCATCGTTGGAGCACCCTGCAGGTGCGCGGCGAGCACTCCTACAATGCGATCGAGCTGGACGATGGCATTGTGGGCATGTCGAGTATAGAGAAGCACCTGACGGAGTATCCAACGCTGATCTACGACGGAGCCTTTTCTGACCATGTGTTTGATTTTGAGCCCAGGGGTCTGACCGGGGCTCACGTCAGTGAAGAGAGGGCCCAGGAGAGGGTGAGGGAACTCCTCTCCGAGGTGGACCAGGGCGAGTTGACCGTTGAGAAGGTCTCGGAGGTTCGGGGTACCATCCCGGCCTACACTTTCACTGCCGTGGCGGGCGGGAAGCAGTACTGGCTTGACCTGTCCAAGAAGGGGGGACACCTGGTGTGGATGAACACCGGAATCGAGCCTGCTGAGGCAACGCTCAGCCTGGAAGAAGCGAGAGATGCAGCGGCCGCCTTTGCTGAGGCGGTGGGCTATACGCAGCTGCATCCACTGTTCACTCATCGCGAGGGCAACCGGGCGGTGACGAACTTCGTGGTTGAACAGGAGGGTGTGCTGTTGTATCCCGACCAGGTTAAGGTATTGGTCTCCTTGGAGGACGGTGCCATCCTGGGTATTGACGCCTCCTCCTACCTCATGGCCCACACCGATCGGAGCATCGGGAAGCCACAGATCAGTGAGGAGGATGCCCTGAGTCGGGTTAACCCGGCCCTGACGCCGACCGAGACCCATCTGGCTCTCATACCCCGGGACTGCCTGGAAGAGGTGCTGTCTTGGGAGATCCGGGGCACCATGGGAGACAATGAGTTCATCGTATACATCAACGCTCAGACGGGGGAAGAGGAGCAGATCTTCCAGCTGATTCCCGTGGAGGGCGGTTATCTGACCCAGTAGATCACTTGCCCGGGACCTGTTGGCCGCGGTGATCTACCCTGTAGGGACTGCGATGGAGGATTTCGGAGACGGGCACGGTTTCGTAGCCTTCCCCGTGCAGCTGTTCGATGATATCAGCCAGGGCATCGGAGGTGGGTTCGGCATTGTTGTGAAACAGGAGGATTGCCCCAGGATGGGCAAGGGTCATGACACGATTGAGGACGTATTCTGGGGTGACCTCCTTCCAGTCGAGGCTGTCGACGCTCCACTGGATGGTGATCAACCCCAATTCGTCTTCGGCGACTTCCATCAGGAGGTTGTTGTAGGATCCGAAGGGCGGCCTGAAGAGCCTGGGGGATGCGTCGGGACACAGGGACTTCATGAGTTCGATGTTGTCGGTGAGCTCGGAGGTAATCTGGTCCCTGCCCAGGGTGGCCATGTCGGGATGGTTGGCGGAGTGAAGTCCCAACTCGTGGCCCGCAGCGTAGATGGCCCGGGTCTCATCCGGGTAGTCCTCCATCCAGATGTTTGTCAGAAAGAAGGTCGCCCTGACCTCGTTGTCGGCCAGTACAGAGAGCAGCTTCGGTGTGTATTCGGCTCCCCATGTGGCGTCAAAGGTCAGGGCGACGATCTTCTCCTCCGTCTGAACCGAATAGATGGGTATCCTGCGTTCTCCTGGGGCTGCAACCTGCAGTACGCGGAGTGACTCGGTTGACATGATGAGGTACCCCACCCCGACCAGAAGAATAAGGACGAGGAGGGCGGCCAGAATCAGCGTTCGGCGTGGTATTATGAGCAGACGCACGTCACTGTCACCCCCACAGTAAGGGTCTCCGTAGACTGTATGCCGGATCAGGCTGTATCATTCCCCAACGTGCCATTTTCCCCGTCTGGGAAGGAACGAGCCCCTTCGGAATTGAATCCCATAGGAGTCCGGTTGTAGGAGGGGATCGAGTTGTACGCAAATGTTGATTGGCTGAAGAGACGGAGGAGCGCGCGCAGGTATTCGGGCGGACCGATGGTGGAGGCCGTCCATTGGGAACCGTGTGGCTGCGGGCAGCCCTTATGACGGCTGCCGGGACAGCGGGACCCAGGGTCTGTGACCTGCAGGCGGGGCAGAGCATTGAAGGGGTATTTGGTGTGGCAGGGAAGCGGTTGAGGTCCTTCCGTGATCCTTCCAAGGGACAGTACCTGGAGCTCGACCTGAGGGATGTTACCGGGGTGATTCCCGGTCGTGTGTGGGACAACGCTGATGAGGTCGCCGCCGGCTTTGACGTGGGGGATGTGGTTCGGGTCCGGGCAGAGGTCACCCAGTACCGGGAACAGGATCAACTGGTCATCACCGCCGTTGAGACCCTGGCGATGGACAAGGTGCCGCCTGAGCAGTTCATACCTGCCAGTCCAAGGTCCCTCGAGGACATGGAACGAGAGCTGTGGTCTCGCATCGAGTCCGTACGGGATCCTCACCTCTCCCAGCTGTTGCTGGATCTTTTCGGGAGGGCGGAATTCTACAAGGATTTCATCATGGCTCCCGCTGCGAAGCGGATCCACCACAGCTACCTCAGTGGGCTCCTGGAGCATTCCCTGCAGATTGTCTCTGTCCTTGAGGTATCCATGGGTGCCGACATGAACCGCGATCTGTTGGTGGCGGGAGGGCTTCTGCACGATGTGGGGAAGGTGGAGGAGTTTTCGTGGCGAGGTGCCGGAGACTACACGGACCGCGGCAGGCTGATCGGACACGTGGTGATGGGATTTTGTAGGGTCCGTGAGGCAATCAGGCGTATTGAGGAGTTCCCTCCGAATCTGGGTCTTCATCTTGAACATCTGATTCTCAGCCATCACGGAAGACAGGAGTATGGGGCTCCCGTTGTTCCCCAGACCCAGGAGGCGGTGGCTCTGCATCATGCCGACCTCTACAGCGGGAAGGTGGCGCAGGTGATGTCGGTGAGCGAAGGCGTGCGAGATTCCGAAGGGCGCTGGTCCGGGTACGATCCTGTACTGGGACGGTTTATCTGGGTGCCCGAGGACGATGGGGCCCTGCCGAGGGAGACGACATGAATCCATCGGACCGTCTGCTGCAGCTTCAATACCGCCTTGCCGAGGTGACGGCGGTAGTGTATATGGGTGCCCACGTGGGAGTCTACGGTCGCCTGGCCCTGGGGGGCGCCCCGGATTCGGTACGGATCATCCTATTGTACTCGGCCGCCACGGCATTTTACCTGGCGACCTTCTACCTGGCTGCTGCTGTGTGGAAGCGGGGACGAAGCTTCTGGAGCCTGACACTCACCGCTGCCATGGCCGTTCAGATGGTATCTTCGAGCATCTCGCTGATTCTCTACGTCCGGGGCAGTGCCGGGATGTGGGAAGAGGCTGCGAACCTTGTTGCCGGGCCGATGACCCAGCTCTATGTCTGGTCCCTTTTCACCTATTCCCTGGTGGCGGCGGGAATCGCTGCCCGGGGTCGACCGGTGCGTCACGGCCTGATTCTCAGCATGGATGACACCTGGCTCAGTTCCCTTCTGACCATAGGGGTCATCGTGGCGCTGCCCCTCCTGGTGGTCCTGTCCGCGACGGGAGCCGTGGAGGTTGATGTTGCCGGAGGGCTGATCCATCTTGTGAACTTCTGGAACCCGCTCATCTATGTGGTGCTCTCTGCTGGTTATCTGATGCTCTATCGGATCGAGGGATCAGCGACGGTTCGATACTTGGCTTATCTGTTCTTTCTCTCGGTGATGGCTGCTGTGACCGGTGGCCTCGCTGCTGCCGTGGGAATGATGTCGGGTCCCGGGCAGGTGCTCCGGGTCGTCTCCTTTACCCTTCCGGCTGCCCAGGTCTACCTTTGGCTCAGGGCGACCCAGGAGGCCTAAAACTAGGGCCTCTGCAGCATGCACCAGGCCCCTGCGGCCAGCAGAAGGATTCCCAACCCCCTGAGCGGGCAGAAGGGGACTTGCTTGAGGTGAAGGACGCCGAAGTGGTCTAGGAGCGTTGCCGTGAGGACCTGTGCGGCGACAATGGCCGTGGTGGCAGGAGCAGCCCCGGTGACGCCAAAACTTGCTGCAACGCCCCATACGATGCCCACCCCAAGAAACCCGCCCAGGTAAGCATACCAGGGCACCGCAGTCAGGTCCGCCCAGCTGATGTTCACCATTCGAAGGGTGGTCAGGACGATGACGATCGCTCCGGCGAGGACCGTCCCCACGAGATGTACGATTAGGGTGGCGCCTGCTAGCGAGACGTCTCGGCTGAGCAGAGAGTTGAGCATGCCCTGCCAGGCCATGATGCTGCCCGCCACCGCAGCTACTATGAGAGCGATTGTGAAGGTCATGGGTATAGCATGACCCGTATCGTGAGGCAATAAACGGGAGGTGGCGGATGATGGTTCGGATGGGGACCTGCTTCTGGGCGGACAGAGGAATGGTCGATCGATGGGTTTACCCGGAGGGGTCTCGCAGTCCGCCAACTCCTCTTCCGTACCACTGTTGGCATTTTGACACCGCAGCGGTTGACGTCACCTATTACGCCATAGGACGCCGAGGTCTGTGCGCGCTGGGCCCATAGAACACCCTCACCCGGTACGGCTTGAAGAATCCGCCTGCGAATTTGATGCGAGGGCTTCAGAGCATGCGCTGGCGTGGCGGATCCCCTGAGGGAGGCGGCTAAATTGGCACGGACTTGCTGCAACTCCCTCCAGATCTGACCGGAAGAGACCCCGGATCCTACCGGGCATCGCTTCCGCGCACCGCTTCCGCGGCCTGTATGATGAGGATGAGCTGAGACAGTGGATTGAACCAGTCTGGCAGCCCAGGCCCAGACCGGGGCCACCGATGCCATGTCAACGGCTGCTTGTGGTTGATGATCTCCCCTGGATGGATCTGGCGGGACTGCTGGGAAGCGCACCGCATCAGGACTAACAGAACGGGGCGGGGAGTATAGGTAAAGAGGTGGTGTACAGAGAAACATCGGGGGGGGGACTCATCATACGCACCCGGCTGCCTCTGATCATTTTAATGGTATGTGTGATGCTGATGGCGCTTGTCTTTTTCGATAGCACCCCCGGATGCAGCGCAACCTGGTTGCTTGTCCGCCTGGCGTCGGTCTTTCAGCGGGCGGGGTGGGTGCAGACGGACCCGCTCGAAGCGAAGATGGCCTCACTGGATCTTGGGCGATTAGCTGGGGCACAGGGGCTGCGTTGGGGAGGTTACGGTCCCTCGGGGCTGTATGTTTACATCGATGCTGAGCAACGGGTCCTGGAACTGTATATGGGATCAGAGGTAGTGGACCGCTGGTCCGTTGCCGTGGGGAAGCCTTCAACGCCAACACCCCTGGGTGGGTGGCTGGTGACGGATAAGGCCATATGGGGCGGGGGCTTTGGTGCCAGGTGGAACGGGATCAGCGTCCCGTGGGGCAGGTACGGGATTCACGGTACGAACCGTCCGGGATCGATTGGGGGGAACCTGTCTGCGGGCTGCGTACGGATGCTAAACCAGGACGTGGTTGAACTGCATCGGTACATTCCCGTCGGCACCCTGATGGTGATCGCCGGACAGGGGCAGGATCATTTTGGCGAGATTCCCCGTTCGATAAGGTTTTCTTACAGGGGAAGTGACGTGATGCAGCTGCAGCGGATTCTGCTTGCTGAAAACCTCTATTCCGGGTCCGTGGATGGAATTTTCGGTGCTGGAACGCTGTCTGCGCTGAGGAAATACCAGGAGATGATGGGCCAACTTGGAACCGGAGATCTCGATAGAAGTGAGTGGGAAGACCTGGCTCTTGGTACGCCAGGTACGGGGAAGATCTGGTCTCGTCCATAGTTTTTATTGAAGGGCGAGCAGGATATTGACCCTGCGGAGTAGAAATGTCAGTCAGAGAGCAGTTGTACTATGCCAATGGGAGGCGCTGGAATGTTCCGCAATAATGAGCAGGATACAAGGATTGTCCGTAGTGGCAGGTTCGACGACCCAGACCGTTCTGATTTCGTCGAGACGTTGCGACGGGTTTACGCTGCTCTGGAAGAGAGGGGCTATGACCCGGTTCAGCAGCTGGCCCACTATCTTCTCACGGGAGAACCCGCCTACATCACGGCCCATCGCAACGCCCGAGCCCTGACTGCTCGCCTCGAGAGAGATGAGGTGATTGAGGAGATCGTACGCTTTTACGTGAAGAATCATCCCTCCATGAGACAATCATGAGGGTAGGCTGATTCTTTAACCCGATGATGTCACCTCAGGTTGATGTACCCTTCTTCAGAATAAACTTCTTCCCCTGCGGGATAATAACTTTCGCGAGTAACAATCCGGTTCAAGAGGTGACTGATGTGAAAGCGACTGGAGTTGTCAGAAGAATTGATGATCTGGGACGGATAGTCATACCCATCGAGATCCGTCGAACAATGAGGATTCGCGATGGTGACCCCCTGGAGATATTTGTGGACAAGGACGGGGAGGTCATCCTCAAGAAATACTCTGCGATCGTTGATCTCGGCACCTTTGCGGAGGAGATGACAGATTCTCTTCATGAAGCCAGTGGTCAGGTTGCTCTGATAAGCGACCGCGATTCGATCGTGGCGGTATCAGGGGCAAGACGCAAGGATTTCATCGACAAGCGGGTCAGTGATGCTGTCCTGCGGTCCATGAATGATCGGCAGACTCTGTTTCAGAGTGACCCCGCCCAACCCTCCGAGATTCTGCTGGAGGACAGCGAGGAGAGCGAATTCTCCACTCAGGCGATAGCTCCCATCATTGTGCACGGTGATCCCTATGGGACTGTCATGCTGGCTTCAGTGGAGCGTGATAACCCGGTCGGCGACACAGAGATGAAGATGGCTCAGTCGGCGGCTGGTTTTCTGTCCCGGTACCTCTCTGAATGACGGGCCAGATCTATCACGGAGTCAACTCTGTGTAGGTGAACTTGGAGGGTATGGAGTAGTTTGGATGATGCGGGCCGGACGCGAAATAGGTTCGGCCCGCATCCCTTCTTGGTGTATTACCCATTCCCCTATGACGCTGTTGCAAAATCTCGGTGACCTTTCCGTGGGTGCAATCAGCCAAATACAGACCATCCCTCGAATCGAGTTGCACGCTTCCATATTCTAGATCATCGTTGGCAAACTCATACACAAGGTGTTGTGCTGAAGGCGGGGGAACAACCGCCTATCCTCTTACGCGATCGTTCCTTGTGAGCGGGAGTCAGATGCCCCGGCGATGCCTTCCCTTCCGATCAGTGTAGACCAGGTGCGCCACTGCTTTGAGCAAGGACAGAGCACAGACCTCCTCGACAGCAGCGACAGGGTCGTGCCTCACACCCGTAGTGCTAGTGTGAACTCGCGGTTGTTCTCTGGGTTCGGGGAATCATCAGGTCCCGATCATCAGGTCCCAGCTCCGGGTTATGTGCCTCTGGCCGGGGATGATGGCTCGAACGTGGGCAGCGTCAGGGGGCCGTTCGGCTTCATGGCTGCAGATCGCCGGTTTACGGGGGGTCTTCCCTTTGCTGGATCCAAAGCTTGCCTGCCCGGTCGACAGCTGCCACGAAAATGCTGCCTGGATCCGTGATGCGATTTTGCTGCAGCTGGTCCATCAACCACTGCTTGTCACGGTTTATGAATTTCAAACCTTCCTGGTTGATGATACCATCCACAATCAGTGTAGCTGGCAGTCCTTCTTGTGGAAGGTCGAGTTTGAGGTCCGATGGTTGGAGGTTGCGCGCTTTCACGGTGGGCATTACGCTCAGTTTTCCAGACATCTCCAGGATGGCATATTCGACATCAGCAAGGGCTGGCGCGTTCTGCAGGCGAAGCTGCTCCATGAGCTCATGGACGGTGAAGCGGGAGCGGCGCATGTTCTCTTCGTTGATTTTGCCGCCTTCAATGATCACTGTAGGTTGACCGTTTACCATTGTTTGAATGGTGGGATACTTCAGGCAGAGCCACGATATTCCGATCTGCAGGCCGGCCAGTGCTGTAACGGGAATGATCCCCATCCAGATAGAGCGATTTGGATCATCGATGGCCATCACCGCTGCCTCGGCAATCATAATGGAGACCACAAGGTCGAACGGTGAGAGCTGTCCGATCTCGCGTTTGCCCATGAGGCGGACGAAAACCAAGACAGTGAAATAGAAAAAGACGGTGCGCAGAAATACCGTTAGGAGTACCACAGTCTCCACCTCATTGACGTAACCTGCCGTTTTCTTGACCGAATTATGCACGGTTGCACAGGATTGCTATCATGGATCCGCCCCTGTGAGCCAGACTAAGTATGCTGCTGCCCCGGCGACCGAGCCGAACCAGGGAGGATGATTCCATTGGCAAGAATCATGAGTGATCGACTCAAGTATGAGTTGGCCAAGGAACTGGGCATCGACCAACTCCTGATGGAACGAAACGGTGACTGGGGTGAAATGCCGGCCAGGGCCTGCGGCTCGTTGGTTCGTGCTGCTATAGCAAGGGCCGAAAGGGCCATGGCTGAAGGACAGTAAGTAAGGCAGCAGCGCAGTGGCGGGGGAGCTTATGGATACAGCTCTCCCGCCTTGACAGTGTGCCAATTTCTGGTATAATAGGGGCATCTGACCCCACGATAAAGTGATTGACATGCGATGGTTGCTACCCGTATGTTTCCTCTTTTCCCTCGTTCTCATAGTTGGAATTGGTCACGGGCCCCTTGGCGGCTTGTTGTCTCGTCACCTGGAAGCGCCTCCGGGCCATTTTTTGCTTCTCAGGATTGAAGCCAGGACCGTCTTCGATCAACCCCATTCCAGTTTACACGGGCTCGATTATCCCGAGTGGACGGGAGATCATCTCATTTTCAGGGTGCCAGCACTGGATCGGCTCACCTCTCCACCGGTGCGACTCCTGTATGAGGTGAGGTCGCCGGAGGATGTTGTTGCGGCGGAGATGACCGCTGTGCGGAGTCTTTCACACACGGTGCACTTCCCCCTGCAGAGGTCCGTGTTCTCTGAGGTTGTTGTGTTGCTTCGCGCGGTATCGGGCGAGGGGGAGGTGTTTCTTGAGCTGTATGGTGACACCCTCGTGCTGGCTCCAATGCAGGAAAAGAGAATAGGTGTGGTCCGGGATCCGTCGGGTGGGCTCCGAGTATACCGTGAGCCAGACCTGTGGCAGGATCGATTGGAGGAGGCGCTGGTTCGGGCCGAACCTGCGGTTGTGTTGGTGTTGTGCAACGAGGGCTGGGTGGAGCATTCCAGGGTGAAGAGCCCGGAGGAGGTTGTGCGATGAGTCGAGAGATCGGTACTGGCTTGATTGTGGGGATAGTTCTGGTGGTGTTGTTGGTGTCCCCGGTTGAAGGGGCGGATGGACCGGAGGAGGAACGCATCCTTCTGATCACTTCCCCACCCTACATGGATGTATCAACGCTGGAGCAGGCGCTGGCCAATGCGGGTTGGGACGTCGTCACGATGTGCCTCGATGGATCCTTTGCCGATGGCGTCAAACGCCTGTCGCAGTTATCCCCGGAGATCGAGGACATGGATGTGCTGGTTGTTGGGGCCGCGGTGCTGCCCGTTAGGTGGTGGTTGCACAGCTTGGGTAGCAACGTACGCCCCGATCGCCTGGTGCTGATCGCTCCCGTCGGTGCTGGATCCGTTGCCGCCGATGCTCTGTATGCTGAGCAATTGGCGGCCAGGGTGGAGAGGTACCGAAGGGAGCGGGGGATGTACCGCTCCGGGGAGGGAGTGTTGTGGGCACGGCCAGAGTATGTGGGCCTGGAACACTACGTAGCCCAGCGCAGTCGGGATCTTTTCGAGCCGCTGTATGGCAGCTACCTGGCATCGCAACATATGTCCCTTCTGCCTGCGGGTTTCGAGGGAGCGGTGGGGTTCTTAGGTTGGCTGTCGGTGAGGTATCCTGCGAGAATACCTGGGTACCTGATGGACGAGGAGACACCGATCACCTGGAACGGAACGTTGTCGGAGATCGAGATGGGGGAGCCGGGCCGGGTACTTTCCTGGGGCTACATGGACCTGCTGTCGGCACTTACTGCCCGGCGGACCTACCTGACGCTGGTTCCTGCCAGCCAGGTTCTGAGTCAGGATCTTATGCTCGATGTGACCCTGGGTCCAAGCTGGAAGACCGTTGCGGTGGAATTTGCTCGCAGGCGGGCGGTGAGGTTCCTGAACGATTACATCATCCCGAACCTGGCCAACCGGGGTCGCCAGGAAGCGGTGCTATGGTTGGAGCAGCAACTGAGCCTCGAGGGCGACGTCTTGCTCTACCAGCTGCCTCAACACGTGGCCGTGCCGGGCCCCGAAGGTTCCCTGGAGGTCCCGGCGAACCAACTGATCCGCGGGATCCATCCCTTTGAGGACCCGGGAGCGAAGATCATTGTGGCCACTGCTCCCAATTGGTGGCAGATCTTCGACCCCTACATCGGTCCTAACGACTGGTGGACCGAGACGCACTCGGCCAAGACAGGTGCGACGGGTGATGTCATCGAACTGTTCATGGCCGTGGGGGGACGGGTGGGTCAAGATGAGAAAGTTGCCGCGACAGCGGTCGAACTCCTGGGCGGTGGCGCTCACGGACCCGCACCTAATGCGGTGATGGAGATCCTGGGAAGATTCGCCGATGGAATCTTGAACCTCGCCACGCGGTTGAGATATCCCCGCATTTCCGGAGTCGCCCAGGAGGATCCGGAAGGGGCCCGAGGGGACGAACAGACAGGAGTGCGCCCAGGTGATGTTGCAGAAGAGGTCCCTGAGATCCGCGCTACGTATCGAAACAAAAGTACAACACTCAAGACGGAGCAGAGGGTTCAACACGCAACCTGGGCCTGGGATTTCGGTGATGGAGAGATACATCTCGATGGGGACCCGGCGAACCTGGCCGGGGAGATGGAGCACACTTATCGAGAGACGGGCGAATACGAGGTGAGAGCCCAATCTCTTGCAGCAGACGGCACGGTACTCGACGAGGGACAATGGAACACCACGGTGTCCTCAGGGCAATGGACCGAGGTTTTCCCCTACGAGGCGCCTGCAGAGCTGGTGCCGGAGATCCGTCTGCGGGGTCCCGAGTCGTGGGTGGTTGGCAGGCCTGCGCGATACTGGGTGGATGTGCATCTTGATGAGATGCCCGGCCAGGTGGAGAACTTGCGGATCGTGTTCTATCCGGGAGAGGAATTCGACGTTGTATGGGAGAGGCCGGGGACGTTCCAGGTCCGGGGAGCGGTGAACCTCCGTTACAGTTGGAGGCGATCTGATGGGTCATCACGTTTCTTTTCGGTGACCTTTACTGAGGAACGCCCTGTCGAGGTGCTGGCAACGACCCTGACGGGCCATTGATTAGAGGAGGCGAAAGGGGCGGCACCCCTTGTACGCAGGGCAGCTGCCCGCTGCACCGCCGTTCCTGGCTCGTGCTGGCCCCTGGCCTTGGCGCCCGGGATGCGTCTTCAGGAGGCGTCTCCGGCATTGGCCTGTACCGGGTACCTCTCCGAGCATCTCTTGTTGCCGGCGTGCCAGTTAGTGGTCAACGACTTCGCGGACTATGGCCTCGGGGCTCATCCATATCGGCCCCTTTTGGGGCTCACGCAGTTCGCGAAGATCACCGCGATGCGGACCACAGCAACCTGGCCTCGGAATTCCCTATGCGGTAGCCCCAGATGTGACTAGCAGGGGGTGAGATGATGGATACCTGAGGTGATCGATGTTGAGGGTATGAGGTGTGTGGGTTGCAAGGGAACGATAGAGAGCACCTCAACGATCTGTCCGGTGTCCGTAGGGTCGAAGTTGATCTTGTCGCAGGCCGGGTCAACGTTGATTATGACGCGGATGTGATCGCACTGGCCGAGGTAAAGGCCGCCCTCGAGGGGGCGGGCTATGGGGTCAAAGGATGTTGAATTGGAAGGGGGCCATGAGAGTCGGCCCCCCTCCAGAGTCTTTCATTCTCCGTGGATCTCGCGGTGCCTGAAGTATTCCAGGGCCTGTTCTGGGAAGAGGGCGTACGATAGCACATCCTCGGGCTTGCGGATGTAATCTTTAATCGCGTCCCGGGCCTTTTCCATGCCAGGTTCAAGAATCTCCGCGGGTCTCGTGGTGAGTACGTCTTCATCGCCGATGATCATCTTTCTAACCTCATCGGAGATTTCTCCCGGAGGCCGACCGTAGAGGCCACGAACGTAGTCGCGGATCTCCTTGGACTTCACCGAGTAGCGCTCACCGGTGGCCACGTTGAATACCGCCTGCGTTCCCACGATCTGGCTCATAGGTGTCACCAGCGGTGGGTAACCGAGCTCTTCGCGGACTCGCGGTACCTCGTTGAGAACCTCGTCCCATTTATCCAGCATGCCCTGGGCATTCATCTGCGCCCTCAGGTTGGAAAGCATGCCTCCGGGAACCTGGTAGACGAGGCACTGGACGTCGACATCGGCGGGTGTAAAGAAGTCACCATACTGTTCCCTGACTTTCTTGAAATGGCGGTTGATGTTCGCCAGTTTCTCCAGGTCGAGCCCGGTGTCATAGGGGGTGTCCTGGAGGACGGCGACCATGCTCTCGGTCGCAGGCTGGGCGGTGCCGTTGGCGAAAGCGCTCAGGCAGGTGTCGACAATATCTGCTCCCGCCTCGATCGTCTTGAGGTAGGCCATCGCCGCCATGCCGGTGGTCATGTGGCTGTGGATGTCTATGGGGATGCCGACGGCCTTCTTCATCTCCTCTACCAGCTGGTACCCCCGATAGGGGGTGAGGATCCCGGCCATGTCCTTGATGCAGATGCTGTTGGCACCCAGTTTCTCAAGATGAACGGCCATCTCGACATAGTGGTCGATGTCGTGAACGGGGCTTATCGTGTAGACTACGGCGGCTTGGACGTGCCCCCCTGCCGCCCGGGTGGCCCGGATGGCCATCTCCATGTTGCGCACGTCATTCAGGGCATCAAAAATCCTGATAATATTGACCCCGTTATCTACCGTTGCTCTTACAAAGGCCTCCAGCACATCATCCGGATAATGCTTGTATCCAAGGATATTCTGACCCCGGAGCAGCATCATAAACCCGGTGTCCCGGATATCCTCACGCAAACGCCGCACCCGTAGCCACGGGCATTCCTTCAGGAAGCGAAGACAGCTGTCAAAGGTGGCTCCTCCCCACATCTCGAGGGCCCAGTATCCTACGGATTCGAGATCTTTTGCTACGGGAAGCATGTCTTCGGTGCTCATGCGGGTTGCCATGCGTGACTGATGGGCATCGCGGTAAATGGTGTCGGTGATCTTCACCTTGCGAGGACGGTTCATTACAACCTCCCTGTCAGAAAATCATCAGGCTGAGTTGATGGTCACCAGGAGCTGACCGCTTTCTACGTTCTGTCCGTCGGATACCTCCACGCTGGCAATGGTACCGTCTACCGGTGAGATGATCTCGTTCTCAAGTTTGAGAGCCTCGAGGGTGAGTACAGTTTCTCCAGACGTCACCTTGGCGCCAATCTGGACCTTCACCGATTTGATGGTCCCGGAGAGGGGCGCGGTGATCTCTGTATCTCCACGTCCGCCGGAGGTTATTTCTGGTTCGGGCTCCGGTTCCGGTTCGGGCTCCGGTTCGGGTTCAGGATCCGGTTGGGGAACCGCACGGGGTTTGGGTCGCTGAGTTGATTCGGCTCGAGCCGGGGCGGTGGGGCTTGGTGTGGTGGCGACCTCTTCGCCTGATTCCTCGACAATGACGTCGAATTCTTCTCCGTTGACGGTTACTTTCAAGCGCCTTTTCATCCTGCTATCTCCTCTCAACCTTCTGAATTCGCACCGACCTGGGAAAATCGTCACTGTCAATGTGGGAAGTGATCGCGGCCATGATTGCAGCAACGACCTGTGGTCTTTGCCCGCTCTGCATGTGCCCAATTGATATGCTTTCCGGGACATAACCCACGGTGGCCACCACAGCTGCCGTGATTACTGCAGGCAGTCTGGGATCGATACCCGGCGCAATGGGTGTGTGGGGGATGGGCTCAGACGGCGGACCAGCGACTTCAGTGCTTTCCGGTTCTGGTTGTTCCCGCTGCTTCGGTTGCGGTTGCGCTGATTGGGTTTGAGGTTCACGGAAGGCGACATTGAGCAAAGTGAGAACGAGCCACAGCAAACCCAGTACCAGGAAAACCACGCTGAGACCGGTAACTGTCACCTGTAGGCCGTCTATGTTTTGGGCTGCCAATAGGGTTACCATGATGCCTGTCGAAACGACAGTCCCACCTCCTTAACTGCAAGGGGCTGCAAGGGTAGTTCACCCATATACTCATATACTAAAGAATCGCGTCGTGACAGCCAACCCCCAACGCGAATTCGTCTAAAACTCGGGGGGATTTTGGAACCGGGACAGCAATAAGCAGTCTTGAGGATGTGAACTCTGATTGAGATGAAAGGCCCAGGATGAGTTTGCAACGGTCCCGGTGTGATACGGGTCTACGTAAATGGGTAAGGCCTCAGACGTTGCCGCTGTCGATCCGCACTACGGCACCCTTGGCGATGATCATCTGCGCGACCTCACAGTAGATCACCCCCTCATTGACGACAAGACCGTCTCTGATCACCGGACATTCTGAAGACCGATTGAAGACTTCGAGGTTGCTCGTGTAGCATCTGGTGGAGGGCTTTTCCCTTCCGGGGCCCGTCCAGATTGCCTCTGAGATCCCGGCAGGGTATGATTGGCAGTGAAGAGAATGCTCCTATTTGTGTATGTGGTCCGGGATGTTACCATGAAGAAGATAGCAGCCCCACTTCGGCGTTGCACAACATCGCCGGTGTAGGGGTCGCTCGGGGTGATGTAGGTCACTATGGAGATGAAGGGAGGACAGCCCGCGCAGTTTTTGGGCTTTTCTGATCAATGAAACTGTATGAATACATGGCCAAAGAGGTATTTGCTGACTATGGCATACCCATTCCGGCGGGGCGGGTGGTCTGGAGTTCGGAGGAGGCGGCCGACGTGGCCGCGGAGTTGGGCGGTCCTGTTGCGGTGAAGGTTCAGGTTCTGACCGGTGGAAGGGGCAAGGCGGGAGGCATCCAGTTTGCGGATGATCCAGGCAGCGCCCGGGAGAGAGCTGTTGATCTGCTTGGCTCCGAGATCCGGGGCTATGCAGTTGACCGACTCCTGGTGGAGGAGTACCTGAACATCAATGAAGAGCTTTACCTGGGTATTACGGTGGATCCCGCGAACCGGTGTCCCCTGATCATTGCCTCGTCCCGGGGCGGCGTCAGTATAGAGGACGTTCCAGGCAAGTACATCGACAGGCGTGAAATCGCCATACAGTGGGGGTTCTTCCCGTACCAGGCCCGGGCCATTGCCGAACAGATCGGCCTGTCGGGCAAGATTGCCGGTCAATTTGTGAAGATTGCACTGTCGCTGTACCGGTTGTTTCGGGAGCAGGATGCAGAGTTGACGGAGATCAATCCCCTGGTGGTCAGCGGCGACCGTTTGATCGCCGCCGATGCTCGCCTCAACATTGATGCTGACAGCAAATTCAGACACGATTATCCCGATACCGCGATCCGCTCGGAGACCGAGGAGAGGGTCATCGCCCTGGGTCTTTCCTACGTGCAGCTGGAGGGCGATGTGGCGCTCATGGCAAACGGTGCGGGAGAGACCATGGCTACCATGGATATCTTGCAGCACTACGGTTCGAGCGCGATGAATTTTCTGGATGCTG
This sequence comes from Clostridia bacterium, assembly GCA_003566675.1. GTDB lineage: Bacteria > Bacillota > Sulfobacillia > SLMV01 > SLMV01 > PWUC01. The sequence continues at coordinate 20,031 of PXCI01000011.1, forward strand.
GCGGGGGGGCCGACATGGAGTCCACGACGAATGCTCTTCGGATCCTGGCTTCAACTCGACCGAGGGTCCTCCTGGTGAACATCTTTGGTGGAATCACCCGCTGCGATGATGTGGCCCGGGCCGTGGTACAGGTCACGGAGGAGGGATGTCTTCAGGATCCCCTTGTCGTTCGCCTGTCTGGCACCAATGATGAGCAGGGATTATCCATCCTAGAGGAAGCGGGCATACCGTCTTTCCGAAATCTCGAAGACGCAGCAAGGGCAGCCGCCCGAGCAGCAGTCCTTCGCGGGGAGGAGGATTTCGATGGCGATTCTGATCAATGACAGGACCAAGGTTCTGGTCCAGGGGATCACGGGAAAACAGGGTACCTTCCACACCGAGCTGATGGTCAAGTACGGTACGCGCATTGTGGCGGGAACCACCCCCGGCAAGGAGGGGCAGGAGGTTGCCAACGTCCCCGTCTACAACACCGTGGACCAGGCCGTTCAGAACCACGGCCCCAACGCCTCGGTGCTGTTCATTCCCCCTCCCTTTGTCAAGGATGCGGCCTTTGAGGCCATCGCAGCCGGGGTGGAGCTCGTGGTGATCATCACCGAGGGCGTGCCCCTGCACGATGCCATGGCCGTAATGGCCTACGCTGCCCAGGAGGGGACGCGGGTGATCGGCCCCAACACCTTCGGGGTGCTCACCCCCGGCCGGTGCAAGATTGGCATCATGCCCGGTCATGTCTTTGCACCGGGCAATGTCGGGCTCGTGTCCAGGAGTGGGACCCTCAGCTATGAGATCGCAGATTCCCTGTCCAAGGCCGATCTCGGGATCAGCACGGCCGTCGGGATGGGCGGTGACCGCGTTGTGGGCATGAATTTTGTGGATGTTCTGAAGTGTTTTGAGCACGACGAGGAGACGGAGTCCGTCGTCCTCATCGGGGAGATTGGTGGCACGGCCGAGGAAGATGCGGCCGAGTTCATAAAGGCCATGGACACCCCGGTGGTGGCTTACCTGGCCGGGCGGAGCGCCCCGCCGGGTAAACGGATGGGCCACGCAGGAGCAATTGTGGAGGGCGACAGGGGCAACTACTCCAGCAAGAAGAGGGCCCTGGAGCAGGGCGGCGCCCTGGTCGCGGAACTGCCCTGGGAGGTCCCTGGTCTGGTTCACAAGCTCACATGAGGAGAAGTAGACGAAGTTACCCGTTGACATGATCGCTGGCCGGGGCACCCCGGGGTGCCCCGGCCAGTGAAGGGATCTCGTTGAGAGGTGGTCATAATGACAGGTCCCCTCAAGGGAATCCGGGTCCTGGATCTTTCCAGGGTACTGGCCGGACCCTTTTGCAGCATGATGCTGGCGGATATGGGAGCCGATGTGATCAAACTTGAACGACCCGATGGCGGAGATGATACTCGCAGTTGGGGGCCTCCCTGGGTGGGTGAGCAGAGTCATTATTTCCTCAGCATAAACCGAAACAAGCGCAGCCTGGCCGTCAATCTCAAGGAGGATGATGGGCAGAGGATTGCCCTGGATCTTGTGCAGGACTGCGATGTCCTGCTGGAGAACTTCCGCCCGGGAACCGCGGCCCGGCTGGGACTGGACTACGAGGTTCTCAAAAAGAGCCACCCGGACCTGGTCTACTGTTCCATCTCGGGCTTCGGACAGGATGGGCCCTATCGCGAGCGAGCGGCGTACGATGCCATCCTCCAGGGCATGGGAGGCCTGATGGGGATTACCGGCCCCGAGGGTTCGGAGCCGATTCGGGTAGGTGTGGCCGTTGCCGACATCGGTGCTGGAATGGAGGCGGCCTTTGCCATATGTGCCGCCCTGCTGGAACGCGAACGGTCGGGGCGGGGACAATACGTTGATGTCAGCATGATGGATGTTCAGGTCTCATGGATGACTTACATGGCGCATTACTTTTTTGCCAGTGGCCAGCTTCCTCCCCGGAGCGCCTCGGCCCATCCCAGTATCGCTCCGTACCAGTCCTTTCCGACGTCCGACGGGTGGATCAACATCACCGTTGGCAACGATTCCCTCTGGGGTCGTTTCGCCCCCCTGGTGGGCATCGACCCCGAGGATCCGAAGTTTGCGGGCAGTTCAGACCGCGTTGAGAATCGCGAAACCCTGGTGGAGCGGATTGCGGAGACCATGAAGACGCGGTCGCGGGATGAGTGGCTCGAGCTGCTCGAGGAGCATGGGGTGCCGTGTGGCCCCGTGTACACGCTCAGGGATGTTTTTGAGGACCCGCAGGTTCAACACCGTGATATGCTGCGCATGATCGCGCATTCCGAGGAGGGCGAGATCGAGACCCTGGGTATACCCGCCAAACTGTCCCGCACCCCGGGAGAGATCCGATGGGCGCCTCCCCTTCTGGGCGAGCACACCCGGGAGATTCTCAACGACCTCGGCTATGCTGAAGACCAGGTACAGGATCTGGCCAGGCGGGGTGTCGTGCTGTTTCCTGAAGCGTAAAACGATGGTGAGAGGAAGATTGTTTTGACACACCTGAGTCATCTGGAGTGCCCCCGTTGCGGGGAAGAACTCGATGCGAGCCGGCTTCAGAATCTATGTGGATGTGGCTCTCCTCTTTTGGTCCGATACGATCTGGATGCGATGAGCAAAGACGTCAGCCCAAAGGATGTCGAGGCGGGCCGGGAGGATATGTGGCGCTTTCACAAGTTCCTTCCCGTGCCGGAGGAGGAGATTGTCGGCCTGGGAGAGGGCATGACGCCCATCTTTTCCCTTCCGGATGCTGGGCCGGAGATCGGCGCCCATAACCTGTCCCTGAAGGACGAGGGCTTCAACCCGACGGGTACCTTCAAAGCCCGTGGGGCCGCCTGCGGTGTCTCCATGGCCCGATATCTAAATGCGACCACCGTTGCGATGCCCACCGCGGGGAATGCGGGCGGGGCCTGGTCGGCCTATGCGGCCCGGGCCGGGATTGGCTGCGTCGTGGCCATGCCACAGGATGCGCCCCTTCTCACCCAGCAGGAGTGCTCGCTCTTTGGCGCTCGAACCTACCTTGTGAAAGGCCTGATCTCTGATGCCGGGGCTATCATAGGCCGTGCCGTTGAACGATACGGGTGGTTCGATGCGTCAACCCTGAAGGAACCATACCGGATCGAGGGCAAAAAGACGATGGGCCTGGAGTTGGCGATGCAGCTGGGCTGGAAGGTTCCCGATGCGGTGCTTTATCCGGCGGGTGGAGGCGTTGGGCTCATTGGGATCTGGAAGGCCTTCGAGGAGCTGGAGGCCATGGGCTGGATCGGGCCAGAGCGCCCCAAGATGATCGCTGTGCAGTCGGAGGGCTGTGCTCCCCTGGTGCGGGCCTTCGAGGACGGAAGGCGCGATTCGGATTTCTGGGAGGGAGCCAAGACCCTTGCCGGGGGAATCCGGGTCCCCAAGGCTCTCGGAGATTTCCTGGTGCTCGATGCCCTGTATGAGAGCGGGGGACGGGCCGTCGCGGTTTCCGACGAGCAGATCCTGGAGGCACTGCGTCTCGTGGCCAGGACAGAGGGACTGTTCATCTGTCCCGAAGGCGCGGCCTGCGTCGCCGCGGTTTCCAGTATGATCGCGGACGGCTACCTCGATCCCTCGGACGAAATCATGATCATCAACACCGGAACCGGTCTGAAGTATTCGGAAGTCGTCGATGTGGACCTCCCCGTCCTGGAGGTGGACAGCGACATCATACTTGATGATGGGGGAGTACAGACATGAGAGATGAAAACGCCGGAAGTTCGCCGATTGAGAACATGATGAATCGAGCAAGTATCCGCCGCTTCGAGGCGCGGGATGTTCCAGGGGCGGTCATTGAGAAGGTGGTGCGAGCCGGTCAGCAGGCGCCCTTTACGGGCCAGATGTACTCGGTGGTGGTGACGTCAGAGCCCGAGATACGCGAGCAGCTGGGTGAGCTTTTCGGGCATCTTCCCCGAGCGGCACCTGTCTTTGCCCTGCTGTGCATCGATTTTCGCAAGCTGGAGAAATTCATAGAAGCACGGGGACGCGAGAATCACACCGATGATCTAAGCATGTTGTTTCTCGGCATCCAGGATGTCGCTTACATGGGACAGAACATGGTCCTTGCAGCCGAGGCCTACGGCCTGGGCAGCTGCTTCCTGGGGGCCGCGCCCTTCCTGGCACGGGAGCTTGGAGAAATCTTCTCGTTGCCGGAGCGGGTCTACCCCCTGGTGGGCATGGTGATGGGTTATCCGACGGAGA
>PXCI01000122.1 GCA_003566675.1 Clostridia bacterium
CCCGCCGTGAAGTAAGGTACTTATTCCAGCGACTCACTCGAGGCTCAACTCGTGGTGTGGGGACATGAGCTGATTTCAAGGAGCCTTTTCCTCGGGGCGTATAGCCCTAAACCCTCTGTATTTTTAGATTGCCATCGTCTGTACTTTCATCTTGCCATCAACAACCGACCATGCGCACCGGTACTTCCAGTGCTCCACCTCTGGGAGCAGTGCCCCGTACCTTCGACGAAGATCCCCGCACCAAGTAAACCAATAGCATACACCGAAATCAACCACGCCCCCGCCGTAGACGCTCCCCGCGACTGGAGCAAACGTAATAGACCGATAGCGAAAGCCAACGTCAAGAGACCCGCGATAATGAAGTTGGTAACCTGCGTTGCTGAGAGCAAGCGAACTGATGGGATGACGCAGCGGATTGTCATAAGGACGGGTGGCCCCTGCAATGAACCACATAACGGTGAAGAACGGACCGACTATTGTGCCGCAAACCAGCAGCACTCTTGTCGTCACAGCGCTCTTGTCATAGCTGACCTCTGTTTGCTTCACACATATCCTCCGTGGGGTCATTAGACACAGGAGACTCCATGCTGCGCACATGATTAAAAGGAGCCGCTCTGGTCATAAGAGCGGCTCACAAAGATCTGGCCCGATAGCAGCCTTCACTCAGAGTCTATATGGGGATTGTTGGTCAAGACCTCATCAATGATCTTGTTTGCCTCTTCCAGGTCTACATCCATGGCCAGAGCAATCTCGCTGCAAAGGATCTCCCGGGTCTCATCGAGCATCTTGCGCTCTGACGTGGCCAAGCCGCGATGCTCATCGCGAGCTGTAAGATTGCGAACGACCTCAGCCACCTCGAAGATGTCACCCGTCTTAATCTTCTCTGTGTTGGCCCGAAAGCGTCGGTTCCAATTAGAAGACATCTTGGTCTGTTGTGATCTGAGCATATCGAGACACTCCTCGATGGTGTCCCTGTCAACAACCTTGCGAAGGCCTACCGTCTCAGCCCCGTCCACCGGGATCATCACTCTCATGTCACTGGCTTTCAAAGTGACCTCAAGGTACTCACACTCGGCACCCAGCACAGTTCGATTCTCGATGGATTTGATGGTTCCAGAACCGTGACTCGGATAGACAACTCTATCCCCTACTTTGAACTCCAACTTGCAACCCCCATCCATAGAATCTCGATAGGTCGGAAGTTGAGGGTCTTCTCCCAAACCTTTAACTATGCTCTTACAATTATAGCATACAACTCGTCCATTGAGACAGTGAACGAGCGATGTATGGACTGCATGCATTGCAGGTTCTCGGTTTTCATGCCGTACCCATTGCGAGCAGCACCTGCTATTTGCCCTTGCCTCGCGGCTGGCATACGGTCTCGAGCAGCTGCGTGTCGAAGAAATCCTTGGCGTGGGCGGGTTTCATAACGACAGCAGTATCGGCGCCTCCGCCAGAGCCACCGAGAACCATGATTTCGATGTCGTGGGGTATCATGGCAGCATCTTTGGCCATGACAGCGATTTCGAAGCACACCTTCATACCCTGGCCAAACATGCGAAGCGTTGCTGATACGAGCCCACCTGGATACAGACCCCCCCAATTAGAGGTGACCGAGCGTTCAATGTTCGCAAATAAGTGGGTGGTGGTGAGGACAGACACACCACGTTCAGCCAGAGACTTCCGCATCTCTTGGCTCATCTCGTCACTGCCAGGCTCGCGGAAACCGGCATGGTGGGTTACGGCTACGATGTTGAGCTCGGCCTCCGGCCAGGCCTTCTTCTGTTCGTTCAACAGCACCTCCACCGTGTAGCCGGTGTTTGTTGCAGCAACGAAATCCGTGATGCCAAGTGTTTTCGCTCGTTCCAGGGCGGCCTGAGCGGTATCCTTTGTGCATTCACGACCAACACGATCCCAGAGCATCATATGTATCATCCTCCCAACTCAGAATACAGACCGTACATGAATCCGATTCCAGTTTTGTGTGCATCTATACGATAATTATAGCGATCTTTTCCATACCATGCAATTTGCCATCATCTGCCCCTGGGGAGACAGGTTTCCTTGAGGAGCAGGGCCTACACTAGTAAACTGGAAAGAGATCATATTGCCCAAATCGGAGGTGGCCTCATTGCATGCGCGCATTCACGACAGCGATTTCTACAATATGGACTGTGTTGATGGAGCCCAGGAACACGTGCCGAACGATTCCATAGACCTGATCATAACCGACCCCCCTTACGGGATCGACGGTGCGAACCTCGATACGCACTACAATAGGAACGAGTCCTTCGTCGTTGACGGATACGTAGAGATCCCGTTGGAGGTGTATGGCAGTTTCAGTCTCGATTGGATCAAGGAAGCTGAGAGAATACTCAGGCCGGGCGGCCAGATCTATATCATCTCAGGCTACACGAACTTGTATCACATTTTGCATGCCCTGAGACAGACCTGTCTGTATGAAGTGAACCACCTCATATGGAAGTACAACTTCGGCGTGTACACAAAGAGAAAATATGTGTCATCGCACTATCATATTCTTTACTACGCAAAGCCCGGCGGAGATCGGGTGTTCAACCTGCATTGCAGGTACGGGCAGCAGGAGAGAAGCGCCGACGACCGTTCCCTGAACTACAGCGATCGTGAAGACGTCTGGGTGATTAATCGGGAATACAAGCCGGGTAGGGCGAAAAACAAAAATGAACTCCCGAAAGAGCTGCTGACTAAAATGATGCAATACAGCAGTAATGAGGGAGATCTCGTATGCGACCTGTTCATGGGAGGCTTCTCCACCGCCAGGACGGCCATTGGTCTGGGCAGACGCTTTGTCGGCTTCGAGGTCTCAGATAGCATCTTCGCCCACGGAATACAGTCCATGAACGAAGTGAGGCCGGGTGAGATCATCGGGTCGCTACGTCGCCCTCGAACGGAGGCTCCCGCAAACGAGGGGCAACGTTGGACGGAAGAGGAAGTGGCACGCCTCCTCACTGAATACCAATCTCTGCGTGGCAAGGGCCTGTTGAAGAAGGAAGCCGTGCATGAACTGGGCAGGCAGTTTGGCCGAGGGCGCTTCTCTATTGAGCGGATCATCCGAGAGAAAGGGTGAGGCTTTACGTGACGGGGTCGGCATGCTCCTGTGGTGTGGATCGCCCTGATCTGCACCGACCGGCCGTCGCCTCTCGGCGGCGGCCGGTCGGTGGGGGAAGTGGTGATCTTAGCACCGATTGGTTGCGAAACAGAGCCTGCGGCTGCTCACTCGCCGGGTTCGGGTAGTGTTCGACCCTCATACCGCATGACCATATCAAATCCCAGTTCGGCAATCCGTGCCGCTACATTATCGCGGGACTTGTGCTCCATGGGTATGTCATCCACCGTTGCCAGTCGGAACAACATTCGGGCCACCCGGGCCGCATCCAGCTGGAGAAATCGTGGGTTGACCTTTTCGAGTGAATCCCAGTACGTGTGACCATACCCCCGCGGCGCTCCCTGCGTCCCCGGTTGGCTGGACGAGAGTGTGGCTGCAGGGATCCCCCGAACGGCAAAGGGGTACATGTCAGAGTACATGCCGAAGGAATCCCCGACGGAGATGTCCGTCTCATACATGTCCCGGGCCATGTCCTTGAAAAAGCTAATCGCCTCAGGCCAGCCCTGCAGTACCAGGGAGGTCTTGTCCCCTCTGCCGGCGCCATCAAGGTTGAGCATAAAGGCCGTGTTGTCCTCCACGTGGGTCGAGGCGTAGTGCTCGGCACCCATCAGCCCCATCTCCTCCTGGGCAAAGCCCACAAAGCGAAGGGTCCGGCGCAAGTGTTTCTTATGCCTGGCCAGGGCGCGCAAGGCCTCCAGGACCACGGTGACGCCGGCCCCGTTGTCCGCCGCGGACTGGCTGATATCGTGACCGTCGTAGTGTGCTCCGATCACCATTACTTCCTCAGACCGATCCGTGCCCTTCAACTCGCCGATCACATTGTATGAGGTGGTGTCATAGATTTCGTTCGTAGAGGTGATTTTCAGTCGAACATCCCCATGCTTGGCAAGGCGGAGGATCTCGTGGCCGGTTTCATACGAGACAGAGATGGCAGGGATCTCACATGCCCGTCCGAAGCGGGCAGAGCCTGTTTCAGGTAGGCCTCCGGGCTCTCCACGCATCCATATGAAGCCTGCAGCACCCGCCTCCACGGCTCTTCCCAGTTTCTCACCTCGATGCATGGAGCGGTGGTAGAATTTAGGTGTGGCAGTGGTCACCATCACAATGGCATCTTTCATCTGCTCCCGATGTTCCTCGTAGATCTGGGGGTGACCGTCGCCCAGGTAGACCAGAGGGGCTTCGATTTTGCCTGGAGGACAGTACGGAAGTGCAATGCACTCAAAGGAAGTTTCCTCTGGGGAGATCGCTTGAAGACCTGTTTCTTTGCGCTTCCACCCAGTACACTCGAACTTCTCCCTCCAGGTACGATCAGCTCCGGCCTCACAGAAGCGCTTCTCAATGAACTCGGCCGCCTGTCGCTCCTGCTCACTGCCTCCAAATCGTGGACCAAAGCCCTCCACCAGGTCTGTCAAAAACTCCATTCCGGATCTCGATAGATACAGATCCGCAACAATGTCTCGATCAACTTGGTCCGTCAATTGCTTTTCACTCCTCCCATTTGTGGGACGTCAACCTGGAAACTCGATCGCAATCCCGATGGAGCATTTTTCGCGAGCGGGAGGAAAATCCCTGCCGTCTCTGCCCACGAGGCGTTCAGATTCTCCGCACCATCATCAATCTGTGAGAGTTGCGTTCAGCAGAGCGATCCGGTCACCCTTCTGGATCAGCAGCCCCGTCATCAATTGCTCCCCGTCTATCAGAGCCCTGATGACGACCTTGCGCTGCGAAAGATTTTCGTCTGGTACGGGCTCCTCCCAATCCGGGATGCGATTCTCGTTTTCACAGACTGCCTTGCCTGCGGTCCCCCCTGACGCTTGTGCTGCAGCGGGTTCGATCTCTGCTTGGATCCACACCTGCTGACCATCCAGCGTGAATTGCGCGGATCGCACCGGACGGTCAGCGGTAATCCATTCGGGATCGTTGACCAGAAGCCATCGAGAGAATTCCACCGCCGCACGGGCATACCAGGCCTTGCGAACGCGACACTCTGTCCACGTGCGCCGATTCACCTGCTCGCCCGCCAGTACAGCTTGTGACATGACACCTATGGTCATGAGGAATAGGAGTACCAGGAGCAGCGGGGTGGCACACATGCCGCGTCTTTTCACTCGCCACAGAGAAACCATCGAGTCCACTTCCCTCCGGATGTGGCCAGGTACAGGCAAATCAACCGCCCCTGTTGTGTGAACCGAACATCCTGTATGCCTCGCTTGAGTACCCACTTAACGTAGCCTGTATCATCGCGTACCACGAGATCTGAATCCACCAGCTCGACCCGATGGGTACCCAACCGGATCCCCTCTCCCCCATCGTACAGATCCACGTTGGCTGTGGGAGTTTGAAAGGTCAACTTCTCCATCACCGCCTCGATGATGGCTCCGTCCGGCTCTCGGGGCTGGGCGATAACGCTTTCGACCTGTGCTGTCAGCGTCACGGCAGTGGCGGTAATCACACAGATCAACACCATGCCCACAGCGACTTCAATCATGGTGATTCCCAACTGTTGTTTCATCGCTATAACCTCGCTCTCAGGGTGACGAGGCGGAATTGCACCTGCCCGCAATCCGTCAGAGCAGATACGGTGATTTTCTGCAACCCAGTGTCCGGATGCTCCCGGCTGAAACCTCCGCTATCGGGGTCATAGTACGATACGTCGATGACAACATCCGGAAGCGTAGAGGTATACAGAGGCGCGTAGGGTCCCGCAGACACCTCGGCGAGGGCACTCGCGGCTCGGCCCCGGGCCCTGTTGTGTTGCTCCACGCTAACAAGAGTGGACATCATCTCGGTAGCGCCTGCAGCGATCAGGATCAGGCTGCCGCAAAGCATGACAGCAATGGTTACGTCCACCAGGATCACGCCTGTGCGGTTACTCACGGGCTTTCAGTTCCTGACAGACTTAGAACCTGCACAGACAGAGTCACGGTGCGGTGCTCCGAGAAGAATGCCAACTGTGATACCTCCACAAACATATTCAACTTCCCATCTTCAACGTACTGCACAAAACGTAGCAAGGTGGGAGTATCGGGAGCAATGATGGACATGTGCAGCGAGATGACCGCCAGGGCACAGCACTCCTGAACGTCTCCCATGGTGACGCTGAGAAGTTCGCAACTGGTCGTACTGCTTGCATGCTCCAATTGCTCAACCATTTCCCCAGTGGTCACGC
>PXCI01000357.1 GCA_003566675.1 Clostridia bacterium
GAGATATTCCGCCGGGGCGATGACCTGAGCGTGTTCTCCTCGGAGGTCGGCAACATCGGGATGCAGGTGTGCCAGGATGCGGTGTATGGGGAGTTCACCCGGGTCCAGGCCCTCCGCGGGGCCCAGATCGTGGTGCAGATCTTCAACCACCCAGCGCCGCCAGGGGGCACAGATGACATCCTGGTCCACATGAGCAGGGTCCGTGCCTGCGATAACGGGATCTATGTGGTCGCGGCCAACAAGTGCGGGGTGGAGACGTACCGCTACATGGACAGGGAGATGGAGGTCACCTTCCAGGGTGAGTCCCACGTGGCGGATCCCTTCGGCGAGTTGATTTCGGTGGGCAAAATCCAGGAGCCGGACCTCCTGGTCTGTGAATTGGACCTGGACCAGGTGAGAAAGGCCCAGTGGTCTTCGAAGTTTCACCGGGACTACCGTCCCGAGCTGCTGTATGACCTGATTGATCGCTGAGAAGGATGCCGGCGGACGAGGTGCATGTGCGGCGGTTATCCTCCGGTTTTCTTCCATGATGAGAGCCTCGGCCTGGCGCCGGGGCTTTCACCTTTTCTGCCTCCATTTCGTTATCCGGCCGTGATTGGCCCGGTTGGGCATCTTCGCTAAACATTTCCCCTGACTCTACGACACTAATAGCAGGAGCAGTGGGATTTGATGACAGAATGGAGATGATTCGGTGCGGAAACTCACCAGTGTGCTTTTTCTGGCTTCATTGCTAATTGTGCTGGTCCCAGGGAGCCTGGGGGCAGCTGAAGTGATCGTTGAGCGGGTTCCGTTTCCCGTGACAGGTGATGCCTACCCCGCGGATTCGGCCCTGTTGGAGCTGTGGGGTGTGGTCGGAGACGGACAGGTCGACCGACACGGGGCGGTGAACCGCGCGGAGTTTGTGCAAATGGCTGTGCGCGCCTTCGGCCGGGCATACCTCGCCCAGGTTCTGGAGGGCTTGACCCCGGAGATGGCCGATGTCGGGGAGATCGAGCGGCGCTACTGGGGGGATGTGAACCTGGCGGTTGCCCTCGGCCTGATCTCGGGGGGAGAGAATGTCCGATTCCGGCCGGGCGATGATGTGACCGCGGTGGAGGCCCTCACGGTCCTTGTTCGGGGGCTTGGCGCCGATCTGGAGGGGGAGCTTCCTTATCCAGTGGGCTCCCTGGCGGCGGCAGAGGAGAAGGGGCTGCTGGAGCACCTCGAGGGGGTCTTATGGGATGCGGAACTGACCCGCGAGGAGGTCTACCGCCTCCTCGGTGCCGTGGTGCTGGAGGGTTCAGGTGGGAAGGTGGGTGTGCTGTATCGGTTGGAGGGCCAGACGGTGCACCTTTTCACGGAGGCAGCAGAAGTGAATCTGGATCTGGCTCCCCGGGTCTACCTGGCCGGGGCGGAGGGGTTGGAGGCGGTGGTCGGACAGATGGTCTACGTGCACCTCGATCCAGAGGGGAGGGTCGGGTACGTGGAGGCGGGCTCTGAGATCTGCTCCCACCGGGGCCCCCTGGAGGACTATGACCTGGCCCGGGAGAGGCTGAAGATCGATGGTGAGTGGATCTTCCTGGATCTGGGAGTCTCTGGTGCTGTGACGTGGGAGTGCAACGGGATGCCCTTCATTGCCCCCGACGATGAGTTCATGGAGAGCCAGCTGGAGATGTGGATTTCCCAGGGAGCGGAGGTGTCGATTCACCTCGATGGGGAGGGCCGCGGCCGGGTGGTCGTCGAGTATTGGGATGTGAGGGTTGCGGCTGTGACCGACGTGCGGGAAGAGGGCCTGGAGCTGACCTATCTACACCGCAATCCATCGGGCGAACAGGTGGAAGAGAGTCTCCATCTTGATGAGAGTGCTCTGCCATCGGTCTGCGGTGACGCCGATTATCCTGCTGGCATCGAGGAGGGGGACCTGATCCGGATTGCCACGGTGGGGGGCTGGGGCTTTGAGATCCACTGTATCGAGGTGACCCGGGAACGGGTTTCCGGGGTACTCGGAGGACACCGGGCTCGGCATACCAGAGAGGGCGTTACCTATTTTGTTGAGATCGACGGTCTGGAGATTGAGATTGCAGAAAGCCTGTTTCTCGGTGAGACCGGTGAAGTCCTGGATCGATCGATTCTGACGCTGGCCCTGGATCAGAGGGGACGAGGGATCTACCTGGTCGACGGACGGCGGATTGGGAGCGGGGATCCGGTGATGCTGATGGAGTTTGTCGAGACCCTGGAAGAGAGGCTCATCGAGGTGGACTACCGGGGGACGCGACTCACCTTCGAGACGGATGTCAGTGTCGGAGATCTGGCTGCGGTGATGGGCCTGGAGGGCAGTGTGATGTCGCGGGTGGTCGATTTGAGCATCGATGAGGAGGGCGTGGTGGTGGATGTCGCCGCGGGGGGGGCCGAAGGGGTGGTGGACCTGGACGGCGACGGGCTTGCTGACGATAGGGTGGTTGTCGTCTCCCTGAATGCCGAGGAGCGCTGCCTTACCCTGAGGGTGGATAACCCCGGAGGGGCCCCGGGCTACATGGTGACCCTGGATCCGGTGATCTACGACGGTGAAGGCCAGTGGCGGGAGGTGGGGTCTTTGTCGCCGGGTGATGTGCTGCTTCCCTATGAGGCGGGAGAGGTTCTGCTGCTGTTGGCTGCGGAGTGATAGTGATGAACCGGTCCAGACGAGTGTGCCATACAGTTGTCACACCCGCGTGGTTTCATTGACAAGTGATAGGGACAAAGGTGATTGCCGATTGTGCTAAGGGGCAGGATTATGCATCGGGACCGAGAAATGTATCTGGGATGGTCCAAAGTGGCTAATTACATACAATGGCTAGTTAAAGAGATGAGAGGGTTATCCTGACGAAATGTGTCGATTCTGGACTGGGGCGGGCGATCAGCGGGACCTGCTTTCAGGACAGCGGAGAAACGGGACATGCCGGCGGGATGGCTCACCCGGGTCTTGTCCGTGTTGGAGACCCTGGCAGTGAAGGTTACTGGACCTGGTCTCCGTGATTCTGAGTCCTCTGGGTGTGAACGCCTGTTGTGGTTTCCGCAGCGGCATCAACACCACCAGGAGGGGCTGTTGTGGGGCAACCAATGGGCTACCACATCAGGTGGATGGACCCCGAGGACAGGGGATAGCGGCCCATGTTGGGTCCAGGTGGTCTCGGAGTGACGGGCCTGTTGCTGATGATGGGGTAGCAAATCGGTTCATTGAATGGTCTGAACGGAGTGCTAGACGTGGTTCTTGAAGAGATCATTGCGTCAAAGGAGACTTTTGATCTTTACATCTGCACCCTCGGAACGTTCCAGATCAGAAGCGGCGAGGTTTCGATCTCTGAGAAGGCAGGAAGATCCCGAAAGGTGTGGGATCTGTTCAAGTACCTGCTCATCAACGAGGGCAGGACGGTACCGGTTGACACCATCGTTGATAGCCTCTGGCCCGAGGGCGAAAACGCGGATCCCAGGGCCGCTCTGCAGGACCTCGTCTACCGGGTTCGGCGACTCTTCGCTGAGGAAGTGGCTTCGGATGAGAGCCCTGTCAGAATTGAGTTCAATCGGGGCGGTTACTGCCTGACCCTGGGTCTAGGGTGCTGGTTTGATCTGCGTGAGATGGAGTACCTGTTCCAGGAGGCGGCCTCCCTGCTCGACAGCGATCCCCAGGGAGCCCGGTCGCGATACCGGGAGGGGGTAGCTCTCTACGGGGGAGACTGCCTGCCGGAACACCCCTATGACCCGTGGGTCTTTCCCGCCCGGTACTATTACCGTCGCCTGTATATGGAAGGGGTTCTACAGCTGGTGGAACTGCTGCGGGATGCGGGTGATCATGCTGAGACGGTGCGGGTCTGTGAGAAGGCTTTCTCCGTTGAGCCTTTTCTTGAGGCGGAGGATCTTCATCACCGCTTCATGCAGGCCCTGGTGGAGGAACGAAGGATGGTAGATGCCCTGGCCCATTATCGCCATCTTGCAGACCTGCTTGATCGCGAGCTCGGGGTGAAGCCCTCTCGCCACCTCCGGGATTTCAACCGGTTGCTGAGGACCGACATGGAGGTCGCGAACCTGGATCTCAATGCTATTGATGAGAGGTTGGGAGAGGAGCAGGAGGCGGAGGGAGCGCTGTTATGTGATCGGCATACCTTCCGCTTCTTACATCGGCTGGAGATGCGGCGAAATGAGAGGTCCGACAACGTCATCTGCCTGGGGCTCTTCAGTCTCTCCTGGCATGCTTCGGGCACCCCGGGGGGTAGAGACCTGGGGGTGGCCATGTCTGCCTTGAAGGAGATCCTGACCTCAAACCTCCGCAAGGGCGATGTGATTACGCAGTGGAATGAGGAGCAGTGCCTGGTCATGCTGCCGGGGTGTGCTCGCAGGGATTCGGAGGATCTGCGCGAGAGGATCGAGTTGGAGTTCGCCGTCCGGTCCGATGTGCCGTTCAATCTGATGAGTCAGATCCAGGCCTTTTCAAATTCCTGAGTGCGCTGCGGTTCTTTGCGGTGCCCAGATGTGGATTTCCGGTTTGTTTCCTATTGCAAAAGTGTATACGTATGGCGGCCCTTCTATGGGTCCCGCCATGGTTCGATATCTCTCCCGTGTGGTTGAGACGAGTAATTGGGGGGCACCTTTCTCCGATTCTGAGTGAAATACGAGACGCTTCTGACTGGTTTCTGACTGATGTGTGTTTCCATGGGTGTGAAGCAGTTGCCCTGCACTCCCGGGTATCGGGGTTGTTGTATCCGTGTGGCAGCGGGAGTGGAGGGAGAGGTGATCCCTGATATGGGTCCATTTTGGAGGTACTGGTTGTGCTACGAGACAATGCGAGACAAGGGCAAATGAGGGGGACGGGCAGTTTCATGGTCCGTGTTCTCTTCAGGCAGGATGCGAACTACCAGGGAGAGATCTCGTGGGTCGAGGGTGGCAAGACCCGGTACTTCCGCAGTCTGTTGGAGATGCTCTTGCTCATGCAAAGTGCACTGAATGAGGGGAACTCGGAGGATTCGACCGATGAATTCCGCTCATGGGACCAGGATTCCGAGGTGGTTGGGGGCAGGGACGACTAGGGGTGTTCGCGGTGGTGGGACAGGCTGTTTGGCATGGTTTCCCTGCACCAGGGGTGCTTTCCTATTAGCCCAGGCTGCGGCATGAAGGTTGGATGAAATCCACTTCAGGGCAAGCGTTGGAGTGTCGTCGGAAGCATCGCGGCATGATCCGAGGCCAGGATGTGCCAGGCCAAAACCTTATAGCGCATCACTGCGACGATGAAGGTCGGATATCAAATGGGTGCCATGCCGGCCGGAGTCATTGGCACAACCGACTGCCGAGGATGACGGGTCGATTGTTCAGGAAAGGGTGTTACCTATGCTATGGGTTTGGGCATCAGAGTAGCATCCAGCCGGTCGAAGGATCCGTCACGGTCCCCGGCGGTCCGGGGTTATCCGACAGAGACGCCACGTATTGATCAGGTCAAGATAGTCCTTGTGAGTGATGTAGCAAGTGAGATATTGAAGGATAATGGTGTTGCGTCCTCAGAATTTTACGAGTTTCCGTCGGATATGGTGCAGCGCGGTGATGTTAGAGAAAGTGGCAACCATGGCTGGTTGACAGCCGAATGCCTCTAGCGGATTTTTGAGAAAGCGTTGCCTGGGTTGGACAGGTTCAGGATGGTTGCACAAATCCATTTGTGTAAACAGTAATCAGCTGACAGCGATTCACCGGGATAATGACGGTCAGTTCCTCGGACCGATAACTACATAACGAACCACGGGGGCGATGAAAGCCGGGTACATATGGGTGCCTATTCCGGCCGGAGCCAGTGGCGCAACCGACCATTCACTATTGGTGGTCGGTCTTGTTTTGGAGAGGGGTGTTGGCGGTGAACTGCAGGCACCAGACTAACATAATTTGGTCAGTTCATAGTCAGGACCGAGATGCTATCAGAGTGACCTGTATCGATTGTGGGCTGAGTGTTCGGCTATTCCCCGAGGCAACACCACCGCCCAGTGCCAAGCTTCAGTGGGGAGTACAGCACTGGAGAGGGCACGGGACTGAGGATGGGGATTAGGTAGGGGATGACGGCCAGGAGACTGGCCGATTCCACTGGCGAGAGCCAGCTATAGAGGTAGACGTAGGGGGATGAATCCGGAGTGTGGGTCGGGGGATGTAGGGGAGGTTGGAACCTGGAGACTTATGATTGGTAATCGGTAATGCAGGCCATAGAGAGTTACCAAATTCCTAAGGAGGAATAGAAGTGCCTAAGCGTAATGTGACATTGGCAGTGTTGGTGGCGCTAGTCATGGTGATGGGGCTGATGCCGGCTGGTGCAGTGGC
>PXCI01000234.1 GCA_003566675.1 Clostridia bacterium
GATCTCCGCGACGCCCACTGCGACAATCCCTGCAATAATCACCGCATCGAAGGCACCGCCGCCGCCGATCCATATGCGGGCGCGAAGCCCCTGGGTCGCCACCTCGACGTACTGAAGAAGATCTGCAATCACGATACCAAGGGTCCCCGCGATGAAGGCACTGCGCCGTGAGCGACCCAGGAGATAGGCCACGATACCCGCGGTCAGGGCAAAAGCCCAGAGGGGATCGATGAGCATGGCTCCAGGGTCAGCAGGCAGGAGCTTTCCCATGCCAAAAACCAGGATACCAGTCAACAAGGTGGCCATGACCGCTCTGCTCCTCTCGACACCGGTGTCTGCGTGTCGCAGGAGAAAGGCGGCGAGCAAGAGGGGAATCACCGCGCCTCCGACATTGATCCGGAGTTCGGGAGTCCTGATCACCACCAGGTTTACGTAGCTACCCCCGATTATGAATCCAATCCAGAGTGCTGCACCCCAATCGGTGAGACCCATGCGATCGAGCACCCTGTGCAGTAGTCCGAAAAGGGCTGCGACGGCCACAATAACAAGAACGACCGAACCAACGGGCATCATACTCCCTCCAATCGCCTGTATTATCCCTCGGCGAGGAGGAGGTTATGCCGCGGCATGTCGGTCAGCGCGAGGTGGGAAGTTCTCTGTGGTGAACGATAGTCCCTGGTGGATCCAGTGAAAACATGGGGCCCCGGGGAAAGGACCTGCACATTCTGGCCCCGATCAGAAGCATCGGGTACCGGGTGTCCCGGTTCCAGCGCAACAGGAAGCGTTCAAGGTCGTCGACGCCGCCCCCTTGACGGGCTCTCAAGGCCAGGGCGTCCAACGACACCAGGTCGGCTGCTCCAGGTACCAGTGCCCGGACTCGTCCAACAGTGACGGATTCCATCGCTGGCTATGACCTGGGCAGGACGATGAGGGGAGGCAACATCTGCGGTTTCGGCCAGGCTTGATCGCAGTGGGTATGCCCATTGGGGAAGTCTTCAGGCCCGATGGGAACAGGCATCCGGGTGCGCCCGGGCCAGCTCCATTTTCGCGAAGTTGCTTCCCGTGGCTCCGGAACGTTGATGCGCCCAACCCTCGCAGCTCATGAGGTCTGATCAATCCCTCACCTGATTTCCCCCGTCCCGCGGAAATCGCGATCTCCCTCGGGCATGAGCGATTCCTGGTATACGTTCAGGTGAAGCTGCAGAGCATCTGCCCTACCCGACCATGTCAAAGACAACCCGGGCCTGCTCGGCCGCTTCGCCACCTCCGGAAGCGAGGCCTTCATTTCCATGCCATCGGAGGGTTCCCCGGTGAGGACCAATAAAAAATGGGGACGGAAGGGCTCGTCCCCACAGCGAAACATCCAGCGCAATGCCACCCAGATCTGCATCACAGACCGCCCAATGGATCAGATGCCTGTCACCCAACCCGGAGGATAGAGGACACCTGCATAATGGAGCCGCCGAGGTGCTCCAATTTCCATCTCAACCGCCCCCTCACAGCCTCAACCAGTGGGTCCTCCCGGGATTTTCCTTCTATTCCGTTTCCTCCTTGTTCTTCTTCTCATCACTCAACCGCTCACGGGTCTCCGTGAGGAGGTCACCAAAGACATCACCGAGGGTGAGACCACCTGCCCGACGCTCGTGCCGGGTCTGTTCCTGGTTCCTGCGTGCCTCCTTGAGACTCAGGCTTATGCGGCGCTCATCCGGCTGAACCCGCAGCACCTTGACATCCACATCCTCGCCCTCAGAGACCACTTCACTGGGCTCACCGACGTGATAGTCGGCCAGCTCCGAGATATGAACCAGGCCCTCCACCCCGGGCTCCAGCTCCACAAAGGCACCGAAGGGGGCGATTCTCATGACGCGGCCCTCTACCACCTCGCCGGCGGTGTACTTATCATCGACGTTCTCCCATGGATCGGACTGCAGCTGTTTTAGACCAAGGGATATCTTGTCGTCATCGGGGTCCACCCGCAGGACCTTGACTTCAATTTCCTGGCCCACATTCACCACGTCGGAGGGATGATCCACCCGTCCCCAGGACATCTGGGACACATGCAACAGGCCGTCGACGCCACCGAGGTCCACGAAGGCACCGAAGTCGGTCACGCCCTTGACCACACCCGTGCGCACCTGACCCTCTTCGAGGTTCGCCCAGGTCTCGCCGCGCTTCTCCTCGTGCTCCTCGTCCAGTACGATCTTACGGGACAAGATGATGCGGTTCTTATTGCGGTCGAGTTCAATCACCCGGGAGCGAACGTCCTGGCCGACGTAGTCGGAAAGATCGCTCACGAAACCTCGGTCCACGTGAGAGGCGGGCATGAAACCGCGCAACCCAAATACGTCGAGTACCAGGCCGCCCTTGACCTCCTCGACGACAGGCGCTTCCACCGTCTTTTTATCATCGTGACACACATAAAGACGATCCCAGGCAATCTCATCCAGGGCACGGCGGTACGAGGCGAGCACCGCTCCGTCTCTTCCGTCAACGCTGAGAATGTAGACGGGGATCTCCTGGCCAACGGTGAAGACTTCCTGGGGCTTCTGGCCCGAGGTCAGCTTCAGTTCAGACAGGGGGATGACCCCATCGGACTTGTAGCGAACATCGACCAGCACGTTCTCATCGTTGATCTGAACCACAGCACCCTGTACAACATCACCGGGCTGAAGGGGCTCAAAATCCAGGGCTGCCTCCGTCTCCTCCATGCTTGGAATGTCTTCTTCCTCGGCAGTTTCACAGGATTCGCACGGCTCGTCCTCGGCCTCTTCGGCCTCTTCGGCTTCCAGAGAGCACTCACATCCCGGTTCGTCGGCACACTCAACCGGAAGATCCTCGACATCTGCAGCCTCTACCTCGAGACTGGCATCCTCGGGAACCTCAACATCTGCCTGAACCTCTTCCTCGTCGACTTGGTCCTCCTGCTTTTTGTCCAGCTCGTGACCGTCTTCCTTTTCTTCATCGAACACGTTAGAAAAATCCTCTCCATCGCCTGTCCCGGACTGTCGCCCATTCGATCTACCTGCAGGAAGGCTTCTTTCTGTGGTAGCCGCGTCAATAATCCCTGGGCCGATATTGCAATGAACTTCGCCGCCTGTTCACGACACCTTCACCCCGGCCAGCACCGTGATGACCGATCTTAACCGTCATCAACACCCGACTGCATCTCGATAATCTTCTCCTTCACCGCATCCAGACTTGCCTGCGGCGTGGAGGTTCCTCCCACGACACCTATTGAAGAGAATCGTGCAAAATCATCTAATACTAAGCCATTGGCATCTTCAACGCCAAAGGCATGTATTCCTGCCTCTAAGACCATATTCACCAGCAAGGAGGTATTCGAGCTATTTTTTCCGCCCACAACCACCATGCACTCGACCCTCGTGGCGATCTCCTGCACCAAGTTCCGACGACCGGCGACCACGTCGCAGAGCGTCTCCTGCACCCGTACCTCCGTGGCAGTGGACTTGAGAGCCTCGAGAATTGCAGCTCCATGATCGGGGTCGAAAGTCGTCTGGAACAGGACAGCCCTCTCCCTGGCAAAGGGAAGGGATTCTGCCTGCTCGACTGATTCGACAACAACCCCGTCTGGACCACAGCGAGCCCGAACGCCCTGAACCTCGGGATGGTCCTCCCGTCCCACAATAACCACCTGGATGCCTCGGTCCCGATAACCCTCTGCCGCCCGCTGAACCCGCCGCACCCGGGGACAGGTGGCATCGATGACATCTACTCCCCTCGCCTCCAGTTCCGACATCACCTCAGGAGCCACGCCGTGGCTTCGAATCACAACAACGGTTCCGGGAGCGACGTCCCGAACCCTCTCCACGGCGCCGATTCCCAGACCGCGCAGATCCTCGACCACCAGGGGATTGTGCACAATCTCGCCCAGGGTGAAGATCTCCCGCGAAGGACGGCGATCCGCCGCCCCCATCGCCTTCTCGACAGCACGCTGGACCCCATCACAGAAACCGCCCTCGGTCAGGGTCAGGATCTGAAGGCACTTTCCTGCTGGACACAACTGCAAGGTTTCAATCATGGGTCAGATCTCCAACTTCGTCTCTGATTCGTCGGGTCAACGCCAACATGAGTGAACGCTGGTCTCTTCTCCCGTCGCCACCGGCAACGCCACTTCTGACATCCGGAAGATCCCGCCCGTGGATCGGCTTTCCTATTTGAACCTGAACCTCGGAAAAAAGCCGATAGTCGCCTCGCACTCCCACGGGGATCACGGGAGCACCGGATTTCAGAGCAAGATACGCCGCCCCATTGGTGAAGCTGGCCAGTTCCCCAGCCCTGCCCCGCGTTCCCTCCGGGAAGAGCCCGACAATTTTTTCCTCCTGCAGGACCTGGATCATCCTCCTGATGGCCGAACGATCCGACTGTCCACGTCGGACGGGGATCACATCGGACCGGCGGAGTATGGTGCCGAGAAGGAAATACTGAAACAGCTCCCGTTTGGCCATAAAATGCACCTGCCTGGGACAGATCACCGCTAACAGGGGAGGATCCAACCAGCTGAGATGATTGGAACACATGATAGCCGCACCCTTGGCCGGGATATTCTCCCTGCCCTGCACCCGCACACGGTACAGGGTACTTATGTATCCGCGCAGTAACAGGACCACCGCATGATAGAGCAATCCGCTCACCCCCCCCTGTTCTCGTTCAGCCGATCACGCAGCATGAACTTCATTTGCCGCACCACATCACAGCGCTTGAGATGGGTGCTGTCGATGAGGACCGCATCAGGAGCCGGTTTCAACGGCGCGACAGCACGGGTTGAATCAATGCGATCCCTGTTGATCACACTGCTCGCGGCATTCTCCCATGTGATCGCTGTCCCATTCTGTCGACGCTGCATCAGGCGTCGGGCGATGCGGACCGGAAGTGCGGCAGTCAAATAGACCTTCAATCCCGCATCGATCAGAACATGGCTTCCGATGTCCCGACCATCCATGACCACCCCGCCGTTCTGGGCCAGTTCGCGCTGTCGATCCATCAGCGCCGTCCGCACCTCGGCCGAGCTGGCCACGAGCGAAACGGCCTCCTCGACGGCTTCCGAACGGAGATCCTCGGTCCGGTCAATCCCACCGAGCAGCACCCGCTGAACACCCCCGGGATCACTGTCAAACGCCACATCCAGGTTCCTCGCCAGAAAGACCAAGATCGAATCATCGCTCCCGGTGACATCCCAGCGACCGTCCTCCAGCGCACTGAGAGTCACCGCCCGGTACATGGCACCAGAATCAATGTGGCGAAAGCCGACCTCCTGGGCAAAACTCCGGGCCACGGTGGTCTTGCCAGCACCCGCAGGTCCGTCCACGGAAACGTTGGGCAAGCCTGACCTACCTGTTGAGTTAGAAAACACTAGGAAAACCCCTCCCCGCGGAGGGCTGGGGCTTTGGGACATAAGGAGAAAAACAATACTGCACCGCCACTCTCACCACCGAATAGTGTGAGAGAACCTCTTACTTCTGGAAAACTGTCTGAACTACTTCGATGTCTATAGCCCATCTAACGCCCTCAAGGTAAACAGATTCGCTCCCTCATCTTGCCCATAGATTATACATCTACCAAGCAGGACAGGCAAGAAGGCCCGAGTCAGGATACCGGGCCTCTCACATCCTCTCTACTACTGTCCCAAACTCACCGAACCCAGGATCACTTCCCCCTGGACCAGCGACCACTCCCTTCCGAGCCTCGGAGTTCGAATGCCGCTGGACGCGATGACCCGTATGCGAACCGGTTCCGCCTCATTCGGCAGGACCACGGCGATCGTGTCTCCAGCCGAAACAGGAAGGATCACTTTCCAGTCGCTGAAGGATGCGACCTTCTGGCCGTCGACGATAACCTCCGCGCCGGGAGAATCCGGACGGTTGATGAGCCCCAATACCACGACAGCCTCGTCCCGGTCTTCCCAAAGCGTTGACACCGTCGCGACAGCTCCAGATCCGGCTTCCTCCAGCCAGAAGGGCCAGCTGTCGAAGTGGCCCACATCCCGCACCGGCCCTCCGCTTGAAAACACCCGGGAAACGGCAAAAAGCAAAAGGGCAAAGATGATGAAAGTCTGCACGCTGCGCCAGGCTATCGTCCGCCGCACCCTGGGCCGGTGCCTGTCGGCCCAGACCCACTGCCTCCAATTGGACGGCTGAAGAGAACCCATGCGATCTCCCGTCCTTTCCTGCGAAAAGATATGTGCCCCTGTTGCGAGTTATGCGTCAGAGGCCCGAAGTCATGAGCACCTGTGGCGTGGCGGTATGGGGATGCCTGACCACCTCGACGCAGACCCCGTA
>PXCI01000360.1 GCA_003566675.1 Clostridia bacterium
ACCCGGTGAAAAATGAGATGTCCAGGCCCGCAGGGCATCGAAAGGATCTTCTGGTAGAGCCATTTCCGGCCCAGTCAGCGTCACCCTCCTATCACGGATGGTGAGCGTGGCAAATGGATCAATCCCGATGAAGGAATGGCGCGCGACCTGGGCTCCGCCTGCCACACTCTCGAGCAGGTATGAAGGCCCATCAACACACAACTTCCTGTACAGTGAAATCGGAGTTTGCTCATCTGCAATGATGTCGGCATAGACGGGAACAACGCCCCCCTCGGCAGCGAGGTCAAGGTATGTCTCCGGTTTCGGGAATAACACAGTGTCTGCTCCTTTCCGCACGTTTGCACCCCCATAATAAAAAATCGCCCGCCCCACGGGGACGGACGAACCGCGGTACCACCCTGTTTGGGCCTTCCACTGCACCGGATATCACAATGCAGCAAGGCCCCACTCACCCAGGTGCGGAGGATCCGCGCAACTCTGGCCGATGTTCGGTCTGCGGACGAGATATGTCCCCATCAAACAGAAAACCTTCTGTCCCCATGGGACGGAAGGTTCCGTGGTGCCACCCATCTGAAGCGCAGGAAGCGCTCCTCTCGGCCAGGCGCGGGGAAAACCGCACCCTCCTCATTGTAACGGTAGAGGTACCGGCTCGGCCTACTCAGCATTGCCTTTCGGCTTGCAGCTTGCGGGTCCATTCACCGTCGTCCGGGCGTCGGGCTTTCACCATCTCCGACTCGCTGAAGTCCAGGTACGAACGAGTACTAGTCCCGCGCATCGCTTTTATGGATATTTCGACAACTATATCACAGCATTTCCGATCTGTCAAAACTCTTTTCGTTCCAGATCCGCGTCAAGGTCTAGTAGGTGAATCCCGGGTTGTCATGCCGCACCCCATTGTGAGGTTGCTTTTGATATTTTCCTCAGAACGTGTTTGACCCAGGGCCGATCAGCATGTGAGCCCGTCTGGGCAGGCATGCTTACTTTTAGCCATTGTTCAACATCCTCTTTGGAATACCGTGGTTTGCTTGCGGTTTGCTGCATGGGCGTTGAATCGATCACGCCGTCCAGTGTGTACGACCGTCGTGCTGGATTTCCCATCAACAGCCGGCCGCCTTGCCCGTCCGTCGTGGATCCGCACTGCTCTGCAAAGCACCCGTCACGGGATCACGCCAGCAAATCTGGAAGGATCCCCTGCGCCAGTGATACTTGCCCAGCGGCTTCACCTGTACCCCCATGCGGGTCAGATCCGTAACCACCGAATCGGAAATTCTGTTCTCTACCTCGAGGGTATAATCATCGGCCAGGGGATACATCCGCGGCAGCACAGACGCCTCGTACGGGTCCATCCCGAAGTCCAAGATACTGGAAAGAACCTGGGGCACCGATATGTTAGGTTGACCCGGACTGCCCAGCGAAAGCCAGGGCTTCCCATCACGCAGCACGATCGTGCTTCCGATGATGCATTTTTGTCGGCCATCCCCGGTGAGCCAGCCCGATATGCCCGCACTCAAATCGGCGGTGGCGGACGTGCCGGTCATCGGAACACCGTCCACCACGGCTCCCGGAATGCCACCGCCCTGGCAGGTGTGAAGTACCTGGAGCCAATTGCCCTCGGCGTCAACGATACTGAGCTCGCAGCTGCCCAGGTCGGCATCTCGGCGCATGGATGTCATGGCGGCATCGCCTGCCGTCAGCTCGACATGCTCCGTCAGATCGATCCGGGGGCGGCTGCCGAGCAGGATCTGTGCGACGGCCCCGTGATGCGCCTCCGATCCCCACGTCTGGGTCGGGACATCAAACAGTTCGGGGTCCTGCAGCAATCCCATCTCCCACTTCACCCACCTGAGCACATGTGCGAAGAGGTAAAGGCTCTCAGCGGACTCGGCATAATGTCCCCTCGACGTGATATCCATGTGGTCCAGCACCCCGAGTGCAAACCTCGTGAAAACACCGGCCTGTTCCGGTGGAGCCAGCTGGATCACGCTGTCATCTCCATGACGGTACTCCAGCGGTTCGCTCCATCGAGGCGGCACGGCGTTCTTCATGTGCTCCATCTCAACGGGCCATCCCAGGCGATTGGCCTCCTCGACGAAGTGCTGTACCCATCCGCCCTCGGTGAAATACTGCGGCCCCTCTGCCGCAAGGGCCTGCAGCGTTTTCGCCAGAGCAGGATTGCGAAAGCGCTCGCCCACCGGGGGTATGAATCCCTCCGGTGTCAGGAGTTCACGCCCGGCTGGGAAATAGGTGCGGCTGGGTAGTTCCTCGTGAAGCTGCGCATACTGGAAAGAATACATGGGATAGCCATCGCGCGCAGCGGCTATGGCGGGCTGGCATAGATCCGACCAATTGCGGGAGGCAAATCGTTCGTGCAGGGCCTGCAGCCCGGGCATGAAACCGGGAATACAGCACACGGCCTTGCCGTGTCTTTCCGGCAGCGGGTTATGTCGTCGCAGGCCCGGTACCAGTGTGCCCGTGCTGGTCAGCTGGTGCGCCTTACCTGTACGAGCATCCCAGTACAGGCAGACGACGCTCCCGCCGTGATTCGTCAGGTGGGTTTCGATGGTAGCCTGCAGCAGGCTCCCCGCAACCGCCGCATCGACGGCGTTGCCCCCATCACCGAGGACGTCCCTCATGGTTTCCGTCACAAGGGGATGTGAGCTGCTGCAGACGGCCTTCTTGCCCTCCACGACTTCCTTGGGTCCCTGTCGGGGAAGGGAGTATCTATTGCTGTCCATCGGTCATCACTCCTCGTATCCTATGGCTGGTCATTCCCATGGCCAGGCAACTTTCGCGGCGCTGCAGAATTCTCCACCAGGGGAATCCACGTGCCCGGGCAGACCGAAGGTGGTCCAGACACTGAGCTCACACCTGAGCGTCGTTATCTGACATCTTACACTTACACGCTCAACCCAGCATTCCTCTAATCGAACGGCATCCCTTCAGCCGATACTGCTGCAGGACCATTTACCTGACCCAGGTTGCATCCACCTCATGCCCCAGGGCATTCCGACCACAAGGCGTCCGGCCGCGAACCTCACAGAAAAAGCCCCTCGCACCACCGCCGCGGCCAATCCCACGCCGTGTATCGATGAGCCTCCCCCCTCCCGTTCGGTATCCAAGTGCGCGCCTCCCGGGAGAACATGGCACGCGCACCTGTCTTCCCTGCTCCTTCATTAGCCAGGGTCGCAACGCCTGCAGTCCCTCATTCGGAGAACGAGACGCCACCCTCACCGGCCACGTCACCGCATAAACAATCTGACTGCCGCATATTTATCCGCAACCCCTTGGACAGCCTTCGCTGGCAAAATACCACTTGACAAGTTTGAATCCTGTGATAGGATTAGAAGAATCCAACATCCTTTTAATTAGTCCAGTGAGACTAAAAGGGAGGCCATAACATGATTCGATGCATATTTAAACCCGACTAGCCGAAACGAGGCGCGTCCCGGAGCGGTTGGTTTTTTTGTGTCAAAGAATCCGAGGAGGAATTGATATGCATGCTCGACTGGCCCTGGCAGACGGCAAAATCTACCGCGGAGAAGGATTTGGCGCCCGCGGGACCTGCACAGGCGAAGTGGTCTTCAACACCGCGATGACAGGCTACCAGGAGATCCTGACCGACCCGTCGTATTGCGGTCAAATCGTGACCATGACCTTCCCCCTGATTGGCAACTCCGGCATCAATCCGCACGACTTCGAAGCCCAACATCCCTTCGTTCGCGGCTTCGTGGTCCGGGAGGCCTGCCAATCTCCAAGCAACTGGCAATCGGAAGACACACTACTTCACTACCTGGAGCACCATGGCATCATCGCCATGTCAGGTATTGACACCCGCGCCCTGACCCGACGGATCCGGACAGCCGGCGCACCCCTGGGCATCATCACGACCGAAGAAGACTACACCGACGAGGAACTGGCGGGCAGGGCAAGACGTATGACGGCACCTGACGGCGCCGCCCTGCTGGACGAGGTGACCGCGCGCAGGACGGTCAGAATGCCCGGTGAGGGCCCGCGGGTGGTGATCGTCGACCTGGGAATGAAAAAGAGCATCGCGCACCGCCTGAACGCTGCCGGCTGCGAGGTCATCGTCGTGCCGATGAACACCTCCCGTGCCGAGATCATGGCCTTTGAACCCGACGGCCTGCTGCTGTCGAGCGGCCCCGGTGATCCGAAGGCTGCGACGGCGGCCATCGAGACCGTACGCACACTGATCGGGCAGCTGCCCATCTTGGGCATCTGTCTCGGCCACCAGGTCATCGCCCTGGCCCTGGGCGCTGACACCTACAGGATGGAGTTCGGCCACCGCGGCGCCAATCACCCCGTCAGAGACATCAGGACAAACAGGATCCAGATCACCTCGCAGAACCACGGCTACGCCATCGAAGCCAGGAGCCTGGAGAGCCTAGATGTGACGGTCACTCACCGCAACCTGAACGACCACACCGTGGAGGGAATGGTCCACAACCAGCACCCGGTGTTCTGTGTGCAGTATCATCCCGAGGCGTCTCCTGGACCGCGCGATTCCACCGGCGTGCTTCAGCAGATGCTGTCATTGATGCACGGCGACACCGGGGGAGGGAAGACCGCGTGCCAATAGATCCGACCTTGAAGAAAGTGATGGTCATAGGATCCGGACCCATCGTCATCGGGCAGGCGGCGGAGTTTGACTACGCCGGCACCCAGGCCTGCCGCGCGCTGAAAGAGGAGGGCATCGAGGTGGTCTTGGTCAACAGCAACCCGGCGACCATCATGACCGACACCAACATCGCAGACCGCGTCTACATCGAACCCCTGCAGATCTCGACCCTGGCCGAAATCATCGCCAAGGAACGTCCCGATGGGCTCCTGCCCACCCTGGGAGGTCAGATCGGTTTGAACATGGGAAAGGACCTGGCGGAACAGGGCGTCCTCGACAGGTACGGCGTGCGCATGCTCGGCACACCGCTGGATGCCATTCGACGGGCCGAGGACCGGGAGCAGTTCAAAAACACCATGGGCGAGCTCGATGAACCGATCCCAGAGTCCATCATTGTCTCCTCCGTCGAGACCGCAATGGCCTTCGCCGACGAGGTGGGCTTCCCCCTCGTGGTCCGCCCCGCCTACACCATGGGAGGCACCGGCGGCGGCTTCGTCCGAGATGAAGAGCAGCTGCACCTCATCGTCCAGGGAGGTCTCAAGGCCAGCCCCATCGGGCAGGCCCTGGTCGAACAGAGCGTGGCTGGCTGGAAAGAGATCGAGTTCGAGGTGATGCGCGACGGGAATGATAACTGCATCACCATCTGCAGCATGGAGAACATCGACCCGGTTGGCGTGCACACCGGGGACAGCATTGTGGTGGCGCCGGCCCAGACCCTCACGGACCGGGAGTACCAGATGCTCCGCGGCGCCTCGCTGAAGATCATCCGGGCCCTCGGGATCGAGGGCGGCTGCAACATACAGTTTGCCCTTGACACCGACAGCTTCAACTACGTTGTCATCGAGGTGAATCCGCGGGTATCCCGCTCCTCGGCGCTGGCCTCCAAGGCCACCGGATACCCCATCGCCAAGGTCGCGACCAGGATCGCCATCGGGCTGACCCTGGACGAGATCGACAACGCCGTCACCCGCAAGACCACGGCCTGTTTTGAGCCCTCCATCGACTACGTGGTGATCAAGGTTCCTCGCTGGCCCTTTGACAAGTTCGCCGGCGCCCAGCGCAGCCTGGGCACCCAGATGAAAGCCACCGGTGAAGTGATGGCCATCGGCCGGACCCTGGAAGCTGCCCTGCTGAAAGCGGTGCGCTCACTCGAAATCGGTGCCCACGGCCTCAAGATTGATGACCTCGGTGACAGGCCCATGACCTGGCTCAAGGAGCGAATCTCCGAGCCGAATGACGAGCGTCTCTTCGTCCTCGCTGAGGCCCTGCGACGAGGGATGACACCGGCAGAGATTTACCAGATCTCCGCCATCGATCCCTTCTTCAGTCACAAGATCCTTCGGATTGTCGAGATGGAGGCAGAGATCGGCGCCTTCGCAGACCGGGGCATCAGCTCCCTGCCGAAGAACACCCTCCAGCAGGCAAAGCGCATGGGCTTCGCCGACGCAACCATAGCCGAGTTCACAGGATGTGAAGAGACCGAGGTCCGCAGGGCACGCAACGAGCTCGGCATCCATCCGGTCTACAAGATGGTCGACACGTGCGCCGCCGAATTTGAAGCGGTCACCCCTTATTTCTACTCGACCTACGAGGAAGAAGACGAGGCGGTAGTCTCTGACCGGCGAAAGATCGCTGTCCTCGGTTCCGGG
>PXCI01000048.1 GCA_003566675.1 Clostridia bacterium
CCTGTATGAGGCGCCTGCTGCACCGTATCGTCAGAGTGATGAGGGACCGAAGGCTATACGAGCTGCGGGACCTGGAAGGCGACCCGCTCGACAAGCACACAGCCCGGCAGATGATTTCAACCGAGCTGCAGGTACCCCCTGAAGTGAGGCGGAGGCTTACACAGCGGAGAGAGGCCAGCTGACGAATGTCTTTAGAGGCAGTCCAGAAGGACTCCTCAACGTTCGTTGAGCTGACCTCTCGTACAGGAAGAGTAACTTGATCTGCAGCTGGCCGTCAAGGAGAACATGGCGACTGCGGAAAAGGGGGTTGAAATCACTTAGGCAATCTCTTGGCAGGGGACGAGACCGCATTGAAGAAAGGGCATCAGTACCTCACGGTGGTCATCGACTTTGAGACGGGCAGGGTGGTATGGATGGGCGAGGGACGCAGCGAGAAGAGCCTGGATCCCTTCTTTGAGGCCATGCCGAAGGGGATCCGGGAGGGCATTGAAGCCGTGGCCATGGACATGTGGCAGGGCTATATCAACGCGGTCAGCAACTGGCTGCCCCACGCCCCCATCGTCTTTGACCTGTTTCACATCGTGCAGAACTACAGCAAGGTGATCGACCAGGTGCGCAGGGATGCATACCGGGAAGCTGAAGAAGAGGATCGATCGTTCATCAAGGGTTCTCGCTGGTTGCTCTTGCGCAATCGAGAAAACCTCAGGGAGCGCCAGGAGGTGCGCCTCAGAGCCCTTCTGCAGGCCAATGAGGATATCGCCGCCGTGTACGTGCTCAAGGACCAGTTGAAGCAGATATTCCGCCAGTCCACAGTGCCATTGATGGCTTTGGCCCTGGTGGTGTGACCTGGCCCTGTCTACTGGATCTGAACCCATGGAGAAGTTCGTGCAAATGCTTCAGTCTCATACACAGGGCATTCTGAACTATGCGTGCCATCGGACTCACACCAGCAAACTTGAGGGGATTAACAACAAGATCAAGACTCTAAAACGGCAACAACACGGCTATCACGACGAAAGGTAGTTTATTCTGTGTGTCAAACAGGCGCTGCCCGGCAAACAACGGGCCACGCCAATAGGACGGAGCATGCTCATGCAAGCTAATCCAGATTTTGCTGCTAACTTAAATGGAGAAGAACCCGAATAGTCTAGGAAGTGCGACAGGATTTGCCCGTATCTAGAAGAAATCGTACGGTGAGGCTTCGATGATTGCGAGATTACTGCTAATCCAGTGCAATGTTACGGAATTCTGCATTATATCGGCAATTCATGATCGAAAGGAGCTATAACGAACAATGGGGACATTTAGTATTAGGGCCTTGCTTTCTGTGCTCTGCCTCACACTGGTGGCGGTTCTGTTTACCGGTTGTGGTCTCCTCGGAGGCGCGGATGCACTCGAGCCGCCCGGAGGGTTCGACCAGCTGATCTCCCTGCCCCTCCCCGGCGGGATGCGGGTGACCGTTTATCGGGGGGCGGCGAGTCCCGAGGAGGCAATGTCAATCTTCACCAACATCGCACTGCAGGGCGGCTGGCATCTACGCGAGGTGGAAGATGACGTCCGGAGCATGGACGTCCAGGGGTTTTTCCTTTCCGTTGTCCCCGTGGAGAAGGGAGATCGGATGCAGCTTATGGCCTTCACCGGTGCGGCCGATGCCGCGATGGTGGTTTCTGTCATAGGTCCGGCGGACCGGATTGCGGAGTATTATGACTCGGTGCCGGCCGGAAATCTGCACGTGGCCATACCGCTCCCCCCGGTGTCCGCGGATGATGACGAGCTTCCGGGAGACCCGGAGACGGACGATGAGGACGAGATCAGCGATGGCCGATGGCCGGAGCAGTGGGTGGGCTTTCGCGGCATTCTGCACCTGATCGAAACGTTCTCGTCATTCAGCTACTGGGAGTACGGGGCCATCGGCGGTGGCGCGACGGTGGAATACCGGTACGAGGGCATTGCGGAACTGGAGGCCGGGCTCACACCGCGCCTGGAGGCCGGACCCGGGGCGTTCCACCACGTGATCTCCATTACGACCTTTGATGAGCTGGAGGATCCCATGGTCTACGACTTCTTCCTTCGGCAGGAGCCGCTGTGGCAGACCATGGGTCGAGATGCCCCCCGGGATCTCTTCGAGGAGTGGCACGCCGAGGCGGTCCAGTTCCGACGGGACGGAAACTGCATCTGGAATGTCATGCAGGCATCGAGCAGCATATATCTGGAGAGCAGCTGGAGGGCGGACATGGAGACGCGCCTGGAGTCGCTGTGGTCGGGGATGCGCGGTTTACACGTGGCAGGCTCCGATTTTTACCCCCGGTCCGTATTCATGACCACCTCGGACGATGGGCCCGTGGAGACCGTCGAGGACGTGACAGAGACAAAAGTGTTTGGCTCAGAAACCCTGGAGGTGCGCCGGGTCACCATCAAGCGGCGTGACAGTGACCGATTTACGACGGTGGAATGGGCTGATCTCGGCGCCTTCTACCTCAAGACCGCCGAATGGATGGGGCTGGGCGAAGACGCCGCTCTGGAGATCTATCGCCTGGTGGAGGTTCGCCGCTCGGCGTCCCGCTGAGCATTCCAGCCTGCTGCGGGGCGATAGAGGAGCAGGCAGTGATAGAGAGGACAAAATACCATGGATGCGTGGTTGATTCCCACCCCAAACTGACCCGTCCCTTGCGTTCGACCTTTCTCCGGTCAGCGTTCGAGTTCCTGTGACTGATGATGATCGTCATCCAGTCGTTCGGCAGTGGTGAGTTTGCCCGGATCCGATAGCTGGGTCTGTTGATCATGAAGATCCCGCTGTGGTGCAAGAGCCGGTCCAGGATGGCGGACGGTATGACGTCATCACCGAAGACCTGTCCCCAGCGGTCGAAGGGCTTGTTGGTGGCGACGATGGTGCCTCCCTTCTCATAGCGGCAGCTGATCAGTTGAAAGAACAGGTTGGCTCGCTGTCGATAGAGAAGTCCAAGGCAGAGGCTGTGACTTTGGAGACGGTCCTTGACCACATTGATCACATGGTCGCATTGACGGGTAATACTGATCATGTAGGTCAGGGTTCTGATTTTGACGGTGTCCCCTCCAGCGTACGGGGTCTGGAAGACACTAGCAAGTTGCCCAATCTGACCAGGGGTCTCGTGGCACGAGGATACAGCGACACTGACATAGTCAAGATATTGGGGGAGAATTTCCTTCGGGTGATAGAGCAGGTGTGCGGCTGTAGCCCGGTTCCCGGGATGATCTGTCTCCGTTTCATCCCAGGATCTTCCCCGAGGTTAAGAGAGTCACTGCTGAGAGATTGGTGCAGGGTACGTGAAGATGATGAATGGTCGTTGCCTCAGACGCAGCTGATGAAATATGGCACACACAAGGTAATCATCAGGCAAGATACCGCCAATACTGAATGCATCTCCAAACTGTCAAGACACCTGTCCGTCGTTAATCCAATCCCTTATTGTCGGAGCTATCGTCCGAATTCGACGCATTTATTCTGGTATGCTCGTCATAAGGGTGCCCAAAGTGCGCTTAGACATTAAGAGATGTCGCAAATAAACAAAACCCCCGTATCCCTAGCAGGGATGGGGGTTCATGCTGGCGCGCCCGGGAGGATTCGAACCTCCGGCCACCTGATTAGAAGTCAGATGCTCTATCCTAGCTGAGCTACGGGCGCTTCTGAGCGGGAGACGGGGATCGAACCCGCGTAATCGGCTTGGAAGGCCGAGGCTCTACCACTGAGCTACTCCCGCACTTTGCTGAGAACAAGAAAATGGTCGGAGCGGCCAGATTCGAACTGGCGACCTCCTGCTCCCAAAGCAGGCGCGCTAACCAAACTGCGCTACGCTCCGCACCACATCTTTGCGATTCTCACTATACTGCATGAACGCTTCTGTGTCAATGTTGAGCGGTTTGCACAGCAGTAAATCAGGTGCCCATAGCGAGCTTCGTTGCCATCAACCTCAGGGCCCTGCCGCGATGACTCACCGCATTTTTCTCGTCAGGCGTCATCTCCGAATAAGTCTGTCCTGAGGGAACATGAAGGAACAGGGGATCATAACCAAACCCACCCGATCCCCGCGGAGATCTGAGAAGCTCGCCAAAGGTCGTTGTTTCTGCCGTCAGGATCCAGGCATTCTGGGCGGGAAACCTGACCCATCCAGCTCCCTCAACCCTGGGTGAGCCCCCAGGGAACCACTGGCCTGCGAATTCCACCGGGACCACCAGCACAACAGCACAGCTGAAATAGGCCGTTCGGTCATCGACATCCCGCATTCGCTGCAGAAGAAGAGCGTTGTTATCCTCATCCGTTGCTCCATCTCCGGCATACCTGGCCGAGCGGATGCCCGGTTCTCCATCCAGGGCCGCCACGCCGATACCCGAATCGTCGGCGCAACAGGGAAGGCCCAGGGCATTCTTCGCATGCAGCGCCTTCTCCAGGGCATTGGCGACGAAGGTGTCTCCGGTCTCATCCGCGGGCAAAACATCCGGGTACTGACCGAGATGCCGAAGATCATAATCTCGGTCGGTCAGAATCTGGCCGAACTCGGCCACCTTGTGCTTGTTTCCCGTTGCGACTACAAGGGTTCTCATCGACACCCACAGACCCCCCTTTCCTCGCTACTCATGCACACGGGCGATCCCGACCGTAACCTCATCCCACAAGGGCCCCAGGGCCTCCCGCTGAACATCAACCAGGTCGTCCATCCCTTCCCTGGCCATCGCCATCATGGCATCGAGCTCCTCCTGCGTAAAAGGGCGACCCTCTGCGGCTCCCTGTATTTCCACCAGGTTCCCATTGCCGGTGCCAATCACATTCAGATCCACCTGGGCGCGGGAATCCTCGGCATAATCCAGGTCCAGCAGCGGTATACCGTTGACCAGGCCGCAGCTGACGGCAACCAGGGAGTTATTCAGCGGCAGATACTTGATCTCATTTCGTTTGACCATATAATACAGCGCATCAACCAGGGCGACGAACCCCCCGGTAATGGACACCGTTCGGGTGCCGCCGTCGGCCTGGATCACATCGCAGTCAACCCACAACGTACTCTCTCCCAGGCGGTCCAACTCGACCACCGAGCGAAGACATCGACCGATGAGGCGCTGGATCTCCTGGTTCCTACCTGGGGGGTTGTTCATGTTCACATCCCGGATGTTGCGCCGCTCCGTGGCCCGGGGCAGCATGCTGTATTCTGCAGTGATCCACCCTCGACCGCTCCCTCGACGCCAACGCGGAACGCCCGGCTGTACCGTGACATTTACGATGACCTTGGTGTCCCCTGCCTCCACCAGCACCGAGCCCTCCGGATACTTTATGTAATTTCTTGTGATCTCCATAGGACGCAGTTGGGACGCTCCCCTGCCGTCCGGTCGCACATATTCCCATCCAGACACCAAATTCTCCTTTCAGCCAAACCCGATAACGCCCCGGGTGCCAGGCACAGGCCTATCATCCGATGACGCAGGCCCCCAGAGTCGCCGCCTCTTCGCGATTCCGGGGACACGTTTATTATACCGCATAGATGATGGACACAGGCAAAGCCCTACTGAAGGGCAAAGAACTGCTCAAGGGCCATGACGATGGCTTCCGCCGCCCGCTGCTGCACGACTGGATCCAGGAGGAGGCGCTCATCCTGCGCTGATGACATGTAGAGGATCTCCAACAGTGCAGAGGGCATGTCCGTCTCCCTGAGCACAGCGAAGTTGGCAAACCGAACCCCCCGGTCGGGACGGCCGACAGCATTGACCACCTGGGCATGGATCACCTCGGCGAGGTACTTGCTGGTGGGATGATTCGTGTGATAGTACGTCTCCGTGCCTTCAGCCTGGCCCCGGGGATCCGCATTGTTGTGAATGGACACGAAGACGTCCGCTTTGAGGGCATTAGCCATTTCTGGTCGATCATAGATGTAAACGTCGTAGTCGCCGGTCCGCGTCAGGATCACGTCAGCTCCGGCATCGCGGAGCAGGGATTCCACGTAAAGAGCAATCTCCATGTTGATGGTCTTCTCCTTGGTGCCAGACACTCCCGTCGCCCCTGGATCCTTTCCGCCATGTCCAGGGTCAATCACCACTCGTCGTCCAGCGACGGAGGAGCGAGTCAGACCCACGGTGGTCTCATAAAGACCACCAGCGGTCTCATGCGTGACGTAGGGTACGAGATCATCCTTCAAGTCCAGTACA
>PXCI01000365.1 GCA_003566675.1 Clostridia bacterium
ATGCGCAAGGGAGGCGCGGGCCAGTATGCTTTCCCCACAATAGTTGCGTCTGGTCCCCGGTCAGCAGGCCCCCACGCGATGCCCACCGAACGTCGGCTTCAGAGGGGAGACCTGGTTGTTCTGGATTTTGGCGCTCGCATTGGGGCCGGGATGTCCGATCTGACCCGGACGCTGGTCATTGGCGAGGCCGACGGAGAACAAAGGCAGGTTTATGACGGTGTGTTTGCTGCCCGAGAAGCTGCTCTGAACGCAATTGCCCCTGGAAAGATGGGGGCAGAGATTCACAGTGCCGCCCAGAGACTGCTGGCTGCCGTCGGGTACAGCTGCTATTTTGCGCACGGCCTGGGTCATTCCCTCGGAGGGGGCCCGGATCTCGTTCCGGACGAGACGGAGATGCTGGTTCCAGGGAACGTCGTGACGGTAGAACCTGCGGTGTACATTCCCGGTTGGGGAGGCGTGCGGTTGGAGGATGTGGTACTGGTGACGCATAATGGACATCGGACTCTCACACGCTGCAGCCCCCGACTGATTGAGATTTGAGGGCCCGCAGGTGCTTCTGCCGAGGGCCCTCGCTGATTCAGGGTCGAGCGGAAAACCGGTGATTGCCGATCTGCACTGTGAAACGGAGGGTCTCGTGAAATGCGCGACCCGCCGGACTGGCGATGAGTGGGTTATAGAAGTACAACGCTCCCAGGGTTGGATCCTCGCCCTGGAGGGCCCTTTCTGCCGCCTCCCTGCATGTGCTCAGGATCGGAGCGTTTATGGAGCCGTCATTGATGGGAGAGAAGCGACCTTCCTGCATTATCACATCGTACATCGTGTTCGGGAAGTAGGGATCGAGGATGCTGTTAATCACAACGGCTGCAACGCCTAGTTTCCCCTCAAGTCCCTCGCCCCAGGCCTCTGCAGTTATCAGGCGCAAAAACAGATCCATTTCCTCGGGTGTCGGATCGTATACGTAGGCCGGCGTTCGCGCCTCCGCCTCCAGATTGAGCTGCTGAACGATGTTGGAGGCAACACTAACGTTGTCCAGTAGGACGGCCCTTTTCTCGCTGTCCCAGCCGATTGTCCATTCAAATACCTCCGCCATGAGGCGCACTGGAACCAGGAGGTTCCCATTCTCTATGGCCAAGGGGGTGATGGGCTGTTGAACATGTTCAACGCCCATGATTTCGGATCGTGAGCTGATCAGCACGAAGCGGACAGTTGGAGAGACGTAGCGAGCCAGGCCGGAGCTGGGATCGAAATACACGGTGCCGCCGGTCAGCGCGGCGAAGTCCTGGATGGGTGCCAGGGCTCGTCCCTCGATGATACGCACGGGGTGTGAGGTTTGGAGATGTTCCCCGTTAACAGATAGTGTGGGGGGTTCAGCTGCGAAGGCCACATTTGATGCTACACCGAGTTGCCCGATGAGCAGAATTGCAGCGATTGCCACTGCCAGTTGGTAGTGGCGAAGGGAGAATCGGGATGGTTCATGATGAACGAATCCTTTGTTGCCTTGTACCATGTGCGTTCACCCTCTCGGCAGGACACTTTCCTGCCTAGTTCGTGACGTTAATTACAATTATAACGAAAAAGTTCCATGTGGCAATTTACATAATGGTTACAGGACCTACCTGGAAGTGCCCGATTACCCCCCTGTGCAGAGATTGAATGGGCACCGCTTAGGGTGATCGGGCGTCGCCGGACATTGAGTTTGTCGTGGGTTGTGCAGGGTTACTTGGCCCGGGATCTTCGGGCGAATCCCCAAGAGGGCAAAGGAAATGGCGCGCGCATCTTGAATCTGACTAGGGAGGCGAGTTCAATGGGCTCGGCTGTTCGCGACACCCTGAGCGTCCCCAGGCCAGAGGTTTGCGGGCACCATTGGGCATGCGCTCTTTCGTAGGATTGGTTTGTACTGATGCTGGCCATGCAATGACGAACAGGGCTTCAAGAGCCCGTGAGAGTGGAGGTTGTGAGATTGCAGCAGTTTCAACGAGTGATGGTATGTGTTGATGGTTCGGATGCGTCCTGGAAGGCCGTTGAGTCTGCCAGGGGGATCTGCGAGGCATTTGATGCCGAGCGGCTGATCGCAGTTCACGTCATTCCGACGGCATCCGTTCTGGGTGGTTTCACATTGGATGAGGACGTCGACATGGTGCAGGCCCGGTTTCTGGAGGCCCTGGAGGAGCAGGGGAGGGAGCTTGTATCCCGGCTCAAAGAACAGCTCCCAGTGACCGGGGTGGAGGAAGAGGTGGTGGTGCGCAACGGTAGTCCGCATTCGGAGATCATTGAATTGGCCGGGGAGCAGGATGTTGATCTGATTGTTATGGGAAATCGAGGTCTGACCGGAATAGCATCCGTATTGCTGGGTAGTGTTGGAGAAAAGGTGGTGAGACACGCGCCTTGCTCAGTGATGATCCACAGATCCTGAGTGGCGTTCCGTGATGCTGTATTTAATACTTGCCCTCATCCTCACTGCTGGTCTGTACCTGTTCTATTCTTCAGTGATCAGGACAACCGGAAGCGAGGAAGGATCGGAGGGCATCCGGCCCGCATCTTCCCGGTTGGATTCCCTTGCCCCTGGGAAGAACTGTCCCTGTTGCGGCTCTCCGTGGTGGCCGGATGCCCTCCGATGTTGGAGTTGCGGTTACGAGACCCGGGTGGAGGATTCGGAATCGTCCTGAGAGATCTCGTCCTCGCTGGGTTCCGATGGTTCTTCGCCTTCGATCGGCTCCTCGGTTTCGGCTAGCTCCGTCATAGTGACATTAAGCTGGTAGTGCATGTTATCGGAATCTACCATAACTAGGGAGGCCAGGGCCTTGAGGCGTTGTGCCACCTCTCGAGCCATATACGTTCCAGACACTCTGAGTACCAGTCCCCTATCCGCCATCTCCTGTCCAGGTGCAATCGGGGGAAGATTGATCAGTGAAGAGGACGCCCTGCCCGCCGTGTTAAGGGGCTCCAGCTGAACGTTGCCTCCTCGATCCTTCTTGATCCCCAGCTTGTAGCGCAGGTTGCGCACCTGCCACTGGCTCATGTCCAACATGTCTCCGATTTCAACGTCGGACTTTCCTTCACGAACGAGTTCCAATAAGACGGACTGCTGCTCTGGCGAATCCATGGAGGTGAAGGACTCTGTTGACATCATCTTGTTTTTCACTCCTTCCAATACCTCTTGTAATGAGGAGGGGAAACGGTCTGCAGCCATTTGGTTCATCTTATAGGTGATGACCGGGCCGGATAGGCGCTTCCTCCTTTGATTTCCGGTCAACTCCGATGGCATGATAATCTTCCTGGGACGTATTTTGCCGACCATTGTCTCCCCCTCGTCTGAAATGAAGTCATTCTGTTGAGCCTGACTTTCAATACATAGTGTGTCAAGTTATCCTCTAAGTTATGACAAAAATGTTCTAATGCGTCATCAATCTTGAAGTTTTCCCCATTGGGGCTTACTGTATTGTACGGAGCTTGACGGATTATCATGTTTGGTACGGGGTGAATGGGTGCCATATTTTCGTCCTGACACCGAATCTTCTCAGCATGAGAGCTCGAAGAAACCTTCGGATGGTCACTCACTGATGGGCTGGCTTCTGGCGTTTGGATTGCATCAAGTATTGAGGGGCAGCACACGATCCCGGGTTGACCCCAGGCGTCGCATTGAGTGTACAATGACATCGAACTCGGTGGCTCCTCTGTCATCCATCCATGAGCGGGGTTGAACATGGTACTCAATGAACAGCAGCAGCAGGTGGTGAACCACGTAGAGGGTCCCCTTCTCGTGGTCTCGGGTCCGGGGTCGGGCAAGACCACGGTCATTACCCGTCGAGCTGCACGGCTATTGCGTGATGGTATTGTTTCACCAGATCATCTCATTGTCGTGACCTTCTCCCGCAGGGCAGCGGACGAGATGCGCCACCGGATTCAGAGAGACTTGCAGGATACGACGATCTCGATCACCCGGGAACAGTTCACCACCATCCACTCCTTCGCCTACCAGGTTGTTAACCGGTACGATCAGCGCCCGATGGTTCTGAGCGGTCGTGGTTCAGATCGACTGTTGCGAGGGATCCTGGCGAGCAAGGGGCTATACGATCGCCGCGACCCGCACACATTGAATGATCTCAAGGCGGAGATCTCCTACGTGAGGTCCAATCAGATAGATCTGAACAACCCCGCAACACCCTATGCGTCCCAGGTGCTGGACCGGGACGAGCTGTGGGAGATCATGCGCCGCTACCAGCAAGAGAAGCAGGCACAGGGGGTCAGTGATTTCGACGATCTGTTGGAAGACGCCCTGCGCCTGGTTAGAGACGACCCGAGTGTACGGGGATCGGTCCAGGACCGCTACCGATACGTAATGCTAGATGAAGCCCAGGACACGTCTCCCCTTCAGTTTGATCTGATTCGACTGGTGGCCGCTCCCCAGAACAACCTGGCTGTTGTCGGCGATGACGATCAGTCGGTCTATTCCTTCAGGGGGGCAAGCCCACAGATGATGCTGCAGTTCTCGAAGCTGTACGAAAGCACCACCGTGATGAAGATGACCACCAACTACCGCTCAACGGCTAATCTAGTCCGGCTCAGCCACAGGATCATCGATCACAATGCGCACAGGTTTTCCAAGGATCTCACTGCTGTGTCCAAAAGTAAGAGTCGCATAAGGGTCGTTCAACCCCGCGACAGCGAAGATCAGGTTGGTCAGATCATACGTGCAGCCGATGACCAGGGAGCCTTTGCCCGCCCTGGGCGGATGGCTGTGATCTACCGCAGCAACATTCAGGCCGTTGCACTTATCGACGGCCTCGTGAACGAGGGACATCCCTTCCGGCTCTTATCTTCGGCCAGTACGGATGTGTTCCAGCGGCCGATGGTGCAGGACATGATGTCCTTCTTGCGCCTGGCTGACAACCCCTCAGAGCCCCAGGTCCGGGATGTGGTCCAACTGATGAACAAGCCTACTCGCTATATCCCTCACAGGTTGTTGCTCGAGGTCAAGGATCGGTTGCCCGACGTGAGCCCGGACGTCTGGGAAGTGCTTGCGCGTCATCCGAACCTGTCCCGGCGGCAACAGGATGCGGTCTGGGATTTCTACCAGGCCCTGATCCGCTACCACAGGCGGAACCCGGATACTCCGGACCTCGCCAGGCTCAAGGATTTCTTGCGGCAGAAGTCCTTCAACTACCGGAAGCACCTCACAGACCAGGCAAGAAACCCTGAGGGCAGTAAGATATACTACCAGCAGTACGATACCTTTCAGCTGCTCGCCCACGGAAACGACTTTGTCCAGCGTGTACATCGCATTCGGAAGATCATGAGGCAAGCGATCCGCCTCACCGACAGCGACCCCGGCCTGGTCCTGACCACCTGTCATTCGGCCAAGGGCCTGGAATGGCCCCACGTGTGGATCATCGACGTGTTGGAGGGAATCCAGCCCTCATCTGCCATGCTGGCGGAAGGCAACAGTGACGAGGAGGAGGAACGACGCCTGTTCTACGTGGCGGTCACGCGGACGGTCGAGGATCTGACCCTCAGTGTTCCGAAAAAATACGGCAGCAGCCGGCCCGAGGTCTCAAGGTTCATAATTGAGAGCGCCCTGCTGCCCCCGGGGGATCCAAGGGTGAAGGCACGCAGGCAACAGGGGCAGAAGAGCTCAGGCAGACCAGCATATCGCGTCCGAGGTGGACGGCGCAATGCGGGGCCAGACGGGGGAAGGGTCCGGCAGAAGCCTCCTGGATTCAGGCACCCCATTGTCGATCGGTCGGTTCTGGTCGTCGGGGCGCAGCTGAGTCATATTCGTTACGGCGAGGTTACCGTCAGAAATGTGGATGATGAAGAGGGCGTCATGACGGTTGAGACAGAAAGTGGAGCCTCGAGGGACCTGCATATTGCCACATGCCTGAAGAACAAGCTGATCGGACGCTGCACATGAGGCCCCGAAGCATCACCGTCAGAGTTGATGATGTCCCTCAACGGCCCGAGGGAGAAGATTCTGGAGGTGTGTTGAGGCTCCGCCTTGATGCTGCGATCTGTGAAACATGGAATTGCATATGATCGTTTTCCTGGAGATCCTGACCGCATACCTGGTCCTGCTGAACGCTTTCGGGCTGCTTCTTATGGGGCTGGACAAACGGCGGGCCGTATTGCGATCTCGCCGGATTCGCGAACGGAGCCTGCTCTTGGTCGCATGGTCCGGTGGTGCCGCCGGCACCTACTTCGGCATGGTCTATTTCCGCCACAAGACGCGCCATCTCGTCTTTCGATGGTCCCTTCCGGTACTGGCCCTCGTACAGCTTGGTCTTTACGTGGCCGTTTTCATCTGCGCGCGAGGAACCCCGTAAAGAAACCTGCCTTCTGCGATTCTTCATATCTCGACTCTGGCTACCGAGCCGCTCGTCCCTGAGAGGGCCTTTCGTTGCGATCTTGTTGGTATGCTTTCGGAAGGGCCCTTGCGAGATATCTCGAGTTTGCCGGCGCTGTCCGATGCCGGTCGTGGTGTGGGTACAGTCTTGCCGAAGCGGGAATACTGAGAGCCGAAGATGTGTCCGGGGGTGTTTGTATGTCCGACGTGATTCGCGGTCGGATTCGCAAAGGTAGGAAGACCAAGCAGCTGGTGCATCGTCTTCGCATGGGGGATATTGCAGTGGTGGCCCACTGCGACCTGGATTCCGTGGTGGCCGAAGACCTCATCGAGAGAGGTGTTCGGGCCGTGCTGAATATCGAGGAGACCTTTACCGGCGATCTGTGTACGCCGGGACCGGAGATG
This sequence comes from Clostridia bacterium, assembly GCA_003566675.1. Taxonomy (GTDB): domain Bacteria; phylum Bacillota; class Sulfobacillia; order SLMV01; family SLMV01; genus PWUC01. The sequence continues at coordinate 6,746 of PXCI01000365.1, forward strand.
ATCCTGGGCGCCGGGATCGTCATCCTTGACCGGGTTGGCGAGGAGATCTTTGAGGTCCCCGATGGAACCTTCGTCCATATACGGGATGATTTCGTATGCAGCGGAGGGGAAGTCGTGGCCCGGGGCAGACAGATTACTTCCGAGCAGCTGGCCCCGAGGATGCAGTTGGCCCGGGACAACCTGTCGCTTCAACTGTGTGATTTCGTTGACAACACGTTGTCCTTCGCGCGTTGTGAGAAGACCCTGTTGCTGGAACAGCCCCAGCTGCCGGCCCTTGAGGTGGATGCGGTGGGCAGACCGGCCCTTGTGGTGGTCCGGGGCCGAAACTACCGGGAGGACATGCGTGCGATTCGTACCTACGTAACCGAGCAGAATCCAGTGGTGATTGCCGTGGATGGAGCCGCAGATGCGGTGGTTGAGGCTGGCTGGGATCCCGATATCTTGCTGGGGGACATGGATAGCGTAAGCGACAGCACCCTTGAGAGCCTCTCCAGGCGGCGCTGCCAGATCATCGTTCACGCTTATCCCGATGGCTCAGCGCCGGGGAAAGAGAGGTTGGATGCGTTGGGGCTCGCGTGTGATGTCTTCTCTGTGCACGGGACCAGTGAGGATGCAGCTCTGCTCCTTGCGGATCAGATGGATGCGGATTTGATTGTCGCGGTGGGTACCCACACCGACCCCGTTGAATTCCTGGAGAAGGGGAGAGCCGGGATGGCCAGCACCATGCTCGTCCGGTTGCGCGTCGGGTGCAAACTGGTAGATGCCAAGGGAGTGAGCAAACTCTACCGCGTCCATCCCCGACCCGGGGATATCGCCCTTCTGATGGGTGCAGGTTTGGTTCCCCTTGCCCTGATGCTGTGGCTGTCCCCAGGTTTCAACGTATTGCTACGCCTTCTCGCCCTGCATTTCCGGATGACGACGGGAGGATAGGATGGCCTTTGCAGTGGTCCCTGCCTTTAACGAGAAGCAGCGCATACAGGCCACGGTCAGAGCACTTCTGAACATTCCCCAGATCGAGGGTGTGCTGGTGGTCGACGACGGTTCAAAGGACGGCACGGCTGCCGCGGTGGCTTCACTGGAGGATCCGAGGGTCATGTTCAGCCGCACCCGGACCAACAAGGGCAAGGGAGCTGCACTGAATCATGGGATGAATCTGCTCCTGGGACGAGACATTGACATTTTTGTCTTTTGCGATGCGGACCTGGGCACCACCTCCTGCGAGGCTCAGCGCCTGATCGAGCCGATCGCCGCGGGGCAGGCGGATCTGGCCACGGCCATCTTTCCTCCGGACGGCGGGCGGGGTTTTGGAATGGTCGTCAGGCTCGCCCGATGGGGGATAAAACGGGCTACGGGGCAGCTGGTCCGAGCGCCTCTTTCGGGACAGCGAGCCTTCACCCCCCCTGTTTGGAAGGCAGTAGGGCCCTGTGTCAAGGGATTTGGAGTGGAAACGGTCTTCACTGCGAAGGCCCTCAAGTCTGGATTTCGACTGCAGGAGGTCGAAACGGCCATGCAGCACCGGGTAACGGGGATGTCCGCAGGCCACATCCGCCACCGGGCCCGGCAGATGTGGGATGTGTTTTGGGGTCTCCTATGCCTTTTCTCAGCACAGACGAGGGGGGTTATCTAAAGATGGCGGTTGATATTCTTGTCGTTGTCTGCGTGTTTCTGAGCTTTCACTACATCAGTGGATGGGGCGAGGCATGGGCAGGGAACGCCGGGTTACATCGACAGAATACGTCCGGCTACCTGATCCCAACGTCCGTGGCCTTTCCCACGATCCTACTCCAGGGCCTGATGCTCCTGTCCCTTGGAGGTGCTGCGGTATTTCCCGCAACGGCGGGCCTTTTGTTCGCGGGGGTTGGGCTGTATGATGACTCGTGTGGGTGTCGCGACCTGCAGCAGCGCCCCATCAAGGGTTGGCGCGGCCACCTGGGGGCCCTGTGGGCGGGTCAGTTGACATCGGGGGCTGTGAAGGTCTTCGCCGGCGGCGGTGGAGCGCTTCTCCTGGCCTCCCTTCTGGCGCCAGGGGCGCCCGTGTCCGTCACCAGAGACGCCCTTGTGGTGGCCCTTTCAGCCAGCGTGGCCAATGCCCTGGATGTGAGGCGTGGAAGGGCGGGCAAGGTTTTGCTTCTGGGTTTTGCTTCATTGATGGCACGGAACCCGGGCGTTGCCAGCCTTCTCTTAGTCCTGCCGGTCCTGGTCTTTTTGCTCCGCGATCTTCCGGGACAGGTGATGATGGGTGATGCCGGGGCCAATGGATGGGGGGCGATGCTGGGAGCCGCGGTCGTTGTGAACAGCCCTCCGACGGTTCGATGGGCCATGCTGGCTGTCCTTGTGGTAGTGCAGGTGGTAGCAGAAACGGTGACCCTGAGTCGGGTCATACAGAAGTCTCGTGTTCTTTATGTGCTCGACGAAATCGGAAGCTGACGGATTGGCAGCATACCTCAAGCCTGGCAGGATTGATACATTGTTGATGTAGTGGCCCTTAGCATAGTCTTTCAGTAGACTCCATCAATGTCTCTTGCAATCAACACAAACTTGAGGGGGCCAGAGAGTGAAGTGGCGCGCGGCTTTTCTTATTCTCGCTATTGTGCTGGGCGTTTGCTTCAGCCTGCAATTTCTCAGCCAGAGAAACTACAGCTGGGGAGGCCTGGAGGTCAAGGTCAGAACAGTCCTCGCTTCCTCTGGATCTACCCGCCTGGATGTTCCCCCCGTCGGCAGACTCACAGCGGATACTCATCCCCTGCCCTTTCGAATCGAGCTGTCCCTTCGCCAGATCGAGATGCAGTCCCTGGGCGTCATGATCGATGGAGCGGTATCGGGGACATTTTTGCCGGATCTGACGGAAGAGGTCCGGCGTATCGCCCTCTCCTATATTCTGTCCCTGATGGTGGTCGCAGCGCTGTCGGCGACTGCAGCGGCGCTGATGTTGAATCTGCGGGATCCAAGGTCTCTGGTCATGGCCTTTGCATCGGGTCTTATCATTGTGGCGATTCTGAGTTCCATTACCTACGCAAGTTATGATCCCGAGGCCTTTTACCATCATCGACTGGAGGGCCCGGTGGCAGCCTTCCCCGGGGCACTGACGGCCGTACAGCACGGGATGGATCGACTGGAAAGCCTGCGCCAGGAGATGCGCACCCTGGGTGCGAGCCTGATGCAGCTATACGGGATGCGGGGCGGCCTGCCCGCGCTGGAGGGAGTGGATGGGGGTTTCAGCCTACTGGTTGTGGCGGACATCCACAACAATGTGCCTGCCGTGGATTTTGTGGGGGGCATGGTGGCCAGCTATCCCGTCCGCGCTATCGTCGACCTGGGTGACCTGACCGACTGGGGGACTGCCCTGGAGGCGCGGATCACCCGGGAGATTGCGAACCTGAACGTACCTTACATCTTCGCCCCTGGAAATCACGAATCCCCCGGGGTGGTGCAGATAATGCATGAGATTCCAAACGTCACGGTTGTGGACGGAACCGTGGAACTCGGAGGCATTCATATCCTGGGTTTCCCGGACCCATCTTCGCAGCGAGACGCTCCTGCTGAGGCCTCCACAGAGGAGTTTGATGCTCTGTCAAGGCGCTACCTGGTGGAGGCCAGGGCCCTCGCCCTGGAAGAACCCGCCTTCCTTCTGGCAGTCAGTCACGATCCTCGCCCCGTGGCGAGGTTGGTCGACGCGGGGACGGCGGATGTAGTGGCTTCCGCTCACACCCACAGGCTTCGGGTTGTGGTCAATGATGAAAGCGGGACGGTGCACATCGATCCAGGAACCACCGGTGGGGCCGGGGTGCGGGGGCTAACGACACCTCGGGACGTACCCATGACCGCGCTGCTGCTGCATTTTGAGGAGCTTCTCACCGGAGACATCTTCCTGCGAGCCATCGACAGCGTGACCGTCAGCCAGGTGGACGGTATATTGAGCATAAGGCGTGAGTTTTTCGACCCCGTGCCGGAGGAGATCAGCGATCCCTCCGACTGACTGCTTTCCAGTCCTGTTTCCGCAGCAGATCCATGGCCTCTTCTGCATCTTTTTGCATCTGTTCATCCTCACGAGGTGCGCCGTATCGAGCGGCTTCATAAAGATGGAGAAGTCGATATATTTGGCTCTCCGTAACCTGGGATAGGAACCTGGCTTTTTGCACCAGGTGGTTGCAGAAGACCCGGGGGGTCTGGAACGGGGTGGATCGGTATACCGGCTGCGCTGTCATAACCATTTCCCGGTACAGCGCTCGCACCTTCTGTTCCGTGGCGGTGCGGGCCGATACTCGTGCCGTTGCCGGATCCTTCCCGGGGCTCAGTAGCTCGCGTATGCGGCGACCAAAGGCCTCCGGGTCCCACAGGGAGATCCGTTCCTCGCTGTAGTCCCCATCGTCGTCCTCCAGGGTGGGAGCGCGGAGGCGCTGGAAGGCCCAGATCAGTCCCCCAACGACGATTAATAGGCCTGCGATGCGAAGGGCGATGAGCAGGGCAGCTGCCAGGGGTGACTCGCCTACGGGTCCGTATTCTCCCATGTCCGGCGGTCCTGCCATGTCCAGCTCCGGCGTTTCTCCCTCCTCGGGCACGAACCGGGCCAGGAGATTGTAGGCCAGGTAGATAATGTAGACGAACGGGTAGATGATAAAGACGATGATTTCGGTGATGACCGACCATGCGCTGTAGAGGGCGGATCCCACTGCAGCCCAGAAGCCGGGGGCAGACAGGCTGACAAGAAGCAGCGTGGCACCGAGGGGAAGCATCACGAGCAAGGCGATGATCGCCCATCGACCTCGCCAGCCGAGGCGGGTTTCACCGGCAGTCGGTGTGATCAGTGAGGCCCGAGCTGCCACCGAGGAACCGACCAGGGCCAGGGGTAGAAGAAGAACGGGCCAGACCGGGTACCAGTCCGCATTATATTTCAGCATCAGCAGCATCAGGGCGGTCAGTCCACACCCTCGCACTGCATTGGCCGTGATCATGTGGGCATCCGGGCGTATGCTGGCCGCAACGGCCCGGTAGACGAGTACCCCCAGGTAGATCAGCGTGGCAAGGGCGAGGGGGAAGTGTTCTGCCTGGAAGACCTGGAACAGACCCGCGTCGAAAGCTTCTCTGTTATGAAGCCACCAGATTGCTCCGATCCACACAGAAGAGAAGCAGATGACCCCCAGCGTTGTGCGACGAGGCGAATCCACGCCCAGGTGCCAGAGCACGGCGGCGACGATGGCTGGGACGTATAGAGCAATGAGAACGGTGGCCCCGTCGATCATGGCTCCCTCTCCGTACAGGCTGAACCCCATCAGATAGGATGCGGGCAGGAGCCAGCACAGGTCAATGGATGTCCGCATCAGCGTGGTCACAATTCGGTTATTCAGTGGAGTGTCCCCAGCTATCTGCAATTTGGGCCCACCTCCTGCTTCCACCAAGTTCATGGCACACAATGCCTGGGATTTCGGGAGCGGTATCGTCCCCTGTGTATACCAGGGTGACGGAGTATCCCTGGCGGACCATGAGTCCCAGCTGTGATCGGAGTCCGTCGGTGACCACCGCAGAGATGACAACGAGCGTTGAACTATAGAGGTCGCCCCCCGTGTGTTTTCTGAGGGTCTTTTCTAGAGGAGCGCTGCCGTGGGGGGCCGTCCGTGCCAGGGCAGAGAGGATTCTTCGCAGCTGGCGAGGATGGGATGACGGAGGCACCTGCAGCAGTGGGGCACTTTCATCGGTTCGTGCCTTCTGCATATTGCCGTTGGCGTACAGGCCTACCCGGTAGCCCCTGTTTGTGCCGTAGCGGGCAATCGATGCAGCGGCGGTGATCGACAGTTCCAGCAGAACAGGCACTGTACCGTGCCAGGCCGTGATCATGGTGCGGAGGTTTAAAAAAATGAGGACATCGGGACTACGCATGCCCTCCATCTGCCGGGTCATCATCTCACCCGTTGCAGCCGTGGCCGGCCAGTGGATGAACCGGAGCGGGTCACCCGGTTCATAGGCGCGGGCTCCTGCGACGGAGAAAGGGTCCTGGAAGAGCCACCTCTGACGCTCCGGATCGCCGAAGGGGTGGTCTGATGTGATCTTGAGGTCCTTCAGCGATACGGTGATGGGGTAGACTAGGAAATAGAGGCTGTCACGGATTCTCTTTTCCGCGAAGGTCAGCCCCAGGGGATCCCATACCCGAAGGGTCGAGGGCCCAATGGGGTAGAAGCCCCGAGCGGTGAGGGTGACTTTGTAGGTGCGCTTTATTCGCTGAAACCAGGCCATGCCGGTGCGAATGACCAGGTTTTCTTTGGCGGACGGGTCACGACTGCCCAGGTAGAATCCCTTCTGGGGTACGAAGTCTGTCAGCTCCACCCAGGGCAGGGGAAGGAATGTGGGGTTGTCCATCTCCACGTTCAGATCGAGGCTTTCCCCAGTCAGACACCGATTAGCGGGAGCCTCGTGGCGGTAGGCCAGGTGGGCCACTGCAGAACGGGCCCAGAGTTGACCTGCAACCAGGGTTAGTGCCACTGCCAGGGTCATGAAGGTGACCGCGGGGGTTTCCGTGAGTACCCCTATCAGGATCAGTATGACAAAGAACATCCACAGGATCATGTGACGGTTCATTGTCACTCACCAGGTACCGGGATCGTCTCAAGGATATCCTTAAGTATTGCTTCGCCCTCGCGCCCGCGCAACCAGCTCTCCTCGCTGGTGACCAGGCGGTGGCCCAGGACGGGTGGAACCAGGCGTTGGACGTCATCGGGAATCACATAATCCCTGCCGTTGAGGAACGCCAGGGACCGGGAAGCATTGGCGAGCATGACAGCGCTGCGAGGGCTGGCTCCCAGTTCAATGCCGGGGGCTTCCCTCGTTTTGCGGACGCAGGTCACGACGTAGTCGCGGATGTCGTCTCGGAGATGGACCTCGGCTGCAGCCTGAGAGAGCTGCACGATGTCCTCTGGGCTGACCACCGCGCTCACCCGTTCTTCGGGATTCTGTGGGCGTCGGTATCGTCGAACAACCTCCATCTCGTCCGATTCGGTGGGATATCCCAGGAAGATCCGCATGAGGAATCGGTCCAGTTGCGCTCCGGGCAGGGGAAAGGTACCGGACATCTCCACGGGATTCTGGGTGGCAATGGTCACGAAGGGGTTCGGAACGGGACGGGTTACACCGCCCAGCGTGACCTGTCTCTCCTGCATGCATTCCAGTAGGGCGGACTGGGTGCGTGGGGTGGCGCGGTTGATCTCATCGGCGAGAAGTATGTTGGTGAACACCGGACCGGGCTGGAAGTTAAACTCACCCTTATGGGGATCATACATATTGATTCCAGTGACGTCGGACGGCAGAAGGTCCGGGGTGAACTGAATCCGCTTGAAATCGAGGCCGCTTATGACGGCGAGGGTGCGGGCCAGCATGGTCTTGCCTACGCCGGGTACGTCCTCGATCAGGATGTGGCCGTTACTCAGAAGGGCAGTGAGGAGCAAATCGACGGCTTCTTCATATCCGACGATTACCTCGGCGATGGCGTCTCTCATGCGAGTGATGATTTCAGATGAACTGGGAGTGGTCATGGATGTGGTCCCTCCTCGTACGGTTCGCAGCAGGAATCGGTACGTGTACTCGCTAATTCCTAATGAAGCATACCATGTATGTGTCTCAAATACATCCCGGAGAATTCCTCGGGTGAGAGGAAAGATATCTCAATGCTGAAGCGGGAGGATTTTACTGATGCCAGAGGCGCCCTTGAGGGAGTGACTCAACCCACTTCACTTCAGTATTCGGGGACCTTTAGCCGATACAGTAGGCATAGCGTGTGGGTGAAACCAGAGAATCTGCAAAAGGTCGGGGCCTTCAAGATAAGGGGAGCCTACAACCGGCTGCGCAAGATGTCAGTGTCTGAACGACAGTGCGGGGTCATCACTGCATCCTCGGGCAACCACGCCGCTGCGGTGACCTGGGCCGCCTCGCGGTTTCACACACGCTGCCTGGTGGTCATGCCGGAGGACGCCCCGGAGTCTAAACTCCGTGCAGTGCGCGGATACGGGGCCGAGATCGTACTGCATGGCCGATACAGTGATGAACGCAAGAAGCGAGCCCGGGAGATGGCCCAGGAGATGAAGATGACCTACATCGATTCGACGGACAATGAGGACATCATGGCGGGGCATGGAACCTGTGTACTGGAGATTATCGAGGAGTTGCCCGATGTAGATGTTATCGTCGCCCCTATTGGCGGTGGAGGTCTCATGTCCGGGGTGGCAGCAGCGACTAAACTGGAGCGACCGGAGACGACCGTGATCGGGGTGGAGCCCTATGGGTCCTGCGCCATGTACCTGTCGGTGAAGGCCGGTGAGCCCGTCTACACAGAGATTGACACGATCGCCGACGGGCTGCGGACCCCGAAACCGGGAGATCTTCCCTTTTCCTACGTGAGCCGTTATGTGGACGCCTTTCACCAGGTGTCCGAGGATCAGATCACCGATGCCATGCTCCTGGTCCTCGAGAGGATGAAGCTTCTTGTTGAGCCTTCGGGAGCGGTGTCACTGGCGGGAGTCCTCGATGGCGCCGTTCCTGGTGAGGGCAAGCGGGTGGCGGTAATCCTCACCGGCGGCAATGTGGACGGCAAGCTCCTCAGGGATCTGGTCCAGCGGGGATTGACCAGAGACTGGGGTCCGGAGATGCGTCCATGAACGGGGGGCGACTTTGAAAGAGACTTCGCTGGATGTGGTATTCACAGCCCGAGACGTGCCTTGCAGGGATCTGGAGGGAGTCGGAGTGGTTGTGGTGGATGTGCTCCGGGCTACGACGACCCTCACAGCTGCCCTCGCTGCCGGTGCCCAGGGGGTCTGGCCTGTAGATGATCCGGAAAAGGCCAGAGCCCTCGGTCGGGATCTCGGGGCCCTGGTCGGCGGCGAACGGGAAGGGCTGGCTTTGCCAGGTTTCGATCTGGGTAACTCACCGCTGGAGTACACGCGGGAGGTCGTTGCAGGAAGACCCATCGTCCTGACAACCAGCAATGGGACCATGGCCCTGGGACATTCCAGGGAGGGCCGATGGGTGATCGCTGGCTGCTTCAATAACCTGGAGGCTGTTGCCGTGCACATTGAGGCGTGCGAGAAGGGTCCGGTGCTCATCGTGTGCGCAGGAACCGACCGGGGATCACGCCTTTCGGAGGAGGACCTTTTGTTTGCGGGCGTATTGACCCGTCGCCTGACCGAGGGAGACCCCTCCCGATGGCATCTCCAGGAGGGTGCCATCGCGGCACGTGAGTACGCAGCCGAGCAAAGAAGGTCGGTGGCTGAAGCCTTCCGAGAGATGGCCCACGTCCAATACCTGGTACACCTGGGTCTGGGTGACGATGTGAAGTGGGCGAGTCAGATGGGCACGTCCGATACCGTGGCCGTGATGGTAGAAGATGCGGCGGGGAGACCCTACCTGAAGGCCTTGGGAGACGACGAATGAGGGATGTACGGGTCCTACTGCGAATCGGACTCCTTGCTGCCATAACGGCCGCCCTCTCTTTTGTGCGGATACCCCTGCCCTTCTCACCGGTTCCCGTCACTGGGCAAACCCTGGGGACCATGCTGGCTGGCCTGGTCCTTGGGCCAAGGGATGGAGCGCTGAGCCAGCTGGTCTATCTGCTTCTGGGCCTGGTCGGCATTCCAATCTTCGGGGGAATGGGAGGCGCGGCCGTCTTGTTTGGACCGACCGGGGGCTATCTCGTGGGCATGGTCATCGGGGCCTGGGTCCTGGGCGTACTCTCAGAGGCAAGAGAGGGCCTGCTTCCCCAATTAGGCAGCTGCATTGCGGGAGGACTCGTGGTTGTCTATGGGGTTGGAGCCTGGCAGCTGGGACGGGTGATGGGGATCGACTTCCGTGCTGCCCTGGTGATCGGAGTCCTGCCCTACGTGCCTGGGGACATCGTCAAGGCTCTGGCTGCGGTGAGTATTGCGTCGAGGGTGCGGGCCCACACATAGGTATTGGGAGGTGCATGGTGTTCACGCGGTCTGGTCTGTTTGTGTTGGGTTGCTTATTGTTCTTCTCGGTGGGAGTTCTCAGCGGATGCGGCCCAACGACGGGTTTGCCCATCTCGGAACCAGAGGAAGAAGAGGATCTGCCCCGGGAGACCGAATCTGTGGATCCGGATCGTCTGCACGTGGTTGTCCGGTCAGATGGCCTCACCTTGGATCCTTCCATGATCAGGCGGGATGACTTCGCTTCCGCTGCTGTGGCGCGACAGATGTACCGCGGGCTTGTCCGGCCGGTGCCAGAGGGAATCGAGCCCGATCTAGCGGTTGGCTGGTCGAGTAGCGACGAAGGGTGGACCTGGGATGTCTTCCTCGACCCGGAGGCGACCTTTCACGACGGAACCCCGGTGACAGCCGACGCGATTCGCCGGGCCTGGCTTCCCGCCCTGAGAACGAAGATCGATTCGCCCCTGGCGACGTGCCTGGTGGGCGTAGCCGACATCGTGGCCCCCGATGTCCATACGCTTCGCTTTCACCTTTCCCACCCCGACGGTGAGTTTGTGTCGGCAGTGCTTACCTCCCCCAATATGCTGGTGGGAAGCCCCGTGGAGGGAGGGGTTCCCCTCGGAACCGGTGACTATCGCTACGGCGGCTTCACACCTGAAGGCTCGGTGATCCTCAGGGCCGTTGATGGGCAGGACTTTCGTTCTGTCATCTTCCACGCGCTGCCTCCGGATGTGGATCTCAGCGACCCGGACACCTGGGATCCCGGGGTGCAGGATCTGTTCGACCGTGCCGGGGTTATCATGTATTTGCGGCCAGAAGAGGCCTCACCCGTTGCCGTGAGACTGGGCATGCATATCGAATCCTTGGCCGAGCTGAATGTGCGGGGACTGGTCCTGAACCACCGGCGCACCCCCCTTGGAGACGTCGAGGTGAGAAGTGCCCTGTTCCACGCGATTGGCGATGCCATCTCCCTGCTTGAGGAGCCCGATGAGTTTTCCCGTCATTTGCTTCCCATTTCCAGCTGGCTACCTGCGGAGCATCCTCTCAATGCTGCGGTGACCCGGCCCATGGGTCGCCCCTGGGACCCGGAGCTCACAGAGGATGCCCTGGAGCTGGCTGGAATGTGGCGGACCGAAAACGGCTCCCTGGTGTATGGTGGCATTGCGGACCTCCCCATTCCCCTGAATTTGCAGATGATTGCACCCGAAGGGGTGTATGCTGGGGGCGAAACCGTAGCTCGGCGAATCTCTGACCGTCTCATTGATGCGGGTTTTGCCGTTGACCTGGAGATTCTGCCCTGGAGCCGCTTCTTAGCCCGTTATTTCCCCGGGGAGTATGATCTGGCCCTGGTGGGCTGGGCTGAGCATTCTCCCGCGGGGTCCGCTTTCTTGTTTCCCTGGCTTCATTCGGCGGGCGGGGTCACGGTCAATACGGCGGATCATTTGCGAATCGATGACCTTCTCCTGGATGCCCGTGCCGCCGGGTCAGAAGATGAGCGTGCAAAAAAATATGCCGAGGTGCTCGAGATTGCTGCGGATGCCTGCCTGCTGCTGCCCCTGTATACGACTCCGGCGATTCACGCTCTCAGGGGAGACCTCCTTCCCCTGGGCCCCTTTACCTCCTTCCGACGCGACGAGTAGCCGCGTGGAGATTCCTCCCTACGGGTCCTGAAACATATACTACATAGAAACCATATTGGGGGAGGCGGTTTTGTGGAACTGCAAGGCCGGAAGTGTCACATGATTGGGACGCAACCTCAGTCACAGAAGGCACGGGGAGAGGCGCTGCTGGATGACGAAACGAACATTGTGTCGGTTCGGGTGCGGGATCTGCCCGAGCCCTCGTACTTTGGGCGGGACCTGACCACCGGCGAGGTCCTCAATTTGTTCGAGGTCTGGCTTGATGAACCCCGCCAGGGTCACAGGATCTGTTTGGGGTCCATGCGTCGAGATGGCGTCTACTGGATCTTTGAGGAAGAAGCCGAGCTGGGAGTGCATCTTTTCAACGATGTGATCATCACCGCTGAGCACGACAGCTGCCCCGTTGTATCCAGCGGAGTGGTAGTGATGATAGGATGTTGTTGTAGCCGTAAGTAATCCACTGGGCGTAGGAGGAGATCATGAGACAAACAGTGTCGGTGATGGCAGGGGTCGTTTTGCTGGTTATCCTGCTGTTCTTCTTCGGTTCACCAGGGGCGACGGAAGTCCCCGAGCCAGAATTGCAGACCGCGTCGGAAAGCGTAGTATCTAACCCCGTCGACGGCGGAAGTCTCAAGGTGGGTCTACCTGAAAATTTACAGACTCTGGATCCCCACCAGGCTGCAACGCCATCAGAGAGAATGGTGGCAAGGGCTCTGACCGACTCGCTGTTCCACTTTGACTTCGTCGGCGGACTTCAGGGTGCCGTGGTAAGCAGTTGGGAGACAGGGGAGGATGGCCTGAGCTACGTTCTTTACCTGCGACCGGATCTGGTGTTCTCCGACGGCAGTGACTGTGATGCGGAGGCAGTCAGGGACAATCTCATGCGGATGAGAGAGGTCGGTTCGCCCGTTATGGCCGGTTCCTGGCTGAGCTCGATCCGGCAGATGGAGGTCATTGACGACCTCACGCTTCGTCTCGATCTGCTGTATCCTGATCCGAACTTTCTGTTCAATCTTTCGAGGGCCGAAACCGGCCTCGTCTCGTTGAAAGCCGTACAGGAGATGGGTGCCGATTTCTATTCCGCACCCGTGGGCCTCGGGCCTTTTCACGTGGTGCCGCCTCCGGAGCAACTCGAAGGCGAGATGCTGCGTCCGCTTCCTGATGATCAGATCCAGCACACGGACATGAGTTATGCACTGCCCCTAGTCTACCTGGCCGCCTTCGAGGACTACTGGCAGGGGAGGGCCTACCTCGATTCGATTGCCTTTGTAAACGTTGATCCCGAAGAGGACCCCGCCGAGCTCCTCGCCGGAGGTTTTGATCTCATCGCCGAGGTGTCACCCGGATACGAGATCCCCGAGGAACTAGGCTATACGTTCACGCGGGTTAATCTGGATCATCACCTGGTGGCGCTGAATTTGGACAGCCTGGCTGATGTGACGGTCCGTCGGGCCCTTCATTACGCCGTGGACCGGCATGAGTTGATAGAGAGGCTCTTTGGTGGAGATGCCCAGGCGATGGCCATTGGAGATCTTCCGGATGCGCCCGATGATCGCCACAGCCGTGATTTGGGGGGCAGTCCTACGCAGGCCGCGCAGATCCTGGATGACGCGGGTTACGGTGAGGACGGCAGATCCCTTCTTCTGAACATGCTCACCGATGAGGATCCGGTGCGGGTGCAGGTGTCGGAGGCGCTGGCAGAACAGATTCGCCGCATTGGGGTCGATGTGCAGTTGGAGATTGTGCCCCGCGAGGAGTACTATGATCGGATGCGGGGAGGAGAGTTTGATCTTTCCTACTGGGTCCTGGTGCCAGACCTCGTGGATTGGTCAGCTTATACCGTGAACCTGCACTCCGACAGCTACTGGAATGTCTCTCAGATATGGCGCTATCCAGAGACCTCGGACGTGCGCCACAACCTTGACGATATCTTGCAACGGATGTTCAATGCTCCTGATCCGGGACACAGACGCGACCTGTATCGTGACTTCACCCAACTGGCCCACGATCAGCAGCTTTACCTCAGCCTGTGGAGCAGTGAAGTTCGAGGTGCTGCCGTGGGACGTCTCCGCGGTTTGTCGGTTCCCTACGGGTTTGCTTTTGATTTCAGCCGGGCGTGGCTTCACCGTCCCTGATGTGTCGCTCCTTTTATTTCCAACTCGGGCTTGGGGTGCGTCAGAATCCTGGGTTTTTGCGTAGGTCGAACTATGGTTTTTCGGGGGTGCGTGGAAGCTCCTGGACCACTTCATTGTCCAACTTAGTAATCCCGTCTAACGTACCCAGCCAGATATCGCCGTCGGCGTCCTGCAAGATGGAGAGGATCTCCTGGTGGGAGAGTCCGTCGTCCTCGGTGAGGATGGTCCTATTACCCCCGCGCATGATCATGACCCCGTCGAACTCGGAGCCGAACCAAAGGCTTCCCAGGTCGTCCTGGTAAAGGGAGCGAACTTTTTCTCCTGCCAGGCCGTCTTCCTTCTCCATGATGTTCTCCAACGTCCAGGTTTCGCCGGAGTGGGCAAACAGAGCCGCACCGCCCCGGGTGTAGAAACCCGTTCCCACCCAGACGACACCCGGCTCCACTTCCAGGAAGGCGGTCACGTTGTCGTTTGGCAGTCCCTCCGCCGTGGTAAAGTACTGCCAGGTGCCGTCGCCGTGCCGAATGCTGACGGCTCCGTCAGGCACTGCATAGGCACCAAACCAGAGGCTGTCCACGTTATCTTCCATGATCGCATTGACCATGTTTGTTGCCAGGCCGTCTTCGGTGGTGATCCAGTTCCAGTCGAGGCCATCGTGGAATGCGGCGCCGCCCCAGGTTCCGACCCAGATTAGGCCGCTACTGTCCTGGTAAAGGGTGTTCACCCGGTTGTCGGGAAGGGAATCCGGTGCGGTGAGGTGTGTAAAGGTGCTGCCGTCCCAGACGACGACACCGTCTTCATAGCCGACCCAGAGTCTTTCCTGGTCGTCGACGAGAACGGATGTAACGTAGGCAACCGGCCAGGGGAACTCCATCTGGCGTATGACCTCTGCCGTCTGGCGGTCAATCTCATACACTCCGCGACGCCCGCCGGCCCAGATCCGGTCGCCCATTTCGGCCATGCTCATCACATTTTCCGCTCTCAACAGCACGTGCCATCCGTCCGGGAGTGCCATGAGAGCTGTCTGTTCTCGTCGCTCCTCTAACTGCTTGTCAATCATGGTCAGGACGAAAATGCCTGCGCCCAGCACCAGTAGTAGAAACCACATGGACCAGATTCGATTCGGTCTAGGCACGGTTTTCCGCTCCTCCACTGCCCGATAGATCCACTCGGCGAGTGGAAACGCGGGAGGCTTCTTCCATATCGTGCGTCACGTAGATCAGGGAGGATCCTCCACTCGCTATGGTCTGCAGCGTGAATTCGAGTAGCCTGTCTTTGAGTGCCACGTCCAGGTTTGTCAGGGGTTCGTCCGCGAGCAGGCAAAACGGGCGCGGTGCAAGGGACCGGGCAAGGGCGACCCGTCGGGCCTCACCTCCGGATATCTCATCGGGATATCGCCCCGATAGATGCAGGATGGCGGACTTGTCCATGAGTTCTGTCATCCGCTCCGTGGCCTCCTTTTTCCCCATGTCCTTCAGTCCAAAGAGGATGTTCTGCTCCACTGTCATATGCGGCCAGAGAGCTGGCGATTGGAAGATGAACCCAAGATTGCGCCGGTGGGGCGGGATTTGCACCCTTCCGGGGGCGCTGGCCCGCTTGCCCTCGAGGAAAATCTCTCCGCTGTCCGGTGTCTCGAGGCCGGCCAATAGACGGAGAAGGGTTGTCTTGCCGCAGCCTGAGGGGCCCGTCACGACCAGGAACGACTTTTGCGGTAACGTGAAGCTCATGTCCTTGAGCACGGGAGTCGTATCGAAGGCCTTGGTCAACTCGTTCACCACCACGGTGTCCATCACGGATTACCTCCCGTTCGTTTGGCGAAGAACAGCGTGTGTAGGGCTAACACGCCCATGACCAGCGCCAGCATCAACATGAGCAGGCAGAGGCCGGCCACGGAGCTGGTTTCGCCGTAGTGCAGGTACTGGTAGATCTTCATCGTGAGCGTGTTCTGTCCCGGAGGTGCTACCATCAATGTTGCCGCGATCTCCCCTGCGGTCAGCACAAACACGAGAAGGGCGGCCGCCAACAGTGCCTTGCCCAGCAGCGGTAGGTGGATGAAGAGAAAGGTATGCAGACGGCTCTTTTGCAGGATCTGGGCTGCGTCCAACAGCAGCGGGTCAATGCGGCTGTAGCGTGCCAGCAGGATCAGGGCGGCGATGGGGATGAAGCGAATTACTCCCGCCAGTATGGGCATGAGTAGGCTGCCATACAGGTCCACCGGCAGGGCCCGGTTCCACAGGAAGATCAACCCGATGCCCACCAGGGGGCCGGGGAGGGCCAGCGGCAGCAGTAGGGCGAACCACCACACCCGGCCCAGGGCCCCCTTGAGACTGATGCATCGGGCTGCTACCAGGGCGAGGGGGAGGCAGAGGAGGGCCGCGGCTGTGGCAATGATCAGGGTGTAACCTGTCTCTGACGTGGAAGTAAGGGCCGGTCGGACCAGGTTCTGCCACGTACCGGTGACCGAGATCAGGCTGAACAGGGGAACGCCCACCTGGAACAGGACCAAGGTCAGGGCCCCTGTCTGCAGCGCTGAAAACCAGGTCGGAAATGCAAATTGGAAGCGTCTGCGTTCCAACGGCACGGGGGTGACCACCAGGCTGCGAAAGGCTGATTGGAAAATCCAGGCTGTTGCCATGGCCAGGACCAGCAGGGGAAGAGCCAGGGCAAAGGCCCTGTTGTGCTGGTACGAGGCACTGTATTCGGCGAAGATTTCCAGGGAATAGGTGTTGACCTGGTACAGGGAGGGTACGCTGTAGTCCATCAGGGTAAAAAGGAAGATGAGTGCGCTTCCCGCGGCGATGGAGGGTGTCGCTGCAGGGATCACGATTTTCTTGAACACGTGATAATCATCCCGCACCACTCTGGCTGCGTCCACCTGGAAGGGATCGAGCAATTCGAAGCCGAGTAGGGCCATGCCCACTCCAAAGGGCATCAGGGCCATCATCTGTACCCACCAGCTGAGCCAGAGACCGTGAAGGGGGAATGCGGGAAGCCCCACCTGGGCCAGGAACGGGTTGAGAGCGTGCAGGAGCGCTGACCATGAGAGGGCATGTACATAGGGGGGAACCACTGCCATGACCAGGACCAGGTAGCGCAGGTAAAGCCCGGCCCGGTTCCGCCATAGATGCAGGCGGATTCCCGCCAACGCACCGAGCACGGATCCTCCCACAGCGACCAGGGCCGCATAGCCCAGGCTGCGAAGC